>JAJCZP010000298.1 GCA_029262315.1 Deltaproteobacteria bacterium | reverse complement strand
GTACCAGACCGGTGCGTTCCAGGCGTATCTGGACGAGCAGGCTGAGCTCGGGGCGTTCGACGAATTGGAGGGGTGAGTGGTCTGGTTTTTTTTCTTGTGGGCCCGGGCGGGTTGTCGATATGCTGGGTCTTGCCGAGGTTGGCCCGCTGCTTGGGACGGAGAACCCGACACCCGGGACGGGCCCGACCGGAGCGACGACCGGATCCCATGGGCCAGCTAGCGGGCCTGCGGATGCGGGCGGTGAGCCCCGGGTGACGGCCCGGGGGGAATGAACCCGGCGGCAGCGACAGGCTGTGGCGGCTGGGATGCACCGTGCCGAAGGAGGTGATCCAGTGAAAACAAGTGTCTGTATCAAGGGGCTGCGCCCATAAGCGGCAGCTCGACGGGGTTGCTGTCGCGCAGCCCGTGCAGGAGCACAAACTCCGGCGACCATCCCTCATCCGGGGGGTGGTCGTTTTTTCGTGTGATCTGAGATTCGAGCGGCAAGGGCGTGTGTCGGGTGCTCTGGGTGCGGGTCGGCGTAGGCTTGGTGTGATGGATCACGCGCCGCTGAACGAGTCGACTGGCGGCCTGCTGCCGTGTTCGGGTGATGGGCCCGACGCGGCTCTGGCGCGGGCTGTGTCGCCCGCGTCGATCGAGGCTGCGGGGCGTGTGCTGGCGGGCGTGGCGCATCGCACGCCTGTGGTGACCTCGCGGACGCTCGACGGGCTGGTCGGGGCGAGGGTGTTTCTCAAGTGCGAGCAGTTCCAGCGGGTCGGGGCGTTCAAGTTTCGCGGGGCGTACGCCGCGATGGCGACGCTCGATGGGGCTGCTCGCGGGCGCGGGGTGCTGACCTATTCGTCGGGCAATCACGCCCAGGCGGTGGCGTGTGCTGCGGGGCTGCTGGGCGTGCGGGCGGTGATCGTGATGCCGGCTGACGCGCCGCGGATCAAGCTCGACGCGACGCGGGGGTATCTCGCTGGGGCGCCAGCGGGTTCGCGGATCGTGACCTACGACCGGGGGCGGGAGGTTCGTGAGGCGGTGGGGGGTGCGATCGCCCGGGCCGAGGGGCTGACGATCGTTCCGCCATACGACGACCCGGCGGTGATCGCGGGTCAGGGGACCGCGGCATGGGAGCTGTTTGGCGAGGTGGGCGAGCTGGACTGGCTCTTTGTGCCGTGCGGGGGCGGGGGGTTGTTGTCCGGGTCGGCGGTGGCGGCGCGTGGGCGGTCGCCGGGTTGCCGGGTCGTGGGGGTCGAGCCTTGTGCTGGCGACGACGCGGCGCGGAGCTTTGCGTCCGGGCGGCTGTGCACGGTGGACAACCCGCAGACGATCGCTGACGGCGCCCGCACGCCGTGCCTGGGTCGGCACACCTTCGCGCTGGTCATGGCGCATGTCAGCGAGCTGGTCACGGTGGGGGACGGGGCGATCGCATCGGCGCTGCGGCTGGTGTCCGAGCGGCTCAAGCTGGTGATCGAGCCGACGGCGGCGCTGGGTGTCGCGGGTCTGATCGAGCTTGCGAGGCAGCGGCCCGAGGATGTCACGGGCGGGCGTGTGGGTGTGATCCTGACGGGTGGGAATGTCGATCTCGATCAGCTCGGTTCGATCCTGGGGATGGCTGGGTGCGACTGAGTTGCGTGCGTTGGCGCACGACAAACCCCCGGCTGTGTGTCCGGGGGTTTGGTGTGTGGCGGGTGTGGGGCTTAGCTGATGCCGAGCAGGGCGCCGATGACCGGGCCGAGCTTGACGGTGAGGCCTGCGAAGACGACCGAGACGATGGAGATGAGCTTGATGAGGATGTTGAGCGAGGGTCCCGAGGTGTCCTTGAATGGGTCGCCGACGGTGTCGCCGACGACTGTTGCCTTGTGGTCGTCCGAGCCCTTGCCGTAGACGATGTCTGAGCCGTGGCCTGTTTTGCGCATCTCCTCGGCCTTGGCGCGGATTGCCTCGCGGATGGCCTCTGGGATCTTGGCTGCGATCTCTGCGTTGTCGAGCATGTCGTCTGCGGTGATCTTGCCGTAGGACTCGAGGAGCTTTTTGGCGTTGTCCCAGGCGCCGCCGGCGTTGGCCATGAAGACGGCGACGGCGAAGCCGGAGGTCAGCCCGCCTGCGAGCAGGCCCATGACGCCGGGCACGCCGAGGATCAGGCCGATGGCGATTGGCACGAGGATGGCCAGCAGCGACGGGACGACCATCTCTTTCTGGGCGCCGGCTGTGGAGATCGAGACGCAGTTGGCGTAGTCGGGATACTCGATGCCCTCGAACTCGACGCGCTTGGGCCACTCCATCGGGTTGGCGATCTGTTCCTCGCTCATGCCCTGGGCTCGGAAGGCCTCGCGCATCTTGGCGAACTGGCGTCTGGCCTCACGCATCATGGCGTAGGCGGCGCGGCCGACGGCGTTCATGGTCATGGCGCAGAAGAGGAACGCCAGGAGCACGCCGATGAAGAGGCCCCCGAGCAGGCTGGGGTTGGCCAGCGAGACATTGTAGAAGGCCAGGACATCCTTGAGCGTGCCGTGCGTTGCCGAGGCGAGCGTTGCGACGGGTGCGGTGGTCGCGTCTGGCCCCTCTGGGAATGTGAGGTGGTAGGTCGTCTCGTCGTCGGCGTGGGTGACGGGGTAGGCGGTGCCGACCTGTGCCAGCTCGTCGATCGAGAGGTGCTGGGTGATGTCCATGACCATCGAGCCGTCGACGGTCTTGACGATGGTGCCGTCCTCGTCGGTCTCGTGGATGACTGCGAACTTGCTGTAGCCCTGGTAGACGGCGTAGTAGTCGGCGTCGGCGGGTGCGGTGATGGCTGTGGCGTCGACATACTCGCGGGCCTGGTTGGTCAGCTGGCCCTGGACGATCTGGATGAAGGCCGCGAAGAGGGCCAGTGCGGTCAGGGCCGCCGAGCCGATGGCAAAGCCCTTGCCCGTTGCGGCGGTGGTGTTGCCCAGGCTGTCGAGCATGTCTGTGCGCTCGCGGACCTCGGGTGGCTGGTCGGTCATCTCGGCGTTGCCGCCGGCGTTGTCGGCGATGGGGCCGTAGGCGTCGGTGGCCAGTGTGATGCCCAGTGTCGAGAGCATGCCGACGGCGGCGATGCCCACGCCGTAGAGGCCCATGAGGAAGTTGTCGGTGCCCCCTGCGAAGCTGAAGGCCGCGAGGATGGCGACGACGACTGTGAGCAGGGCTGCCCATGTGGACTTCATGCCCTCTGCGATGCCCGCGATGATGACGGTGGCCGGTCCCGTGAGTGCCTGTTCTGCGATGGTGCGTGTTGGCTTGTGCTCGTAGGAGGTGTAGTACTCTGTTGCGAATGCGATGACGAGTCCCGCTGCGAGGCCGACGACGATCGAGCCGAAGAGGCCGAACCACGAAGTGACGCCCGCGAGCATCTCGCCGGTCTGCCCGCCCAGGAGCGTCGAGAGCAGTGCGACGGCTCCGAGGATGACGAGTGCCGAGGCGGCCCAGACACCCATGTGGAGGCTCTTGAGGAGCTTGGCGAAGCTGGCGCCCTCCTTGGCCTTGACGACGAAGATGCCGATGATCGAGCAGACGATGCCGATGCCCGCCAGGCCGATCGGGGCGGTGGCGAGCTTGAGTGCCAGGTTGGTCTCGTCGGCGACGGCCAGGCCCGGGATGGTGAATGCGGCAGCGGCCCCGAGGGCCATGGTCGCCAGGATCGAGCCGTAGTACGACTCGTAGAGGTCGGCGCCCATGCCCGCGACATCGCCGACATTGTCGCCGACATTGTCGGCGTTGGTGGCGGGGTTGCGTGCGTCGTCCTCTGGGATGCCGGCCTCGACCTTGCCGACGAGGTCGGCGCCGACATCGGCGGCCTTGGTGTAGATGCCGCCTCCGACGCGGGCGAAGAGGGCCTGGGTCGAGGCGCCCATGCCGAAGCTGAGCATGATGGTGGTGAGGATGCGTGGGCCGTACTCGCCGACGGCATTGAGCACGAGGTACCAGGTCGAGACATCGATCAGTGCGAAGCCGACGACGACCAGGCCCATGACGGCACCGGAGCGGAAGGCGATGGTCAGGCCCTCGTTGAGCGATGACTTGGCGGCGTTTGCGGTGCGTGCGGACGCGTTGGTGGCCATCTTCATGCCGAACCAGCCGCAGAGCCCCGAGAGGAAGCCCGCGATGGGCACGCCGAGCATGGTCAGGGCGGGCTGGAGTCCCAGGACGAACAGCAGGCCGAGCAGTGCGACGAGGACGACGAAGACGGCCGCGACGACTTTGTACTGGCGTGTGAGATAGGCCATGGCCCCGTCGCGGACGGCCTGGGCGATGCGGATCATCTCGTCGTCGCCCTCGGAGGTCTTCATGACCGAGGCGCTGAAGACCTTGGCCATGATCAGGGCGAGGACGCCACCGATCGGGCCCATGACATAGGGCCACCACGGGAAGCCCTCCAGTGCTGCGAGTGTGATTGTCCCCACCATGCGGGTGTTCTCCTGTTGTGGACCGAGGCCCATCAGACGGTGTTGCGTGGGTCGGACGATGGTGTCGTCGTCACGCCCTGGGGGTGCCACCGCCCCGGCGATCCAAGCCGGCCAGCAACACCCAAACAAAGTTCGTACTCGTGTGTCCGCCCCGTGCGGGTCGCAAGCATAGCACCCGGACGACGAAAAGGCATTAGCGGTTGCATCGGGCGTGGGGGGCGTGGGTGCCCACAAAGCAACCACCCCGCCTTGCGACGGGGTGGTGTGGGTCGATGCGTGATTCGGGATGGTTAGCTGGTGGCCTCGGCCTTGAGGCGTCGGTTCTGGCTTTTGCGGGCTGCGCGGCATCGGCGTTCGGAGGGCTTCTCGTAGAACTCCTTGCGCTTGACATCCTTGGTCAGCCCCTCTTTTTCACAGAGCTTCTTGAATCGGCGGAGCATCTGCTCGACATGCTCGCCGCTGCGTGCCTTGATCCGGATGGCCATGCGTATCCTCGTGTGCCCGGTGCGGGCGGCTTGATCCTCGGGCCCGGCTGCCTCGGCCGGGGTGGGAAGTAAAGGGGTCTTGCGTGGGTGGATCAAGCAGCCGGGGCTTGGATTCCGATCGCACAGCCGCGCGGGGAGCAGCATGATTGTCGTCGACGCGTTCAATGTGCTGCATGTCACCGGCGTGGTCGGGCCCGACCAGGCGGGGGGCGAGCAGGGC
>JAJCZP010000297.1 GCA_029262315.1 Deltaproteobacteria bacterium | reverse complement strand
CTCCCTACACTTAAGCCCCCGTGCGCCAGCCGCTTCGCGGCTGTGCTCCGATGGGCGTCGCGAACCGCGGCAAAGCCGCGATTGCTCCCTACACTTAAGCCCCCGTGCGCCAGCCGCTTCGCGGCTGTGCTCCGATGGGCGTCGCGAACCGCGGCAAAGCCGCGATTGCTCCCTACACTTAAGCCCCCGTGCGCGCAGCCGCTCCGCGGCTGTGCTCCGATGGGCGTCGCGAACCGCGGCAAAGCCGCGATTGCTCCCTGGGTTGGCCGCGAGTCTAGGAAGCTTGGGGCCTTGGTTAGCCTACGATTTCTAGGCTGGCGAAGCGGCGGATCAGTTTCTTTAGGCCGGCGCGGGAGAACTGTACCGATACCTTTTCGGCGTCGCCACGGCCTTCGCTCCGGCGGACGATGCCGACGCCGAATGTGGGGTGTCGGACGCGAGTGCCGGTTCTGAGCCCGCCCTCGCCCGCCGTCGCGGTGCCGGATCCGAATCCCACGTCGGAATTGCTATTGGCCTCCTGGCTGTAGCTGTAGTCCATCGTGGTGTCGCCGGAGACCTGGTCGCGCGCACGCGAGGATGAGCGCGACGTGGAACGCGATCCGGGACGGAACCCAGGACGTGCTCCTTGTCCCGACCGGAAGGACTGACGGGGACGGACCCCGACTTCACGGACGAGGTGTGCTGGGATCTCGTCGAGGAACTGCGACGGCAGTCGCTCGCTGACGGTGCCGAAACGTAGGCGGCGCTCGGCGCGAAAGAGAAAGAGCTCCTCGCGCGCACGCGTCATACCGACGTAGCAAAGGCGGCGTTCTTCCTCGAGCCCGGCGGGATCGTCGAGCGAACGCTGATGCGGAAAGATGCCCTCTTCCATGCCGACGATGCAGACGACCGGAAACTCGAGACCTTTCGATGTGTGGAGGGTCATCAGCGTCAACCGATCCGGAGTTTCTTCCTCGCGGTCCCAGTCGGAGAGCAGCGCGACGTCTTCCAGGAACCGGAGAAGCCGATCGCGGTTCGACTCCTCCTCGGGCGCGTTCGCATCGAGATCGCGGGCGACGCCGATCAATTCGTCCACGTTCTCGGCCGCCGCGGGCTCGATCCGATCGCGATACGCCGTCTCCTCGACGATCATCTCGAGCAACGCGGCGGTCGAGCATTCGTCGACAGCGGTATTCAGCTGACCGAGAAGTTTCCCGAACGCGCGCACCCGACCTGTCGGCCCAGTGCCGAGCCCGTCGTCGCCGTCACCGGCGAGGATCAGCGCCGCGAGCGACACGGCGCGGGCACGGGCGTTCAAACGGAGCGTTGCCAACGTCTGCGAACCGATGCCACGCGTCGGCACGTTGATGATGCGCTCGAGGCTCTGATCGTCCGCGGGATTGGCGAGCACCCGGAGGTAGGCCAGCAGATCTTTGACCTCCTTCCGGTCGTAGAACCGAATACCGCCGACGATCGTGTACGGCACGGTCGCGCGCATGGCTGCTTCTTCGAGCGCACGGGACTGCGCGTTGGTGCGGTAGAAGATGACGATATCGCCGAGAGTGCGCCCACGCTCGAACTGGCGACTGGCCTCCGCAATCGCTAGCCGCGCCTCGGTGAGATCGTCGGGCGCGACCGTCACGGTCACGGCGTTGCCTTCGTCGTTGGACGTCCAGAGCGTCTTGCCCTTCCGATCGGCGTTGTTGGCGACAACGGCGCCCGCCGCGGCAAGGATGGTCTTGGTCGAGCGGTAGTTCTGCTCCAGGCGAATGACGCGCGTCGTCGGAAAATCGCGTTCGAAGTCGAGAATGTTCCGCACCTCGGCACCGCGCCAGCCGTAGATCGCCTGGTCGTCGTCGCCAACCACGCAGAGATTCGGCGACTCGCCCTCGACGAGTGCCCGCATCAGGAGATACTGCGCGCGATTCGTGTCCTGGTACTCGTCGACAAGGAGGTGACGGAGCCGTCCGGTGTACTGCGCGAGCACGTCGGGTGCCTCACGGAAAAGACGCACGACGAGGAGAATTAGATCACCGAAATCGACGGCGTTCTGGCGCGCGAGTTCGCGCTGGTAGCGCGCGTAAACGCGCGCGATCGTGTCGGCGAACGGCCCACCCCGGCGGCTGATGTCCTTCGGCTCGAGCGCTTCGTTCTTGGCACGGTCGATCGACCAACCGAGGCTCGCTGGCGTGATCGTCTGCTCGTTGATGTTCTCATCGGCCATGCACTGTCGGATGAGCTTGGCCGTATCCTGCTGATCGTAGATCGTGAACGCGGGCGTGTAGCCGAGCACCGCTGCATGCCGGCGGAGAATACGCGCCGACGCGCTGTGGAACGTGCTCATCCATACGTCGGACGCGCGCCCGTCCATCGTCGCCTCGAGACGCCGACGCATCTCAGCCGCGGCCTTGTTGGTGAAGGTGAGTGCGAGGATCGACCATGGCGGCTCGCCCGCCTCGACGAGCGCAGCGATCCGCGCCGTAATCACACGGGTCTTGCCGCTTCCCGCACCCGCGAGCACGAGAACGGGCCCGTCTCCGTGCGCTACGGCCTCATGCTGGCGGTCGTTCAGGTCCATCACCACACCTCACTCCATCGACGGAACGCATCTGTATAGACGAGCACCTCGGGCATGGAAAGTTCTTTTGCGGTAAGAAGGGCCCGTGGCCTACGATCGCAAGGATTCGTTCTACGAACGCGCCAAGCGCGAAGGCTACCGCTCCCGCGCCGCCTTCAAGCTGGAGGAGATTCAGAAACGCACCCGCGTGCTCGCCCGTGGCCAGCGCGTCGTCGACTTGGGGGCGTGGCCAGGGGGATGGCTGCAGGTCATCGCCGAGCACGTCGGCGCGAAAGGACGCATCGTCGGCGTCGATCGCGTGGCGATCGATCCGCTGCCGAACCGCGCGATCCGGCTGCTGAACGCGGACGTCAGCGATCCGAATCTTCCGGCGAGCATCCTGGCCCTGCTGGAGGGACAGGCCGACGTCGTATTGTCGGACCTCGCGCCGAAGCTCACTGGGATTGCCCCGCGGGACGAAGCCGCCGCCGCCGAGCTCGCGGCGCATACCCTCCGCGTTGCCGCAGCCTGTCTGAAAACCGGCGGCGCGATCGTCCTGAAAACGTTCGGGGGCGACGAGGCAGAGGAGACGCGGGCCGCCCTGGTAACGAGCCACCGGAAAGTGCGCCGCATCGGGCTCACGGCCACACGCAAGGGCTCGTCCGAGCTCTATCTGGTGGCCACGGGTTTTCGCGGACAATGACCGCCCGACGCTGGTCTCGCCTCGCATCGAGCAGTAGGATCGCGCGCGGGGGAGGGTCGCCATGGGTCGACGGGTCACTGGTTTCGTTGGGGCACTACTCGGATTGGTAGGAATTCTCGGGGCGGCAACGCCGGACGTGACCGCCGCAGGCGAGCAACCGCCGCCACGGATCATCGTCCTCGGCAGCGGCAGGATCGAGACCCCGCCGGATATGGTCGAGCTCAACTTCGCCGTCGAGCACACCGCGCAGACCGCCGAGCAGGCGCGTAAGGACGCGGCGGCGAGCGGCAGCAAGGTCCTCGAGGCCTTGACCAAGGCGGCGGGGCCCGGCGCCAGCGTCAAAACGATTGGATACACCCTGAACCCGGTGTACGAGCCCAACCCGGAACCTCGGCACGCCAGGAAGCCACAGTCGCCGAAGATCATCGCCTACACGGCCATCCACCAGATCCGGGCTGAATCCGGGCGGGTAGACGCGGTCGGCGCCATGATAGACGCGGCCATTCGGGCCGGGGCCGCCAGGATCCACAGTCTCAGCTTCAGCCTCCGAGATCCGGCCAGCGCCCAGGACAAGGCGCTCGCACTCGCGGGGGCCGATGCCGCACGCCAGGCCCAGGCGGTAGCCTCCTCGCTCGGCGTCCGTCTCACCAACGTCCTCGAGGCCTCCGTAGAGCGAGGTGGGCGACCCGTCTACGCAGCGCATGCGCGGATGGCCATGGCAGAGTCGGCGCCCGACACCTCGGTCGCGCCCGGCGTCGTCACGACCGAGGCGCGCATCAACGTCACCTATGGAATCGAGTGACGGCGGGGTGACCGCAACGACTTGCAACACGTACCGAGGTAGACGCATGATGGCCTCGGCGTCGTTTCACCAATTGGGTCTCAACTCTTCTACCGGAGTCAGCAAGCGATGAGCAGCCGCAAGGACGGCCGCGGACGTGGGAGTCAGGCCCCACGAACGCGCAGAACCAACAAGGGCCCCAGAGTAGCATCCTCGCGGTCTCGCCTGACCACGGAGGACACTATGAGCGCACGTGAACGGCCGGGCAGCGGAGCGAAGAAACAGGCGTCGCAAGACGACACGAACCCGCTGCACCGCCTGCAGGCACGCGGCGAACAACTCCTCGGCTCGCTCTCCGACCTTCGGAAGACCCTGCTGCCGGAAGGGGAGCAGAGCCTCGACACGGTGCTCGAACAGATCGACAAGGTTCGGAACACGGTCAGTCGTCGCGCACAGGAAACCGGTCGCGAACTCGAGGCACGAGCGGAACAGGCCCTCGGCGAGTTCGAACACGAAGTCGTACGGCGTCTCGGCCCCGTATTTACCCGGGCCAACGTCCTCTCCCGGGCCGACGTCGCGCCCCTCGAGAGCCGGATCGCACATCTCGAAGGCCGCCTATCGACGGTCCTCGACGATCGCGCAACGCTTACGAGTCGCGTTCTCGAACTCGAGCGAAATCTCGAAGAGGCACGGGCTGTTGCAAGCGAGCGAGAGCGTGAGGCAACCATGGCGCTCTCGACGGGCGACGGCCTGCTGCAGGCGATCGCGGACGTGCGCGAGCACCTCGACTCGCTGTCGAGGGACCACGTCAGTCGAAACCTCGAGTCCGGCAAGCTCGAAGACCGACTGGTGCGGCTCGAAATGCGGCTCGGCGAGTTGCTGAAAGACCAGACCGCTCGCGTGGCCGAGCTCGAGCGCAACCTGAACCGCGAGCGCGAAACGCCCCTGGACGTCTCGCCCGGCGATGGAGTGCCGCAGGCGATTGCCGATGTCCGCGAGCACCTCGACTCGCTCTCTCGAGATCAGGTGAGCCGCAACCTCGAATCCGGCAAGGTCGAAGATCGCCTCATGCGTATGGAGCTACGCCTGGGCGAGTTACTGAAAGAACAGACAGCACGTGTCGCCGACAAGGAGACACTGCAGACCAGGCTGACACAGGTCGACGAAGCCCTGGCCACCTACGAGAGTCGCCTCGGAGACCTGCAAGACGCTCAGGCGGCCACCGGCCGTGCCAGCGCCGACGACGAGCACGGAATGCACGCTCGACTCGCGGAGGTCACGAATACCCTGACGGCGCAGGCAGCGCAGATCCGTAGCGTCGAACAAGGCCACAGCACACGAGCGAGTGAGAAAGAGGAGATTCAGGCCCGCCTCGCACGCGTGAACGAGACCTTGGAAGAATCCGCGCGAACGCTCGAGAGCGCGGCCAAGGAAGCCTCGGCGGCCATCGCCGCCACGCGCGAGCTCGGCACCCACATCGAAACGCTGCGAGACGAACGCACCACCGACCGGGGCGAGTTCTTCCAACTCGCCCACCGGCTCGGCGATGTCGAGCGGACGCTCCGCCAGTGCGACCTTCGCCTCGGCGATCTGACCGAGCGACACACCGCCGGCCGTGAAGAACTTGTCAGCCTTGCCGCCCGGATCAGCCAGCTGGAACTCGCCGCTGCGCGTCCGGCGACCGCTCCCGGTCTCCGCGGCCAACCCGAAGGACACTGACCGGCACCCGAAGGACACTGACCGGCACGAAAGGACCGCCCCGTGGAGATCGTTCCCATCCCTCTGCTCTCCGACAACTACGGCTACCTCTTGATCCACGCCGACGGGACCCGCGCCGCCATCGTCGACTGCTCCGAGGCGGCGCCGGTTCTGGCCGAGGTGGCGCGACGCAACCTGAAGCTGGAAGCGATTCTGGCCACTCATTGGCATTTCGACCACGTCGGCGGCAACGAAGAGGTTGCCCGCGCCGTTCCCGGCATTCGTGTGCTCGGCTCGGCCGGAGAAGAGGGGCGCGTCCCCGCGTTGACCGAGCCCCTTGCGGACGGTGACGAATTCGAGGTGGTCGGTGTCCGCGGCCGCGCTATCGCCATCCCGTCGCATACCAAGGGCCATGTCGCCTATTTCTTTCAGGAGGGAACGCCCAGTGTCTTCAGCGGCGACACCCTATTCGCGGCGGGCTGCGGACGACTCTTCGAAGGCTCGGCCGAGCAGATGGCACACTCCCTCGCGAAGCTAATGGCGCTTCCCGACGAGACCCGCGTCTATTGTGGCCACGAGTACACGGAGGGTAACCTTCGGTTCGCGCACTCGCTCGAACCCACGAACAGCGACATCAACGCCAAGATTGAGCGTGTGCGCGCTCTCCGCGCCGACGACCAACCCTCCATTCCCTCGACCATCGCCGAAGAGAAGCTCACCAATCCGTTTGTGCGAGCATCGAGCACCGAATTGCAGGCGTCGGTCCGGGCGCGGTATCCCGATCTCGGCGACGACCCGATTGCCGTCTTCGCGAAGACCCGCGAGCTCAAGGACAACTTCTAGCCCATGAGTGACTCCGACGCTCAGGTTTTGCAGACGCGTGACGGCGCGGTCGTCACGCTCACCTTGAACCGTCCCGACAAGCGGAACGCGATGACGCTCCGCATGCTGGAGGAGTTGCAACGCGCGGTCGACGAGGTCGCCCGCGACGACTCCATCCGCGCACTCATCGTCGCCGGGGCCGGCAAGGCGTTCTGCGCGGGACTCGACCTCAAAGATCTCGGCACTACCAACGGCGCAGACGGCATGGTCGAGCTTCCCGAGATCGAGGGCTCGCTGCATGCGCTGGAGGAGCTTCCCATCCCGACGATCGCCATGATGCAGGGCGACGCCATCGCCGGCGGGCTCGAGCTCGCGCTCCACTGCGATCTTCGCGTCGCTGGCGAGGATGCCCGCATGGGCATGCCTTTGGCGCGTCTCGGGCTGGTCGTCCCCTATCCGCTGACGCAGAAGCTTCTCGATACGGTCGGCACCGTGAAAACCAAGCACATGCTCTTCACCGGCAAGATCCTCAACGCCGCACGAGCCCTCGAGTTTGGGCTCGTCACGCAAGTCGTACCGAACGCCGATCTGGCCGACACGGCTCGCAAACTCGCCGCCGACATCGCCCTCAACGCACCGCTGTCGCTCCGCGCCATGAAAGCCGCGATCATCGAAGCGAACGGCTTTCGCTCACGGGACGCCTCACGCGAAACGGCCGAACTCGCGAAAGCGGCGGCGCGGAGCAGCGATGTGCGCGAAGGCCTCCGCGCGGTCTTCGAAAAGCGACGAGCGAAGTTCGAAGGTCGGTAGCGCCCCGAGCCCGGTCCGAGTGCGGGGATGGGCGCCGAAGATGGTCAGCCCGATGTGCCGCTGCGCTCGAGCGGGAGATCGGGAATCAAGTCACGCTCCCAGCGCGTGTTCTGTCGCACCACTCGTGCCGGCACTCCCGCCGAGACGCAGTACTCGGGAACGGTACCGGTCACGACCGAGCCCGCACCCACGACCGAGCCGTCACCCACGATCGCACCCTTCAGCAGCATCACGCGCGCCCCGAGCCAGCAATGATCTCCGACGACGACGTCCTGCCCGTAGTTGATGCGCTCGTCGGTGTCGCGATCGAGGATGGAGTGCATGTCGCTCACGCTTATCCACACGCCGCCCGAGAACGCGCAGTCTTCCCCAATGCGAATCGTACGGGTCTCGTGCAGCTGCATGAGCACATCGATCATCGTCGTCTTGGTACCAATCGAGATCACACCACGATCGGTGACGAAATGCGTTACGATACGCAGTTTGCAACTGTCGCCGAGCGTCGCCTGATTGTGATTGCCCAGGATCTCGATGCGCGACTCGTACAAATTGACGTCCCGCCCGATCGAGATTCGGTTGTCGTCGCCGAGGATCGTGAGGGTCGGGGTTCCTTCGACCTCCCCGCCGTCGATCTCGCAGACGTTTCGGTGGCCACGGTCGTCAATCGTAATGGGCATCGGCGAGGCATACAGTCCCAGAACCGCGGGCCGTCGTCAACTTGCGTCGCATCCGCGGTGGACCTGTGGCTCAGTTGCAGAGGATGAGATGACAGTCACGGGGCAACTTGGCCGACAGGCCCTTCACGACGTGGCCCCGTAGCAAATGGTAGAGCGCGCTTCGACGACTGACACCGACCATCACGCCGTTCACGTCGAGGGCGTCGGCCGCACGCGCGATGGCGTCGGCCGCGCTGTGCGACACGGTCCATATCGGCACGAGCTCGATACCCTGGCGCTTCGCTTCGTTCAGCGCGCTGCCAAGACTCTGGATGCCCTCGTCGTTCGGCTGAGTCGGGGCATCGCCGGCGAACAAGCCGGCACGCTCCTCGACGAAGATGCAGTAGACCGTACTCTCACCGCGCCCTTTCGCACGGGTCACCGCCTCACGCACGAGCCACGGATTTCGCCCGCGAACGGCGATGAGCGTGCTGCTCGGATACAACGTCTTCACCTCTACCGCCTGCCCGAGCGTGACAATGCCCTTGACGTCCTCGACCATCTTCTCCGCCGCTTCGATCGTGCGTGACGCCAAGCGATTCACGAGCGGAATGCGGTAGAAGAGCTCGGTGAAGAACCCCTGCTGCATACCCACGGCAATCGCCATCCCGAACGCGGTGACTCCGCCGCCGAAGTAGGTCGCGAGCGGTTTCGCGAACAAGTTCACGACCCACGCCACCACGACCATCACCGTGGTCAGAATGCCCACCCAGAACATGGGGCCACGCCTGCCGAGACGCCAGCGGATCACGTCGAGCGAGACCGAGTCGAGCACGAACGCGCCGAGAAGTCCGAACGCATACATGTCGCCAAGGATGATCAGCTGCCCCTGAGTCCAGAGCACGATCAGTATCGGCACTCCGGTTGCGATCATGATGGCGACGTGCGGCGTCCCAAACTGCGCGTTCCGTCGCGTCACGGCTTGCGGAAGAAATCCATTCCGGGCCAGCGCGATGAACACGTGGTAGCCGCCGATGATGGCCGTGTTGGCCGCGAAGATGAGGAGGCTCGTGGCCGTCGCGACCACGGCGATCGTGGCCGGCCAGCCGCCGTAAAGACCACCGAGCTCCGAGATGAATCGCTCGGAGCCGGTCTCCTTGACCGCGGCGGGCAGGATGCCGATCGAGAGCAACGTAAGCAACGGCGACGTCACCATGATCGCCACCACGACGCCGATCATGGCGCGCGTGGACGTCCGCTTGAGCGGCTCCAGCATCGTCGGCGACAGCTGACTGATGCTCTCGAGCCCTGAGAACGCGAGCCACGCAGCACCGAAACCAACGAGCCACTGTCGGGCCGTCAGCTCGGCCGGCGACGGAAGCGCGGCCACGATATCGTAGACTCCGCTCGGACCCACCGTCCAAATGACGACCGTGATGACGCCAAGATTCACGATCAGCGCCGTCGTCGCCATGATGAGCGACAGGGTGGCGCTCTCGCGAATCCCGACGATGTTGACGAGCGCGAGCAGCACCAGGCCCATGGCGGCGAGCTCTGGAATGTAGGGCTCCATCGCCCCAAAGACACTCGACAAATAGTAAAAGCCCGAGACGGTCGAGATGGCCGACGTCAGAAAATAGTCGACGGTGATGAGCATGCCGCCGAGGCAGCCCCACCGAGGATTGAACGCCTTGGTCGCCACCGTGACGACGCCACCGCCCTCGGGATTCCGCCAGGTGATCTCGATATACTTGAAGCTGAGGAGGATGAACCCCGCGGTGGTGAGCGTGACGAACAGCGGCGCGAGATTCCCGACGCTGTGAAAGAGAATGCCCGGGACGTAGTAAACCGATGTCCCGATGTCGCAGAAGACGACCGCCCAGGCGAGTGTGGCGGTCAGCTGGCGGAGCTGACCACCACGGCGGCCGTTCCCGTTGGTTGGAGTCTTGCCCTCCGACGACGGAGTTACCTGCTTCTCCTGCGCCTTCTCGATGACGTTCGCCACGTAAAATGGAAACCGCGCCTAGCTCGTCAGTTCGAGCAGCGCCGCGATCTCGTCCCAGCTCGTCACCGGCGACGAGCATGTGTAGTTGTGGCAAACGTATGTCGTGACGAGGCCGTTCTGTTGGGTCTTGCCCTCCGCAAGCGGGAGTCGTGCGCTTTCCCCCGGATCGACGACCGTGAGGGTTCGACTCGGAATGTACGCGCCATGCAAGCTCTTCAAGAGCTCGATCGTTGCGGGATCGTCGGACCGTCCAACGACGACGACCTCCCGTGGTTTGCGCAGATAGAAGTCGGCAACCCCGAGCATGTTCGCAAACCCGAACGGATTGTCGCCCATCGACTTGGCAAACAGGCCGAGCGTCCGCTCCACCGCCGCCAGAAAGCGTGGCTCGCCGCGGAGGTAGTACAGGCGCAAGAGCCCCATTGCGGCTGCCGAGTTCCCCGAGGGAATCGAACCGTCGAAGGTCGGCTTGGGGCGCGCGACCAGGCGCTCGTGATCCTCGCTCGTGAAGTAGAAGCCACCGCGTTCGCCATCTTCGAAGTGGGTCAGCAACGTGTCGGCCAGGGCGGCCGCACGATCGATCAAGGTGAGATCGAAGGTGCCTTCATAGAGGTCGAGGAGCGCGTTCAGCATGAACGCATAGTCGTCCAGATAGGCGTTGAGTTTGGCCTGGCCGTCTTTGCAGGTGCGGAGGAGTCGGCCGTCACGATGCAAATGCTCGTACACGAACGCGACTCCGCGCTCGGCCGCGACGCGGTACGCATCCTCCCCGAGGACCTGATAGGCGACGGCGAAGGCGCCGATCATGAGGCCGTTCCAGCTAGCGAGAATCTTGTCGTCCCGGCCCGGCGCGACGCGCCCGTCTCGTACCGCGAGCAGTGCCGAGCGGGATTCCGTGAGGATGGTCTCGATCTCATCCGGAGACTTGCCGAACAACTTGCCGGCCTGCTCGGGAGTCAGCGTCGGGTGCAGGATGTTCTGGTTCTCGAAGTTCCCCACGTCGGTGACGTCGTACACACGACAGAATACGCGAGCGCGCTCCTCGCCAAGGACAGCGGTCACTTCATCGAGCGTCCACACGAAAAACTTGCCTTCGACTCCCTCGCTGTCCGCGTCCTGCGCCGAATAGAACCCACCATCCGGATCAGTCATCTCACGCAGCACGTAGGCCAGGGTGTCCTCTGCGATTGTGCGCCACGCCGTGTTCCCGGTCGCTTGATAGCCTTCCAGGTAGAGGCGCGTCAGGAGCGCGTTGTCGTAGAGCATCTTTTCGAAGTGCGGTACGAGCCAATGCGCGTCGACCGAGTAGCGGTGGAAGCCGCCGCCGAGTTGATCGTACAGGCCCCCAGCGGCCATCAGATCGAGTGTCTGCTCGACCATTTCGAGAAAGCGACGCTCGCCCGTCGCGTGCCAGGCCCGCAAGAAGAGCGAAAACACCATCGTGTTCGGAAACTTCGGCGCGCTGCCGAGACCGCCATGGTCGCCATCGTAGTGGCGCGTGAGCGTACGCGCCGCGTCGACCGGCAGGGTGGGCGATACCGCCCCCACGACCGCGTCCCGACCATCCATCTGCGCCAACGCATCGAGCATCTGCGTGACGCTCTTCTCCACCTCCGAACGTTTCTCGCGATACGCCTGCGCGACGCCCTGCAGCACACGCGGGAACCCCGGGACGTTGTGCCGATCCACCGGCGGGAAGTAGGTCCCACCGTAGAAGGGCTCGCCGGCGGGTGTCAGGAAGACGTTCAGCGGCCAGCCACCATGACCGGTCAGCATCTGCACGGCGTTCATGTAGATGTGGTCGAGATCGGGACGCTCTTCACGATCGACCTTCACGCACACGAAGAGCTCGTTCATGATTCCGGCGATCTGCTCGTCCTCGAACGACTCGCGCTCCATGACATGACACCAGTGGCACGCCGAGTAGCCGATACTGACGAGGATCGGTTTATCCTCACGCTGGGCGCGTGCGAGTGCCTCATCGCCCCACGCGTACCAATCCACCGGATTGTGCGCGTGCTGCAGCAGGTAGGGGCTGGTCTCGTTGACGAGGCGATTGGTGTGTCGCGCTGACGACATACGTGGGGTTGGCCGATGCTGAGTCTACAGGGGCTGTCGGGAAGGAGCTAGCGGAAAGCGGTGCCGGGGATAGGCGGCTCAGCGCCCGGGAACGGTCGGCGTGCCGAACTCCTTCCACGCCGCCATTGCATGCAGCCCCGTACCCAGCTGGGTGGCCACGAGCTGCTGGAGCGGAAGCGTTTGAAGCGTGCTTTGACTGTCGATTTGCCCACAAATGTCCTCGAGGCGGCGCCGCACGACACGTGCCACTTCCTCGCTGCCGCGCGCGACGGCGAGACGATACACCTCCCCGAGGTACAGCATGCTGTAGAATACCCGGCAGACGGTCGCGTCGAAAACTTCGGCTTTGGTGGCTTCGCGTGCGTACTGCGGCGCCTCCGCCTCCTGCTTGAGCGCGGCGAGCCGCTGCGGAGCTTTCCGCACATAATCGTCCACCGAGCGATACAACCGATCGCGCGGTGCGCCGGCACCCACGATCCCGAAATACTCGCGAATGTCGTGATAGATCGAGTCGACGCGAAAGACGCCTTGCAGCATCGCTTCGCGTCGCGTGATTCCGGCCGGGGAGAGATCGTTCAATGTAATGTCGAAGTAGTACGGGACCTCGCACACAAACGAGTAGCCACCCGTGCGCGTCTTCAAGAAATCATCGGAGCTGGTGCCCGCCTCGATGTGGGGCGCAGGGTCGTCGGCGAGGTTCCGCTCCATGTAGTCGTAGATCTCTTTGACCCCGAAGAGTTGGTACACGCCCTCGTCGAGCTTCTCGACGTAGGGCTGCTCGGGCTCGGCCTTATGAATCGAAAGTTCCTGCGAGGTCACCACGCGGCGGAGTCGCGGGAAGAGCCCTGGCAGCCGACTCGAAACGTAGAAATAGACACCGCACAGGCCGGCGTTGTGCAGCGAGTACAGAAACGTCGGCCGCTCGGAATCCATGACCTCCATGACGACGCGAGTCTCCGGACAGGACTCCGTAAAATGGAGCGTCTTGTAGTGAACCGGGAAGCTCCACTCGACCTGCTCACGATGGGGGGGCCTATAGAAGTTGAGCGCGTAGGTCAGGGGGGAGAACGGCTGTTTGAGCCACCCCTCGTTCAAGGTCAGGCCGTCCGGGTCGGCGCACTTGATGATCAGGAACCGGTAGCCGATCTCTTTCCGGAGATCGTCGTCCTCGCACAAGCGACGGGACAGGTACTCGAGCGTGAGCGTGCCGATAGGCTCGTTCGGATGGGGCGTCCCGACGAGCAGCGCCGTTCGCTCGGCGTCGCCGATCGTCAGCATCTCGATCGGGCGACCCTCGGTCGATTGCCCGATCGTCTGCAGCGTCACCAGTTTCGGAAACCGCCGGGCTAGCTCTCGGGAGCTCGCTGACAGCTCACCAACGGTCGGAAACTCGGTGTACGCTGGAACGTCCGCCAGTAGCTGGTAGATGTCCATGCCGCAGGGCGTCAAATACCACACGCCGCCAAATTGGCAATTGGCGACTGGCTACCTTAGGACAGCTCCTTGCTCGAGTATCCGAGGATCCGGCGGGCGATGATCATCAAATTGATCTGCTGCGTGCCCTCGAAAATGTCGTTGATTTTCGCATCTCGCATCCACTTCTCGAGGAGAATCTCGCGAGAATAGCCCAGCGGGCCGAGCATCTCGACGGCCTTCTGGGTGATTTGCGTCACGACGATCCCGGCTTTCGCCTTCGCCATCGAGGCCTCGAGACTGTTCACCTGGCCATGGTCCATCATCCATGCCGCGCGCCAGGTCAGCAGCCGCGCCGCCTGGAGCTGCGTCTCCATGTCCATGAAGTCGCGCTCGATGGCGGTCAGCTGGTGGGGCGCCACGCCGTACCGGATAGGGATGCCCTGCTTCTCCAACTCCTCGCGAATGAGGTCGACCGCGGCACGTCCGATACCGATCGCACTCGCCGCGACGATCGGCCGCGTCGCGTCGAACGTCGCCATGACGCCCTTGAAGCCCTCGCTCGTCTTCGGCACCTCCGGGCTGCCGAGAATGTGATCGACTGGTATTCGACAGTCCTCGAAGATCAGTGTCGCAGTATCAGACGCGCGAATGCCGAGCTTGTCCTCGCACTTGGCGACCGTCATCCCCGGGGTTCCTGCATCGACGATGAACGACTTGATACCGGCCCGACCGGCCGAACGATCGACGGTAGCCCACACGACGATGAACCCTTGCGAGTTCTTTGGATCACCCGCCATCAACCCGCTCGTACAAAAGATCTTCGTCCCGTTCAGCACCCAATGGTCGCCATCACGAACGGCAGTGGCTTGGATCTTCGCGCTGTCGGATCCGCAGCTCGGCTCGGTGATTGCCATCGCCGACCACACCGGCTTGTCGCCCTTGAAGCGTGAGAGGAAGCGCTTCTTCTGTTCGGGGGTTCCCGCCGCGAGTACCGCGGCGCCACCGAGCCCGGGACCGGGAATCGACAGATAGAGTCCACCGTCGCCCCACGAAAGCTCCTCGACCGCAACGCACGTCCGAAGATTGAGCTCCGAAGGCCCCCGCTCTTTCTTCTTCGCCGGAGCATCCTCGCCCTGCTGCTTGGTCTCGGCGTTCGGACCGACGGTCGCGTTCTTCGAGAGCGACCATGCCGTGTTCAGGAAGTCCCATGGCTTCTCGTGTTCGCGTTCATCGTACTCGCGCGCGATCGGCCGCATCATGTGCTCGGCCATCATATGCATCCGCTCGCGGGTCTTGCTGATTGCATCGGAGAGCTCGAAATTGATCATCGTCGTTTCTCCCTAGTCAAAAGAGGTAGCGTCGCTCGGATCCGCCGCTCAGGCGATCGCGAGTCCCTCGAAGGTGGCAAAGCCGCGAGCGTTACGCAGGAACAGCTCGACCAGATGATCCCGGATGTACCCGTGACCTCCGAGCACCTGCACCGCGTTGTCGGCAATCTTGAGACTCATGTCGGCGGCGTACCGCTTCGCCAGGTACGCTTCGCGGGTCGCGTCGGCCCCCTGATCGAGCTTCCATGCAGCCTCCCACGTGAGGAGACGCATAGCATCCACCTCCATGGCCATCTCGGCGAGCATGAAGGCGATCGCCTGCTTCTGTGCGATCGGCTGCCCGAAGGCGTGGCGTTCCTTGGCGTAGTCACGCGCGTAGTCGTAGGCGGCACGCGCCACACCTACGGCCATCGAGGACAGCGCAACGCGTGAGAGATTGGCGAGGCGCGCTGATCCTTCGTCGCCACCAGAGAGCACGTGGTCGCCCGGTACCTTGCAGCCGTCGAGCCCGAGTCCGGTGGTGGCGAGCGCCTTGATGCCCATGTTGCGCTCGCGCTCGCCTACGGTGAGTCCGGGCGTGTCGCGGGCCACGACGAGTGCTTGCGGATGGACGGCGCCGCTGCCGTTGCCATTTTGCGTCCCGGCGAGCACCAGAAAATGCTGCGCCTCGGCGCCCAGCGGCACGTAACACTTCTGGCCGGTGACGACGTAGTCGTCGCCCTCGCGCACCAGGCGCGTTGCGGGCGCGGAAACATCGAAATCGATCCGGGGCTCCATGACCGCCGCCGAGCCCGCCTGGAAGTCCTCTCCGCAAAACGCCGGCAGCAGCGTTTTCTTGAGCTCGTCCGATCCAAACTCGACGACGGGCACCGTGATAAGCCGCGGCGCCAGAAGGTGCATGGCGATGGACAAATCTCCGTACGCGAGTTCCTCATCGATGACGGCACCGGTGACCGCCGAATGCGGGTTGCCGAACCCGCCGTACTCCTCGGGAATGATGCTCTGCACCAAACCAAGCTCCCAGCCCTGCTTGACGAGCGCTGGAGGAATGACACCGGTCTCGTCCGCCTCGCGCGCATGTGGACGAATCTCGTCGCGCGCGAAACTGACGACCGTATCCCGAATGAGCTGCTGCTCCTCGTCTAGCTCGAAGTCGATCATGTAGACCTCCCTGTGTTGCGGGTCGTGCGTGTCGGTAGCTCGGCCTCGCCCTTGGTGAGCCAGGCCAGCAGCTGAGCGACGACGCCCTGCATGACGGCGCCGAGGTCGACACGCTCGGCATCCTGATAGTGTTGGAGTTCCGCCCCGATGACACCGCCGGCGAACATCTGGGCCGCGAGCTTCGCATCGACGTCGGAGCGAAAGACGCCCTTCTCCTGGCCGAGCCGAATCACGCCGGTGAGATAGCTGCGAAAGCGGCGCAGAATGTCACGGAACGACGCCGACAGCTGCGGATTCGTATCGAGCGTCTCGACCATGATGGTGAGGATGAAGCGCCGCAAATTGTCGCGTGTCGCCACGTCGACCGAGACGCGGGCGATTTCCGCCAAGGTACCGGCCGGGTCCGTCTCCGGACTGACGGTGCCAAGGACCGTTCGCTCGAACGCGGCGACCCGATCCTTCACCGCCTCGAACATCAGCTCTTCCTTGTCGCGGAAGTGGTAGTAGAGCGCGCCCTTCGTCACCCCAGCGGCGTGCGCGATCCGATCGATCGAGGTGCCCTGGTATCCGTAGCGGGCGAACTGGTCGATCGCGGTGGCCATGAGCTCGCTCCGAGCGCGGCTGGGTTCACGCTGGCGCGCCGGCTCCCGCTCAGCGGGTAAGGGAGACGTTGGCTCCTCGTCGACCATACTGAACGTTTAGTATGTTTGCCGCGGTGTGTCAACGGCTGGTAAGGTGAACGCATATCAGTACTATTGCAGCTCGCCGTGCCTGATTATGCTGCAAGTATCCGTATGAGTGATCGTTCTCACATTGCCGAAGTCCTGAAAGAGGCCCGCGAGGAACGCGGTCTGTCCGTCGAGCTCGCGGCGACGGAGTCCGGTATTCCTCTTCGCTACGTGCAGCTCCTGGAAGGCGAATCCACAGCGGTCGGTATTCCCGACGAGTTCTACCTGATCCCCTTCTTCCGGAGGTACGCGGCCTTCGTCGGGCTCGAAGTGGACGCGCTGCTTCCTGAGTTTCTCGGGCAGGTCCAACAAGTGCGGGCCGGTCCCGCGGGTCCAGGGCTGACCCCGTCCGGAAGACCCTTCGCCTTCTCGATCGATAGTCTCTGGAGGCCAGGTGCCGTGGTCCTAGCGGTAGCGCTCGCCACCTTCCTCCTGGTCCGCAACTCCCCGGAACCCGTCGCCGTTGCAGCCGATCCTGGCAATGCCGCGTCGGCAACCGTTGCGACCGGCAGTAACACGATCGAGGCTCCGCCCGACGCAGCGGCTCCCGCTCCGGCGAACGCGAACCCTGCGCGACTGGCGCGGCGCGTTGAGGCTCCTCGAGCAGAAGCACCCGTCGTTACTGTCTCGGCAGAGACCGCCGCCGCGGCGGCGAATCCGCCCGCGGGCGAGACCGCCACCCAGATCGCTCCCTCCGAAACAGAGCCCGACCCAGCCCAGGCTGGCGCCCGGGAATTGCGCATCGTCGCCACCGAAACGGTCTGGCTCGAGATCGGACGGGACGACGGCCCAGGCCAAGAGTACTGGCTCGAGCCCGGGGACACCCGCACCCTGAGAGCCCACGACAGCTTCTCGCTGAAGGTCGGCAACGCAGGGGGTGTCGATCTCGCTTTCGACGGCCGCACGCTGCCCCCGCTCGGGGCATCGGGTCAGGTGGTGCGGGTGCGTCTCCCGGACCCGATCGCGCACGCAAGCGGCGGCTGAACGAAGACGTTCCGGCGCTCAGGGTCACGTAGGCTGACGTGGCACCGAATCGCCGCCGAGGAACTCTCCAAGCAGCGCGTTCACCCGCTCCGGCTCCTCGCTATGGACCCAATGTGTCGCCGCTTCGAGGAACTCGAGCCGGCCGTTGTCACAGAGGGCAAGACTCGCGTCGGCCATGGCGCGGCTGATGAAACGATCGCGCGCGCCCCAAATTATCAGAGTGGGCACGTGCACCCTCGAATCGCGAAGATCGAGGCGAAGCCGCATCACGGCACGATACCAGTTGATCATACCGGTGAGCGCACCGGGTTGAGTCGCCGCCAGGCGCATTCCCTCGAGGTCGGCGGCCGTGAACGCCCCCGCGTTGCCGGTACCGCGAATGGATTCGACCAGGGCGCGCCCATCGTCTCGCGCAAGCAGCATCTCGGGCACCCGGGGCAACAAGAAGAAATAGAAGTACCAGCACCGATGCAGATGAAAGCGGATGTGCCGCTCCACCAGGACGCGCGGGTGCGGCATGTTGAGGATGCCGAGCTTGTCGACACGCGATGCGTGTCGGATCGCCGTCCACCACGCGACTCCTCCACCCCAGTCGTGCCCGATGACGTGCGCCCGCGCGCACCCCGCGGCATCGATCAGTCCAACGACATCGGCCGCGAGCCGATCGAGATGGTACGCCGTCAACTCGGTCGGCTTCGCGCTGGTATTGTACCCACGCTGATCGGGCGCCCACACCCGGTAACCCGCGTCCGCAAACGCGCCGATCTGGCGCCACCATGAGGCGCCGTGCTGGGGAAATCCGTGCAACAGGAGGACGAGCGGCCCGTCGCTCGGCCCTGTCGAGACGACGTTTAGGCTCACCTCGCCGAGATCGATTCGCTGCTCTTGCATCGATCTTCTAGCGGAACTGCCGGCGCACCGACGACGCCCGCGTAGGACCGCTCCACCGACGAACTTCCGCAGGGTCGAGCGGGTCCTTGCCGGCAAGCAGCAGTTCGAGCTGCGGGAAGTCGTCGTACCCCCAAAAGAGTTCGCCGTCGCACTCCATCGAGGGAACGCCGAAGACGCCCGCCGCGATCGCCGCGTCCGTTTGCGCACGGAGACGCGCTTTCGCTTCCGGCGTTGTCGCCTCGGCGACAATGGCCGCGCCATCGAGCCCGGCTTCGCCTGCGATCGCCGCGACGACTTCAGGCTCGCTCACGTGCAGCCCGCGTACCCACACAGCCTTCAAGAGCCCCTCGGCAAACGCACGGCGATGCTCGTCGCTCATGGGCAATGAGGACGCGCGAAGCGCGAGCAGCGGATTGAAGGGATGATACGCGGGCCGGTTCAAGGGCGCGCCGAGCTGGGCCGCCTTGCGGAGATTGTTCTTCCACATCCAGAGCCCCTTGGCGGGCATTTCGGCGGGACCAAGTTGCCCGTGCGCGTCGAGCAACCCAGCGAACAACACGGGAACCGGTTCGACCTCGACATCGTACGTGGCGGCCAGCCGGGGAAGCGCGAGCCAGGCCAGATACGCATTCGATGAAATGTAATCGACGTAGAAGCGCAATCGTCGCATGGACCCCAGGCTGCCGAGGGAACGATGCTCTTGCAACCGCTCGCACCACGCGGCCGCAGGCCTTCTCACCTGCCGCGTTGCAGCAGATTGTATCGCGCTGTAGGTACCGACCGCGCTAGCTCAAAGCCCGCGAGGAGTACTACCCCATGGATATCGTACGCACACCGGACGCACGCTTCGCCGATCTTCCCGCCTACCCTTTCGCTCCGCACTACCTGGACATTCCCGATCTCGAAGGCGGAAAACTCCGCCTCCACTATCTCGATGAGGGCCCGTCAACGGCCCCACCCGTCGTGCTCATGCACGGCGAGCCGACATGGTCGTACTTGTATCGGAAGATGATCCCCGGGCTCATCGACGCCGGCCATCGCGTGCTCGCGCCCGATCTGATCGGCTTTGGCAAAAGCGACAAGCCAACACGGAAATCGGACTACAGCTTCGCGCGCCACGTTGCGTGGATGCGATCATGGATGGACGCCGTCGATCTACGCGGCGCGATCTTCTTCGGCCAGGACTGGGGAAGCCTGATCGGGCTTACTGTAGTGACACAGGCCGAAGACCGCTTCGCAGGTGCCGTACTCGCCAACGGGGCACTTCCTGATCCCATGCGGATCGAACGTTTGCTCGAGGCGCAGCAGAACTCTCCAGACCCCGAAGCCTTCGGGCGGTGGCAGAAGTTCGCCGCTGCGGCCGACCGCATGGACGTCGGTGCCCTCATGGCGGAAGGTCTCGCCAGCGTTCAGCCCTCCACCGGAGTCCTACTCTCCGCTGGCGAGCGCGCCGCCTACGACGCACCCTTCCCCGATGCGACCTACCAAGCGGGCGCGCTCGCCTTTCCCTCGCTGATCGATCCGGAGCGGCTCGGCGCCGAGGGCGTCGAACTCTTCACCGCAGCGTGGGCGGTCCTCGACCAGTGGAGAAAACCGTTCGTCACGGCGTACGGAAAGAAAGACCCGGTCCTTGGCTGGTTCGATACCGTGTTCCAGAAGTTCGTGCCGGGCGCGCAGGGGCAAACACACCACACCTTCGCGGACGCCAACCACTTCGTTCAGGAGGAGAAGGCTCCCGAACTCGTCCGCATCATCGATGCGATGCGCCGCGCACGCTAGGGCTGCCAGGCGCAGAGTCGAACGGGATTCGTCGGCGGCAGATTGAACGGCCCATCGGGCGCCCAGCCGCTTTCGGTGATCAACTCGAGAACGTGCGTCATGTTCAAGATGTCCTGCTCGAAGTTGAACTTGCCGTTGCCGGCGTAGACCAGCCGCGAGAGCCCTGGGGCCTGGTAGAATGTTCCGTCGGCGCGTTGGCCCGGCAGGCGATTCAACCATCCCGTGACGAGATGATTACCCTCGACGGCCTCCCACTCGTGCGGGAAGCTCCAATCCTCGAGGCCGACCATGCTCTCGACAAGGAACGTTTTGATGTTTGCGATTCCGTCGACACGCCCCCATGCCGGATCGACGAAGCTAGCATCGTCCGTGAAAAACTGGGCGAGGGCATCCCAGCCGAGTTCACGCTGCTCGATTCGCTTCCGGACCGCCAAGTAGCGGGCGTGGACTTCCGTGATCTCGCTTGCGGTGTACTCGGACATGCTGTCCTCCATTTGTGTGGGCAGCGCGCGAAACGCGACGGCTGCAACAACGATCAGGCGACTGCCGTTGCCTCGATCTCGACGAGCAACTCGGGCATCCCCAAACGAGCAACGCCCAGAAGCGTCTGCGCCGGTTTGACGCCGGCCTGATCGAGCGGCCCGACCAGCGCATCGAAGTTGGCAAGCATCGCATCGACATCCGTGGTGTAGACCGTCAACCGGGCGACGTTAGCCAACGTCATTCCGGCATCACGCAAGACGGCGTTCAGGTTGTCGACCGCCATCGCGATCTGCGCACGGATGTCGCCCTCGTGCTGCACCTGCCCGTCGGCATCGATCGCAGTCTGACCGGCGCAGAACAAGATCTGCTCCGGCTGCTTCACTAGCTCGCCCTGATTGAAACCAAAACCCAACGACCAGCTGCACGGATTGACGGCGGTGCGAATCATATCTTGCCTCCAGCGGCACTCGTTAGCGGGGGCGGGACGCCCTTGAAGGGATGATGGAGACCGACCTTCCGCAGCGCCCGCGCGAAGGGAATGTCGACCAGCTTGTACATCTGAAACTTCTCCGGCTCGTACGCCGCCTCGTAGAGCGCCAAGCCCTCGTAGGTCGCGCCGTCTTTCGCGGTTCGCTCGACGAAGCGGCCGTCACGCATCTCGCCGAAGCTCCCCCGGCCTTCCTCGTCGAGGCGCAGCTCCCCTCCATATAGCCACTCGTAGTAGGCACGGCGCTCGTTCCGCACACGTAGGACGTCCGGCTTCTTGTTCTTCAACGAATACGCGATGAAGTAGCGCACGCCCATGACTTCGGGCGTAAAGTCCCCATCGATGTCGAAGACGTCGTAGAGGTACGACTTGTTGAGGAAAGTATCGATGTCGTAGAGCTTCTCGGTCTCGGACGGGAAGAGCTGGCGGAGCTCCGCGATGTGACCGGTCGTGAGATGCGTACAGCCATGCGACATTGGCCCGCGCGAAATCAGCCAGAGGTACTGGTAGGACTTGCCGTCGCGGGAGGCCTGCGGGGCATTCTTCCAACTCTCGGGTAGGAACCGTGTCTGTTTAGGCTGCATGCGCCACCACAAGGTATGAAACGAGTTGTGGAGCTTGGTGCCGACATGCATGTACGGAATCCACGGCGAGTAGCTGTACACAGCGACCGTGGGAATGTGATCGACCGTCTTCGTCCGCTGATGCGTCGTGAGCGCGCGGCGACCCGGCGTCGGATACAGGGGAATCCGACTACCACGGTAGGTCGTATACTCGTTCACCGAGCCGATGGGATAGATCGCCGTGAACTCGACGAATGCGAGCCGCCCGTCGCGCCGCGGATACAGATCGTGGCTGACCCGCTCGAGGAGGGCGAAGTAGGCCGCTCGGAAGGTCACCGAGACCGTCGAGCCCGTGGTGGGTGCAGCGTCATCGGCGAGAAGCGTGGGGTGCACGCCCGCAGTATCGTCGGCGAGAGCAACGTCTTCGGCCTGCGCCCCGCGCTCGGTGAGAGCGATCCCTTGACCGACCAGCGCCTTCAGTTCTTTCACCGTACCGGTGTCGAGTTCCGCGAGCCAGAGTCGCGTAGGAAGGAGTGCGTTCACGAGCTCGAGTCGACGATCGCGGCCCATGCTGCCCGTGTCGGCGGGCTTCAGCCGGGCGAGCCACCGACGCATGAGCTCGTCCTCGGAAAACTCGATCCGAAAGACACGACCGGGATTCAAGCGCTCGAGAAGCGCCAGGTTGCGCGCGCGGAGCGTCTCGGGAGCCAACTCGCCCTCCTCTCGCACCAGGCGCTCGAGCCCGATCTCCGCGAGACGCGCATTGAACGCCTCGAACCCCCTGTTCTGGGTCAGCTCGATTCGACCCTCATCGACGAGTGTTCGATAGGTGTGCTGGCGTGCCTGAAGATCCCGCGCGTAGTCACGCAGTACGTCGTCGGAGAGGACGACCGTCGCACGCACCTGGTTGCCGCGGCCGATGTGCAGGTGCAACCGCCGAGGATCCACGCCGCGAGGCGCGAAGCCGGTGTAGAAGCTCGGCTCGTACCGATCGTAGAACGAGCCGTAGTTCGGTGGTTCTTCGAGCATGTCGACGGCACGCGCGACGCTCGCTGTTTGAACGATACCCGTACACACGACGAGTGCGGCGAGCCCGAGCCTCGAGCGCATCGTGCGACGAGCGGACTCAGCAGTAAACGAAGAAACCATGTGCATGAACGCCCCTCGCAACGGTACTGGCTGACGACATCCCATCCTGGCCCTACGGTATCGTCTCGTCGAGACGTAGCGCGTCGTCGGCGCCGGCGCGCGGCGCCTCGAATGCATTGAGCGCCGCGACATTCTGCAATGAATCGTTCCCGACGAACGGGCGGACCTGGAAGAGCCAGAGCTTGCCCTTCGAGAATCCAAACTCGATGTCCCACGGGCGTGCCTTCCCCTGCGGGCCCCGCGACGGGACGAGCCTGGCGCGGACTGTATCGGCCGTCGAGGTAAGCTCGCGGACGTCCGCGTCGTCGAGCACGAACTCGCTGCGGGTCGACGGCACGACCTCCGTCCCTCCACCCGCCTGGAGCAGGCGCCGGTAGGGCGACTTGAACATCGTCACCAGCTCGACGTCACCCTTCGACCAGACGATCGTCTCGGCAGGCGTGCCGTCGACCGCCCCACCAACTCCCTCCGACGTCGCGATCAGCATGCCCTTCTCGTCGTGTCCGTCGACGTCGGCCGTAACGAGCACACCGGACTTCTCGGTGGCCACGCTCTCGAGAATGATCACCGACGGTAGCACCCAGAGCGGCTCGTCGATGAGCGTCTGCCGCCAGGAGAACGAGCGATAGGTGAACGGAGATGCCCACACTTCCTTCAATCCCGCGTACACATCTGCAAGCGAGCGGCGATTGAAGAGCGTGAGGTTGAGCCCGGCGCCATTGAAGTTGTCCAGATCCTCGACGTTCGTATCGCTCCGGATGAACACGCCGACCGTCTGCGTCGGGTCGGATGCGTTCAAAAGACCGTGGCGCGCCAACCCGCTTTGAATCGAAGCCCGGAGATCATCGGCGAGGGGCTTCTGCTCGAGCGAATGCCGGATCACGGACAGCCGGGGACGGATCCATGTCGCCAGGGTCCGCTCGTCAGCCCCGGACGGGATCATCTTCCCGAAAAACTCGGCGTATGTCCGCTCGACGAATGTCGGGAGCGGTTCGCCCACCGTCGCGATGCTCGCGCTCCGGAGCTCGCTCGGCACGGCAACCTGCGCTGCATTGTAGTGCGCATGGTAGGCACCAAAGGGAACCACGACGCCACGTGCCACCTTGTCCGGAAACAGATGCTTGAGCTCGCCGAGAAAGGCGGCCTTGGGACCACAACGGATACCCGAGTGCTTCCGCCGCATGCTCGCAAGATCGATCGCAAGCGTGTCGGTCAGATCCAGTCGCTCTTTGTCTATGTGCAGCTTGGCACCGCCGCCCTCGAGCGATCCCTCCGCACCGCGTTCTTCGTTGCGTGTGTACTCGGCAATGACCGCCTGGTCGTCAGCGGTCATACTCGCGGCGTCTTTCACGACGACGCGGCCACCCGGAGTCGAAATGAAAAAGACGTCGCCTCCATCATGCGCCGCGAACTTCTCGTAGACATTCGCCGACAGCACGACGTTGGGAATGCCGAGGGCACGTGCGAGGAGCTGCACGTGCGACACCACATTACCTTCGCCGCGGGTCAAGATACCCGCGGCTGGCTCGAGGTCGGCGGGAGTCTCAGGAAGCGCCACCACATGATCGCGCGAATAATCGCCGCCAACGGGTGCCACCTTGAGTGGTCCGAATGCGAGACCGGGGTTGAGCGCACGCACGCCCTGGTCGAGTGACGCACCAAAGATATCGTGGCGAATCGGATCACCACCCACGGCCCAGTCCTGCAGCCGCCCGAGGGCACGCCCATAGACGAGCAACGGCGAGCCGCGCAGCACGTCATCGGGTATCAGCGCCGTATCCGGCAGCAGATAGCTCCACGGTGCGCGCACTTCCTCGAAGGCATAGAGGGTCGTCGCCTGCGCCCACTCGATGGCACGCGCCGCGCGCGCCATCGCGCGCTCGAGCTCATGCCGCGCCAGGCGAGATGATGTGTGCAGCTCCTTCAGATTGTCGCCCAGCGCCGCGCGCTCACGTTCGCTCAGGAGTCCGGTTCCGTAGGCAGCATCCACCAGGGCGGCCAGCAGGCCGACGAGATCCCGAGCGGTCGCGCTCGAGGAGTCGACGACTGTGGAACTGCGTTGCTGCAGAATCGTCGACGCCATGATGGCGAGATCGATGGCGCGTCGTCGATCCGCAACCGTCACTATCTTGGCTTCAACGGCCTGGCGCGCGCCAACCATGACGCCGGCCAGCGCTTGCACCGCATCGAGATCACTCGCCCCAGCGGCCGGCAGCCGCGACGTGATCTGGTCGCGAAGCCCGGGGTCCTCGATCTCTGAAAGTTGCGTCTTCATCGCTGATTCGTCGAGTTTGGTGAGCGCTTCGATCTCACGCACCAACTCGTCGATCCGATCGCGCGTCCCCCCGGCAGGAACACCGGCACGATAGGCCTCGATGCGAGGCACCAACGCCGCCGAGATCTGATTGTGGACGGCGTCGCGGAGCGGCTTGAAGCTCTCGCGCTCGCGATGGATCGCGGACGCCAGGTTCCGGACCTTGACGATGTCGCCCAGGCCGGCGCGCACATAGAAGCGGCGCTGCAGATCGTAGGCCAGGAGATAGTGGCGCGACTCCGAGAAGCCATCGAGGCCGAGATAGCGCTCGAAGAAAAGGGGTGCGTCGCGAGCCTCGTATTCGGCGCCGGCCAGGCCACCGTAGGCTCGCATCTCCGCCAGCTTGTGCTTCGGATGGGTCTCGACGAAAAACTTCTCGAGGATGTACCCACGCACGAGATCATGATGATCGGGGAAGTCGTCCCACTGCCAAAGGTCGCGGGAGAACAGGTTGGCAATGTACATCCGCTCGTCCGCGATCGCCTTGGCCCACGGCTCGCGAAACGCGGAACAGAACTCTGGATTGCCGCTGCACGGGCTCACGATCCGCCCGTCGGGAAGCATGACCGGCTTCTTCTCACCGTTCTTGCACACGCAATAGTTCTTCGTGTACGGGCCCTTCTTCTTACTGAGCGTGAGCTTCCAGCCCTGGTCGAGCTTCTTGGTCTGCGCGGCCGTGAGCCCCAGCCCACCGGTGGCCGCCGCCTCAGCACTACCCACCGAGGCAACGAGAAGCGCGCCAACCATCCAAAGGATTCTTCGTCGTCGATCCACCGTCTCGACTCCTTCCCGCGCGGGCCGAACCGCTCCGCGCGACATCAATGAGAGACCCGGCCGCGGATCTTGGCATGGCGCTCCGCGAAGGGAAACCGCTCCGTCTGAACGGAGGGCGGAGGCCGCGGCTCCCCATCCGGCCTGGGGGGGGTGGCCGTTCGCATGTGGGCAGCCTATTCTGCCGCCCGTGGGTGTACGCGCTTGGAGGGGAGTGGGGCTCGTAGTGGCGCTGACCGCGATCAGCGGCGCGATCACCGGACTCGCGAGCGCGGTCGAACCAAAGACCGGGCCGCCGATCGGCGGCGCGCGCGGAAAGGCGGCAACCGCCTGGCTTGCCACCGTCGAACAGGACGCGAAACTCCAGGCGTTCTTCGATGACACCATCAAGGCCCTCCGCAAAACCGACGCGGCTCTGCGGCAGCAAACGATTCGGACCGCGGTCATCGATATCCCTGTGAAAGGACCCGCCCGCCTCGCGCACTGGAAAGGCGACTCGCCCGTTTATCCCGCCAGCGTGCCCAAATTCGTCTACCTGATGGCGGCGTTCGCGTGGCGCGATGCGGGAATGCTCGAGATCGATCCCGAGCTGGATCGCCACCTCCGGGCGATGACCTACTCCAGTAGCAACAAAGCCACGCAACGGGTCGTGGCAAAGCTCACCGACACGACGCCCGGAGCCCGGCTCTCCAAGGAAGAGTACGAAGCCTTTCGGACCAAGCGCCACCTGGTGAAGCGTTGGCTTGCTGATCTCGGCATCACCGACCTCCATACCGTGCACCCGACCTACGACGGCGGCGATATCTCGGCCCGGGAGCGGCAGTTCCTCGAGGACCCGACCGTACCCGGGTGTCTCCCCAAGCGAAGCGGTGACCTCCGAAACCGTCAGGCGATGACTGCCGATGATTCCGTACGGCTGCTCGCGCTCCTAGCAACCGACCGGGCGCTCGCGCCCGTCAGCTGTGAGGAGGTCCGGCGTCGCATGCAACGCGATGTACGGAAGCAAGGATATCTCCGCCACCGCATCGCGGGCGGTGCCATGCGCACCGCGGGCGTCGAGGTGTACTCGAAAACCGGCACATGGGGACCCATCCATGCAGACGCCGGCATCGTCCGACATCACTCCGGACATCAGGTCGTCGTCGCCGTGTTTCTCGAGGGCGCACCCCGGTATCGAGGCTCCTTCATCGCCGAGCTGACGGATCGTGTCGTCCGGCACGCGCTCGAGGAAGAGTAAGCCCGTAGGCAACAACCCTCGCGGGCCCTCGTATTTGAGAATCTCGGAACTCTCTGGCTAGAATACCGCCCTACACCGTGAACGCCGGGTCTCGGCATCGTCAACACAGGAGGGCAGTCCAATGATACGAAAGCTGGCCATTGCCGCGAGCCTCACCGCACTCGTTCTCGCATTTGGTGTCCCTCAGGCTGACGCGCTGAGCCGTGAGCGCTGGACCGACCCGGCGCCGTACGGAATCTTTTTCAACGACTACGATCCGAACTTCTACACGGGCTTCGTGCCGCGGGTGCAAGAGCGCGATCGTATCAAGGTACACCTCGCGCGCGGGAATCAGTTGCGCCTGCGCATGGTGCTGCCCGAGGCCACGCTCGACAACTACCTCACCGACCTCGTCGCCAAGCACGATCTGTACAAGGAGGTGATCGACAAGGAACTCATCACGCTCACCTCCAATACCGCGTGGGAGGACTTCCAGAAGCGGTTCGAGGCGGAGGGCCTCCGCGCGCTGGCAGCCCAGAAAGCGAGTCTGTCCGCCCCCGAATGGCGTGCCCTCAATGTGAAGACGATCGACAAGCTGAACCCCGAGCGGCTTTACCACATCCAGAAAGACTTCGGCGCGATGACCGCGAGCTGGACTGCCCTGCTGAAGACCAGCCCGGAGCCGACGGATCTGGGAGCAAAGCTCGACCTCGTGAACGCGCTCTTCCAGAACCGCATTTTCGCCTACAAGCTTTCCCCTGAACAGGAAACCGCACTCGCCGAGATCATCGCACTCGCCAAAGCCGACGACGGCGCGGCACTTGGCCCAAAGATCGAGGCCTTCTTCCATGGCGTGACCGACAACATCTACGCGATCCGTGACGGCAAGATCGACTACTACGAGTTCACGGCCATCTGGGCAGCCGGCACCTACGACAAGACGACCACGGTCGATGGACGTACCATCCCGATGATCACCACACCGGGCATCTGGACCTTCATCCCCCGCAAGCACGGACGTGGGCAGATCGGCATGGTCGACTACGTCTCATCGGCTGGCTACTACGGCATCCTGCCGATGTTCCCCTACGAATACGGCGGGGGCATCGCCTACAACTCGATCCACAACACCGGGATCAGCAACTGGATTCAGGGACACCCGCTCGTTCCGAAAGAGTGGCGCACCTACAACGAGGGAAGCCGCAGCGGGAAGGCGTACAACCGCGTCGCCCTGACCAGCCGCGGCCCGGTCTCCCATGGCTGCACGCGACTCAACACCGGGCATCTCGGCACGCTCCGTGAGATGCTGCCGTCGACCTCCGCGGCCATGGAAGGCATCGTCAACTACCGCAACGTCTCGCAATGCTACGATGTTTTCGATCGCCGCGGCGACGGCAAGAACGAAATCATGGGCGTGCAGTACTACTTCGCGTTCCGGCACACGAAGTCACGCGTTGCCAACCAGATCTGGTCCCAGAACAACCGCAATGACTTCTACGCGTGGCTCTACGGCGATGAGATGAACTACGGGCCAATCGGACAAGTCACCTTCGACGAAGTGTGCACCGGCAAGTTCGTCGGCAAGAAAGCGCGCGTCGGAGAAACCTACAAGGGGTTGACCTTGTACGAAGCACCCTACGAGCCCGAGACCCTCCAGTTCTACAAGATCAAAGGCGTCGGCAATACGACCACCAAGGGCTACAACTTCAATCGCGAACTCCGTCGCGTCGGCTACCCCTACACGATCGACCGCAAGATCCTGATGCTCGAGTAACCACCGCGGCCTCGTTCATTGTCCGAACGACGCGCCCCCGCCGTCCAGGTACGCTTGCTCGGCGGGGGCAGATGGCCGCCCGAGGACTGCGTTCCGATGCGGGAACCTCCCGAAGCGCTCCACGATCTCCAGGTGCTGGACCGCGAAGTCGAGAGAGGTTCGTACAAACGGCTTCCACAGCGGGTCGACTTCGTCGAGAAGCTTCTGCAAAAGTGCGATCCCTGCCCGCTGGACGGAAACGTCCTCCGTGTGTTCGTACGGCATGACAAGCATGCATTGCTCGGCCACGGAGAGTTCTGCGCAGTGTCCAGCGGCGACAGCGCGCAAGGTAGTCTCCAGAGCACGGGAGTCGTACCGTACGCTTCCGCCTTTCCCCGGTAGAGGTTCCTCGGAAACTGGTCCAGTAGGATGATCAGCGCGACGCTGGACTGCGGTTCTCGCTCCCACGCTTCGAGCTCGCCGCGGGCGGCAGATTCAACCGACGCCGAGAAGCGCCTCGAGATGCTCGCATCAACAGCGGGGTCGGCTTGGAACCAGAACGAACGACGTTGCATCCCTCTCTCTGCATCGCCGCGCGCGTCCCCGAACCAAAACTCGAGAACGTCTTCTGCAGTTGCAGTCACGATCTCACCAGGATGTGCATCACGGCTCATTCTGGCACGGTTCGCGACAGATCGCCGCTTTCTTCTGTTCGAGCTCGCGTCTGTCATTGACTCGCGTGAAGCTACCGCCGTAGCCTCGAACCGACTCGTGCGGTACGCCATTCACTCTGCCCATGCTTTCCTGCTCGTAGCGCTGACCGCGGTCGGTTGCGGGAGTGGGGGCGGCGGCAACAGCGGACGGTTCTTCGTCGTCGGAGGCACCGAGGCTGGAGCTACTGTGCTGCGTTCGGTAGACGACGGCGTCACGTGGGCCCCCGTGGTCGCGCGGCCGGGTCTCGGTGATGTCGAATTTGTCGATCGCACGCACGGGTGGGCCGTCGGGGCAGGGGGAGTCATTCACACCAGCGACGGTGGTGACTCATGGACCGTCCAGGTAGATGACGTTGCCGTCTCGTATAATGACGTTGCGTTCTTCTCCGCGTCCGAAGGCGCCGTGGCGGGCACTGCAGACCCGGTCCTGGGTGGTCCGATGTTCGGGGAGCCCACCATCTTGTTTACAACGAACGGGGGCGCCCAGTGGAATCCTGCGACCCTTGACCTAAGCCGGCCTGGCGCCGAGCAGGCCGGCTTACGCTCCGTCTGCTTCACGGGTGACGGCATCGGTCTGGCTCATGGCATTGGTCCTTCCATTGGACTCGTTTTGCGTTCTGCCGATGGCGGTGCCACCTGGGACTCCATCCCCTCCCCGGCGGCTGACTTTGCCTGTGTTGAGGGACGGACCGTATGGGGACACAACGGCCTGTTGTCGCTCTTCCGCTCGCTCGATGGAGGACTGACCTGGGAGGATCGCTCCGAGGCGATCCCGCCGGGTCTCATAGGCATCTCGGCCATCACATTCCTCGATGCTGCGACCGGATGGCTTGCGTTGCTCGACGACGCGCTTCAGCCGACCCTCCTTCGTACGACCAACGGCGGGACGAGTTGGGAAGCGCAAGCTCTTCCTCGCCTTGAGTCGGGGCTCAACAGATTGGCCTTCGCGTCACCGACGGTCGGCGTGCTCGCGGGGATAACGCCGCTGACGGGCATAGATTCGCCGCCTCACTCTTTCGTGGTGGCCATGAATAGTGCGGGGAGCGGCTGGCGCCTGGTGGATATCGGACTTGCCCCAACGGGCATCGTGGCAGACGTGGTAGCGGTACCGTAGTGGAAAGAGAGGGCGGCTACGGAGCGTGTACGAAACGGCCCGTACGAAGGAAATGGACGACCTGCGCGCCCACCTTCTTGGACCGCATGATGAAGGTATGGGAGTTCGGCACCAGGAGGTAGTCCTTCATCCCTTCGAGCTTCGTTCTCGCTACAGCAACCTTCCCGTCGTCTTCCCCGGGGATCATGGCGGACGCGAGCGGACTGACGGTTCCCGTACCCGCGATGACACCGACGTCGACCGCGGGCGGGGGTAGGCGATTGGGAAGACTCTCCGGCTCGGTCCCGAGCTGTTGACCGGTCGGGCCGAGCGCCCACCGAAACAGCGCCGAATCACCGAGGACGTCGACGAGCTCGCTGCCCTGGTTCGGCGGAGCGATCAAGACGACACGACCCGTGTTGGCCGGGGGCTGTTCGGCGAGATACGCGCGAATCAGGATGCCACCGAGAGAATGTCCGACAAAGTGCAGTGCCGAGGCATCGTCACAACACGCCGCTACCTGCTCACTCAGATCCTCGACGAGACCCTCGGGGGACTTCTCGGTGGAAGCGTAACGAAGATTGTGGACGTCGAATCCAGCCTCGGTGAGGTACTGTGCCAGCGGTCGCATCGCGCGATCCGTACGCGACAAGCCATGGAGCAGAACGACGGACTCGGCGCGACGAGGGGCCTCGTTCTCGAGCGCGCACCCCGCGACTGGTACTGCGACGCACGCCAGTATCAGCAACGCCTGTGCGGCAGCCCAATCGTGTTTCACACGAACTCCCAACATTCGAGGAGTTTGTAGAAAACCGCCGCGTAGCGCGCGGTACCACCAACCCTGCTGACCCAGACACCTCGAACCGACGGCCAACCTCAAGACGGCACCCTTATTCTTTCCACTAGCTCTCTGACGGTGGCGGGCGGCGGAGGGGTGACCGCACTGACCGCTATCGCCACCGCGAAATTCAATGCCGCGCCCAGAGCACCGATCCCTTCCGGCGAGATTCCGAACAACCAGTTCTCGGAAACATTCTCCGCAAACGGCGCCATGAACACGCCCTTGAAGTAGATGATGTAGCTCAGGGTGAAGGTCAGCCCGCTCACCATGCCGGCGATCGCCCCGTACTTGTTCACGCGCAGGCTGAAGATCCCGAGCAGGATGACCGGAAAAAGTGAGGCGGCAGCCAACCCGAACGCGAGCGCCACAACTTGAGCGACGAATCCCGGTGGATTGTATCCGAGGTACCCCGCCACGAGGATTGCGACCGCCGCGCTGACGCGGCCCGCCAGGAGCTCGCCCCGCTCACTGATCTCCGGTGCGAACACACTCTTCAGGAGATCGTGGGACACCGCGGCCGAGATGACCAAGAGCAGGCCAGCCGCGGTCGAGAGTGCGGCTGCGATCCCACCCGCCGCGACCAACGCGATCACCCAATTGGGGAGACCGGCGATCTCCGGATTGGCGAGCACCATGATATCGCGATCGACCCCGAGCTCGTTGCCGCGCCACCCATACTCACGCGCGGTCGCCGCGAAATCGGGATTCGTATCGTCGTAGTACTGAATACGTCCATCTGCGTTCTTGTCTTCGAATCGCAAGAGGCCCGTATCCTCCCAGGTCCTGAACCAGAGGGGCCGCTCCTCGTAGGCGAGATTCCCGTCCACGGCACCGACGGGGCCGTGTTGAATCGTTTCCGTCAGATTCAGCCGCGCGAGCGCCCCGACCGCGGGCGCCGTCGTGTACAGAATCGCGATGAACAACAGCGCCCACCCGGCCGACATGCGCGCATCGCGCACACGCGGCACGGTGAAAAACCGCACGATAACGTGCGGGAGTCCGGCGGTACCGATCATGAGAGCCAGAGTAATGAAAAACACATCGGTGCGGCTCTTGGCGCCGCTGGTGTAGGCGCCGAAACCAAGATCGGTCACGATCCGATCGAGCTTCTCCAGCAAGAAGCCACCGTCGTCGACCACCGAACTGGCGAAGGCGATCTGCGGAACGGGCGTCCCGGTTACCTGTAACGAGATGAACACCGCGGGAACGAGATAGGCAAGGATCAACACCCAATACTGCGCGACCTGAGTGTAGGTGATGCCCTTCATCCCCCCGAGCACGGCATAGAAGAAGACGATCGCCATGCCGATGAAGAGACCAACGGAGATGTCCACATTCAGGAAACGCGAAAACACGATGCCCACACCGCGCATCTGTCCAGCGACGTACGTGAAAGAAATGAGGATCAAGCACACGACAGCGACCACACGGGCCGTCTGCGAGTCGTAGCGATCACCGATGAAGTCCGGCACGGTAAATTTGCCGAACTTCCGGAGATAGGGAGCTAGAAGCAGGGCGAGCAAGACGTACCCCCCTGTCCAACCCATGAGATACACCGCCCCATCGTAGCCGAGGAACGCGATGAGCCCGGCCATCGAGATGAACGACGCCGCCGACATCCAATCCGCCGCCGTCGCCATCCCGTTGGCCAGCGGGTGCACATGTTTGCCCGCAACATAGAACTCGCCCGTGCTGCGCGCCCTCGAAGCCAAGGCGATCCCGATGTAGAGCACGAACGAAGCCCCGACCACGAGATAGGTCAGCGTCTGGAGATCCACGTTCAGTCCTCGGTCACGCCGTGTGCTTTGTCGACCACACTCATGCGCCACGCGTAGTAGAAGATCAGAACGACGAACGCGTAGATGCTGCCCTGCTGCGCAAACCAGAACCCCAACCGGACCCCGCCGATCTGTATCTGGTTCAGAACATCCACGAGCAGAATTCCGAAGCCGAACGAGACGACGAACCAGATCGTCAAGCAGAACCTGACCAGCCGCAGGTTGTCCTGCCAATACGTGCGCTTGTTCGTGCTCATGCCTAGCCTGCCACGCTATCGGACGGCCGGTCCGACGTCCAAGCGGGTATCACGCTCGGTCTTCTTCCCCGGTCGGCACGGGAGCGGCGGGTCGGGACAACAGGAGCCGAACAAAGAGCAGTGAACCTAGTAGCAACAAGAACATGAGACTGCCGAGGTACGGGCCGGCAGAGGGATTCGTGGACCCGACATTCCAGGACTGCAGAACGATCGTCCCCACGAAACCCCCGGTGCCGAGCGCCCACATCCCCGGGTGTAGATTGACCAGCTCCTCTGGTTCAAGGGAGAAACGCTGACGAACCAGCCAGAAAGTCACTACCGCGGCATAGCCAGCGAACACCGCACTGGCACTCCGCCATGCGAGCGACGCCGACAATCCGTGGTCGGCCAATGCCACCGGGATTAGCGACAGCAACGCTGCTCCGAGCGAAGAGGCAAGCAGCGCCATCACCCGAAAACGATCGATCGGATGGAGCATTCCTGGCCGGTCGCCAAGCGCGACCACGATACCGGAGAATCCAGCCAGACCTACCGCAAACTCGGTAATCGTTCCGAGGGACTCGGGCATCCGACCTCCCGTAGTCGAGAGGCCGACTATCGGTCAATCGATCAGGTTCGGCTACTACTTCCGCCGCGGCAGCTCATCACTCGCGATCGGGCTCGTAGGCAGCACGCCTCACCCAGCGCTCCGTCCAGTACCCCGCGTACGCAACTCCCGCATAGAGAGCGGCAGCCGAAAGCGCGAGCTCCGTGACGGTAGCCGGTCCGGGGGTCAACGCCTCCACAACCTGAATGACCAGGAGTCCACCGGCTATGATGGCGAGGCCTGTTCGACCTCGCGACGAAAGTCCCGAGTACCTGACGCAGAATACGGCGCCGCTTGCGACCAGCACGAGCTCGACGCCATACGCGAGCCACGGAACGTCCCAGAGTCCGATGCCGAGCTTGGGTAGACCGCCCCAAAGCGTGAGATCCGGACGGTGTACGAGTAGGTCGAGTACCCAGTGCGACACCACGACCAACGCAACCACGACCCCGGCTCGACGCGTGCCACCTAGTGCGGGAACTCTGGTGACGATGAGACCGGCCGCGCTGGCCCAGAGAACGGCTCCGAGGAGACTATGCGTGTACGGAATGGACTCGAGAACCATGGCGTTGGACGCCAACGCCGGATCGAGACGCACGCGTTCCACTCCAACGAGAACGAACACAGCCCAGAACACGTCGACCAATTGCGCAGCCAGCAGCAGCACCCAGATCGGCACCCGCGGTTCGGCCGCTTTGGCAACGAAGCTCGCGCCGTAGTGCCCTACCAGCATCCGAGCGCTGCCTGACGCCTCGACATGAGGTCAGTGAGACGAGAAGGGAGTAGCCTAGCTGTTGTCGGATGCTGCGGCGACCCGTGCCCGTGCCTGCCCCAGGGCCCGCAGTGCCGCCAGCG
>JAJCZP010000296.1 GCA_029262315.1 Deltaproteobacteria bacterium | reverse complement strand
AGCGCGTCAGTCTCTACGCAGCCCTGTCCCTGCGCGAGAACCTCGAGTTCTATGCAGGCCTCTACGGGCTGGCCGGTGACGAGCTTGCGAGCCGATGGGATGCGCTCTCGCGCCGCTTCGACTTGCGGGACGCCGAAGCCGAGATCGCACAGGAGCTACCCGCCGGCATCCGGCAACGCGCCGGCCTGGCCTTCAGCATGCTCCACGAGCCCAGGGTGCTGTTCCTCGATGAGCCGACCGCGGGAGTCGACGTCCAGAATCGCTTGCTGTTCTGGGACATCATTCAGGAGGAGGCCGCCAGCGGCGTCACCGTGTTCGTCACCACGCACTTCCTCGAAGAGGTGGAGTATTGCGACTGGGCTTGTTTCATCGACAGCGGCACCCTGATCGCCAACGGCACCCCCGAGGACATCCGAGCGCGCTACTCCGACGGCTACCACGTGCGTGTCACTGTTCCGCCCGACGCCAAGTCCTACGTGGCGACGTCGCTCGCAGCTGCGACGACTAGTGTGAGCGAAACCGACGACGGCGTCGAGCTGCGCGTCCCCACCCTGACCCCGGACATCATGGGGACGCTGCGCTCGGTCTGTGCGCCGCACGGCCCCGGGCGTCTCCGTATCGAGCAGCCCAACATGACCGATGTCTTCCGACGGTTGATGGTGGGTGACGCAAACGCCCCGGCTCCCACCAGCATCCCGGCCGGGACGACTCACCGCCCCCTGGCCGCGGCTCCGGCCGCAACCTCGGCGCGTCGGTCGGGGGCAATCCAACGAAGCTGGCGCCGGCTGCGGACGCTCATGCAGCGCGAAATGCGCGCGGCGATGCGAGAACGCAGCACCCTCGCCATGCTCTTCACCTTTCCGGTCTGCGCGCTCCTCGTCTTCGGCTCGATTCTCTCGACGCAAGTCGAGAATCTGCCGCTCGCGTACCACGACGCGAGCCGCACCCAACAGAGTCGCCGTCTGCTGGCGGAACTCGGCGCAACCGGAACCTTTCGGCTGCGCGAGTACCCGATGCGAAGCGATCTCGCACGAGCGCTGACGACTGGAACCGCCAGTGTCGCCCTGATCATTCCACCCGATTTCTCCCGGGCATTGGAACCCCGCGATGGACTCGCACCGCCGCCCGAGATTCAGATCCTCTACGACGGAGCAGAGACCGTTCTGGCCGGCAACGCCGAAGCCGCCCTGCAGGGTATGGTTGCGGCGACTGGGGCACGCCTCCGCATCACCGGCGGCCGTCACCCGGAGGCGAACCGGCGTGGCGCATCCCCGGCCGGCGCGACTCGTGTCGTCATCCGAGCGCTCTTCAACCCGACCCTGGATGGCGTCCCATTCATGGTGGCGGGAACCTTCGGCTTCGTCCTCGGCTTCCTCACGACGCTCATCACGGCGGTTTCGGTCGTCAACGAACGGATCACCGGCACGTTCGAGCAACTGCAAGTCACTCCCGCGACCTCCGCCGAGATCGTCCTCGGCAAGATCCTGCCCCTGGGCGCAATCTTCGTGCTGGATGTGATGATCATGGTGCTCCTGGGAGGCGTCGTGCTCGATGCCTGGCCGAGAGGAAACCCCGCGTTCTTCGTCGCGGTCTCCACGTACTTCGTGCTGATCTCACTCGCCCTCGGCCTGATCATCTCGGCGACCTCGGCGACGGCAGCCGCCGCCGTACAGAAGAGCGTTCTCCTGAGCGTCCCCCTGATCTTCCTGGCTGGGTTCATCTTCCCCATCCGCAACATGCCCATCGCCGTCCAATGGCTCACCGAGGCGTTTCCCGCCACGCACTACATCCGAATCTCGCGCGCGATCTATCTCCGCGGGCAGGGACCGGGAACGCTCCTGGGAGAGGAGGCGATGCTCGTCGCCATAGGGGTCGTGCTGATGCTGGTCGCTTTTCGCTCCGTGGAGAGCCGGGCATGAAGCTGCCCGAATTCGTCTTGAACATCGGGGCCGTCGCCTACAAGGAGGCGGCCGTGATTCTCCACGACCGACCGTTCCTCGGCGTCGTACTCCTCCAACCGATCGTGCAGTTCCTGATGTTCATCTCGATCTCGAATATCCCCCAGAACATCCCCTGGGCTGTCCTCGACCGCGCGGCCACCCAGGAATCCCGACGCCTGATCGAGGAGGTCCGCACCAGCGGCTACTTCCTCGAGCCGACAACAGTCACGAACTACGACCATGGCCGCGCCCTCCTTTCCCACGGCGAGATCATCGCCCTGCTGGTGATTCCCGACGACTACAGCCAGCTCCGCGAGCGCGGGGGCGCCGAGGTCCAACTCCTGCTCGACGGCAGCGCCCCTCTCACCGCGGCGCGCGTCGGCGGCTACGTCTCAAGGATTGCGGCGGCTACGGGAGCCGACCGTCCGCGCAGCCGCGACGGACCCATCGCGCGTAGTCGCCCCCCGACGGCCATCGACGTACATCAGCGCTTTTGGTTCAACCCCACGCTGAACGACCAGTACTTCTTCTTTGCGGTATTCGCCGCGGTCCTACTGACGAATCTCTGCTTGTCGGCCACGAGTCTGGCGCTCGTTGGCGAGCGGGAAAATGGCACCTACGAGCAGATGCTCGCGCTGCCAACGACGCCACTGGAGCTGATCCTCGGCAAACTCCTGCCGTACGTCGTCATTTGCTACATCGTTTTGCTACTGGCGGTGCTGCTGGCCGGCGTCTGCCTAGGCATCTGGCCGCAAGGCAGCTGGATGGCCGTCGTCGCCGTGACACTTCCATTCGTGCTGGCAGCGCTGGCCGTTGGCACGTTCATCTCAACCGTCTCGCCGACGTCGGCGCAGTCGGTGTTTCTCTCGATGTTCTTCATCTTGCCGTCGATGATCCTCTCCGGCCTGATGATGCCCTACCTCCTCATGCCCGACGGGATCCGGCAGATCGGGGCGGTCCTACCCACACGCTGGTATCAGATCGCGCTCCGCGGCATAGCGGCACGCGGCGCGGGGATCCTCGACTTCGTCGAACCCCTGCTCGTCCTGACGGGAATGTTTGCCGCTATGCTCGCGGCAATCGCCTGGCGTACGAAGCCTCGCCTCGACTGAGCGCCGCGACGGCAACCAGGTCGGGAACCCGCGGCCGGCGACGCCGACGCAGCCGTTGCGGTGCGGAGGCCTGGACGAGACCAGCGACGGCGGCCTCGAAACCCCGCGCGATCGGCGCTGGGTCGGGAACGGCCCGGCGGCACGTAATGATGCCGAAGTGCACCGAGTCTTGGTAGCTGAAGACCGTCACGTTCATTCCGGCACCCTCGAGAATCGGACCAAGCGGGTAGACCTCGACCACGCGCGCGCCCGCAGCATAGAGCGGCACCTGCGGACCGGGAACGTTCGAAACGATCAAACTGTGGAGCGGCCGCATGCGGCCGGCCAGGCGATACCGCCAGAAGAGCTGCGCGGCCTGCGAGACCAATCCGGGCGGAAGGACCTGCGCCCACCGTTGCACCAGCGACGGGCCCACCGCGCGCTGCAACTGCTTGCCACGCGCCGCGTCCGCCGCGACCGCATGCAGCTGCGCGAGCGGATCCTCGATCTGCACCGGTAGTCCGACGCACATCGCCGAGACACGATTCACGGTATCGCTCTGATCGGCGTGGGACACCGCGACCGGAATCGAGGCCACCAACGGCCGTGCCGGCACCCCACCATGCTCCTGCAGATACTGGCGCAACGCCATGGTGCACCCGGACAACACGATGTCGTTGACCGTCATGCCGACCTGCTGCTTGACGGCCTTGATGTCGGCGAGCGGAACTCGCCCGAAGGCGACCGCGCGCTCCGCGGAAATCGGCTCGTTGAACACGGTGCGCGGCCCAGTGAACGGAAGGGTCGGCGGCGGCCCCTCTTCACCCTCGAACAGCGCGCGATACGCGAACAGACCAGTATCGCCAAGCGCGCGCGCCAGCTTCCCGGGTCGCTCGGACCACGAGGTCATCGCCGAGCGTACGAGCGCGGCCGCGGACGGCAGTGGGCCGCCGGTAGTCGGCTTCGCGCGGGGCACGCGCTGTGGCTGCTCGCAGGGCTCCAAATCGAGCAAATGAGCCAGGACGTCGGTTCCAGTCGTGCCATCCATAGCCGCGTGGTGCACCTTGACGACGAGCGCCAGGCGGCCACCCGCCAAGCCGCGAATGCTCCACAGCTCCCAGAGCGGACGGGTACGATCAAGCGGACTACTGGCGATCTTCCCAATGAGATCAGTCAGCTGTCGCTGCGACCCTGGTGCTCGCAGCGTACGGCGCCGGATGTGATTGCGAATGCGGAACGTGGAATCGTCGACCCAGATGGGATGCTCCAATCCCAGCGGAACCTCCACGACGCGTCGTCGCATGCGCGGAATGGCCGCAAGCCGCGCAGCAATGGTGCGCTCGATCGCAGCGTGGGGATTGGCGAGCTCACTCGTCGATCCGGACGCGGGATCGACAACGATCGTTCCCACGACATGCATGTGTGCGCTTGGCGTTTCGAGATACAAAAACGCCGCGTCGATACCCGCCAACCGTGCCATACCACCCCTGACCCAACCCCGAAGATTTTATGATCCTAGCCGAGCGCCTGCTCGGAGAAAACAGGTTGACTGCGCGTGCGAGACGATTCTCACGCGGCGCAATGCGTCACGCGACCGCAAACGCCAACGCGAGATCGACGTGAGGCGGCGCAGTGCGTCAGCAGCGCGCCGACACGTGCGCAGCACGTCAGATCCCTGACTATGCGCACAAGCGTCGTTGCTACGAGGTCGCACGGTGGACGCGCAGCCCCGCGGGCAGCGTCTCGTCGAGAAGCCTCCCCTGTTCGGCCCGGTCGAGCGGCACCGGCTCCTGCAGCATGCGTACGCCCCGCTCGCCTCCCGGCAGATCGCGCAGGCGCTCGCCGAGTGCCTCTCGTACGGAGGCCTCGAGATCGCGCTCGCGGTCATCAACCATCCGAGCCAGTTGCACAGCAGCGAACGCCGTCGCATCTGACGGCGCCCACGTGGAGAGGGCAAGCATGCGCTCGATCCAGCCAGCGACGACTTCCGCGGGCACGACGCAGTTCAGGGGACCGTAGAGCGGCTCGCGGCCCCCGAGTCGTGCCAGCGCCCAGAGCTGCTGCGCGACTGCCTTTCCGCGCTCGAGGTCGGACACCACGGCTTCGCCGAGTTCCGCCTTGAGCTTGGCGTCCAAGCGCTCGCACGCGCCAACCGCTTGCCACATCTCCCGGATTTCCTGAGTAGCGGGACGCTCGCTCGCCTTGACCTTGACCTTCGCTTTGCGGTGGCGCCGGGGCACCAGCCAGCGTGCGAGCTCGCCGTGCAGCCGGAGTTGCGCCCCACGGTCGAGCCCTCCCGCGACGCGCTTCCAGAGATTCCACCATTCGGCGCGATTCTGAACGGCGCGCGGAAAGATCAACTTGCCGGAAAGGAGCGGACCGAGCTGCCGAATGCGCCACGCGTCCAGATCGTCCCCAAAGCCCGGGCGAAGGCAGAATCCGCACAAATTCAGCCATCGGGCCTCGTGCGCCGGCGTCGTCCTCCGCCCCTCCGCGCCTTCCCACAACACGTCCCAGAGGGCGCGAATCACCGCCATCGGCCACGCGTCCTTGCCCGCCCCCAATACCGACTCGAGCTCACGGATGAGCCGGACCGTGGCCTCGCGGTCGGCATCCGTGCCGTCCGCCGCCGGATAGACCTTCCGGATCGCGTCGATGCCTGTCGCCAACTGGGCCGGACCAACCTCCAGCTCGGCGCCACTCGCTTCCACCCCGGCTTCTGCTTCGAGCAACGGGGCAGCACGCAGTTGGAATTCGAGCCGCCACCGATGCTCGCTCCCCTTCGCCGCGCACCAGAGCTCCAGTGTTCCGAGCGCCGTCCGGTGCGCCTCGACGTGGACGGGAATCGACTTCGCCGTCAGCCGCTTACCGTGCCGTAGGACCGTCCGGATCGGCGGCAGCGCCACGAGATCTCTCCGCGCCGCCTCGGCAAGCGCGCCAGGCGTCTCGCCACTGCGGCTACTCGAGGTGTAGAGCTGAAAGCTCACGGGCTGATTGGCCAAGACTTCGAACTCGGGCTCCTCGACGCGAACGACGGCGCCCTCTTCCATCCCACGTGCCTGCACACAGAGGAGACGCTCGTCGTCGGGATCATCCGCCGGCCCGAGCCCGAGATAGCAAGCACGCGCGCTGCCCGCGCTGACCCGCACGCCAGTCCCTCGACGCACGAGCCCGTAGTAGGCGGCGCCTCGCGCGACGGCGTCGCGCAGGCCCGCCGAATGCAACACGGTGGGTGCCTCGCCGCCGGCCCAACCAGCCAGCACGCTAGTCATGCGCTCGCGAAGCGCCGGTGGGGTAAATACGCCCCCGTTGTACAGCACCGCGTCACCCGCTCCGATCGTCACGTCGTGCCGAGCGAGAAACGCCGCCAAGTGGCGCGGGATCTCCGAATCCGAGGTGAAGGGAAGCCCCCACTCGCGCAAGCCGGTGCCCGTCGAGGCACGTGGCCTGGCGTCAGCGTCGATCACCGGGAAGAAGCCGTCGAGCACGAGCCGCTCCACATCCTCGCGGCTGATCTCGGCGTTCAAGTTCTCCGCCACGATCGTACGCCCACGCCCAGCGAGCCGCACTGTCTCCGACGTCCCCTCTCCGGCCAGCAGTCGCTCCTTGGCCAGCCGGCACTGCAGAACCAGTCCCTGCCAGCGGACACTGTCGAGCTTACCGATCTTGTCGCCCATCCGCGCTTCGACCGTCCGGGCGAGCGCCATGTCCATGTTGTCGCCTCCCAACAGGACGTGGTCGCCGACGGCCACACGCTCGAGGGTTGGCGGGTCGTCCTCGCTGCGCACATCGATCAAGGTGAAATCGGTCGTACCACCGCCCACGTCGACGACGAGCACTCTCCGCGCCTTCGCCAGGATGCGGACCCAATCGCGCTCGTGACCCGCGAGCCACGCATAAAACGCCGCTTGAGGCTCTTCGAGCAACGTCAGCTTCTCGATGCCCGCATCGTGCGCGGCGGAGACGGTCAGCTCCCGCGCCACCTCGTCGAACGACGCGGGTACGGTCAGCACGACCTCCTGATCGAGGAGCGGATCCTCGGGATGTGCCGCATCCCAGACGGCGGCGAGGTGCGCCAGCAGACGTGCAGAGGCCGTCACCGGAGAGACGCGGGCTACCTCGTCCGGTGCGCCCCACGGAAGAATGTCGGCACGCCGATCGACCGCCGCATGAGCGAGCCACGACTTCGCCGAGGTGACGAGCCGGCCGGGAACCCTGGCCCCCTGCAGCTGCGCGAGCTCGCCGACGACCTCCCGCGCATCCTCGCGCCAGGGAAGCGCGAGCGTCCCGGAGGGAACGTCATGCTCGCCCGCCAGGTACAACGCCGACGCCAACGTCGGCCGTGATGCCGTCCGGCCCTCGGCCACCAACTGCAGAATCGGCAGCGATGCCACCGATCGACGACGCGCCTCCGTATCGACGGCAGCCACCGCCGAGTTGGTCGTCCCGAGATCAATACCTATGACGAAGCGCGCTGCCATCGGAGTATCGTGCCCGCTAGTTGTGGTCGGCTCGAACGCCGAACTCGAGCTTCCAACGCCGGTCCTCGTCGCGCGCGACGCACCAGACCTCGAGCGTGCCGATCTCGGTCAGATGCACACGCAGTCGCACCGGGACGAGCGCTCCCTCGTGATCGGGCCACGGAAGCTTCGTCTCGAGCGGTGCCATCTCCGCGATCTCTTCACCCCAGTCTTCCAGCATCAGGCCGAGCGCATCATCCTCACGACTGCTCGACGCCAACATGCGAAAGATCGCCTGCTCACCAACGACCAAGCCGAACTCCTGTTCGGGCACATCGGCCTCGCTTCCCTCCTCCATGCCCTGAGGAACGACGCACACGGCCTTGAGCGGTGGCGGGACGCCCGGCACTGCGGGCATCGCCGTCTCGATTCCGATATAGTAGGCACGGGCCGCGCCACCGCGGATTCGGACCCCACGCCCGCTGCGTGCGAGCCCGTGATAGGCCGCGCCGCGCGCGACCGCCTGATCGAGGTGAATGCCGCGGAGCTCCCGAAGGTTCTCCCCACACGATTGGCGTAGCGCCGCGAGTACACGATGCCGAATCGCGTCGGACGCCATCACACCGCCGTTGAAGAGGACGGCCGTCGGCAGGCCAGCGTCCGCGTGTCGCGCGAGAAAGTGCGCCAGATGCGCCGTCAGCCGCGGATCCGCCTCGTAGGGCAATCCCATCTCGGTGAGGCCCGTCCGTCGATCACGCTGCGGCTCGGCATCAGCGGCCAGCAGAGGAACGAAGCCGTCGAGGAGCACGCGTTCGGCATCGGCCGCGGTTACGCTGGCCTTGAGTGCCCCGCCGATCACGCGGCGGGAACGCCCCAGCACAGCGACCGGCATCTCGGCGGGCCCGCTCTCGGTCAACAGAGACTCTTTGGCACGGCGGCAGGCATGGACCAGGCCGCGCATCTGCCACTGGTCGAGCGTCGCGCCCAACACACCGCGCGCGTGATAGGCCAGCGCCAGATCCATGTTGTCACCGCCCAGCAGGATATGGTCACCCACCGCCACGCGACGCAGCGCCAACTCGCCCCCGTCATCGTCGACGGCGATGAGGCTGAAGTCGCTCGTACCACCCCCGACGTCACACACGAGCACGACATCGCCCACCTCCACCTGCGTCCGCCAGGCATCACCACTGGCCTCGATCCACGCGTAACACGCGGCTTGCGGCTCCTCGAGTAGAACAACCTCGCCGAGACCCGCCTCGGCCGCGGCGCGCACCGTCAGTTCGCGAGCGGCAGCGTCGAACGATGCCGGTACCGTGAGATAGATCCGCTGATCCTCGAGAGGCTCGGCGCCAGAGACCGCGTTCCATCCGTCGCGCAGATGACGGAGGTACGCCGCCGCCGCGTCAACCGGAGAAAGCGAGCGCCTCTCGTCCTCGGCGCCCCACGGCAGAATGGACGCCGTCCGATCGACGCGCGTATTGCAGAGCCACGACTTGGCCGAGGCCACGAGCCGATGCGGCACCTCGGCCCCACGGTCACGCGCGTACGCACCAACCGCGAAATCCCGGTTGCTTGCCCAGGGGACATCGAGCGTGCCCGCCTCTTCCTCACCCCCGAGGTAGAGGAACGATGGCAGCAACTCGCGCGCTTCTACCTGTTTGGCGTCGACGACCTGAGGCATCGCCACGACTTCGATCACCGGGTCATCGGCGGCGAGTTCGGCTCTCGCCAAGACACAGTTGGTCGTCCCCAGATCGATGCCGACCACGTAGCGCGGCGTCGTCGAACTTCGTGTACCTCCGGAGGCGCCCGTCGTCTTCTTGGCACTCGTCACGGCGTCACAGCAACCGTCACGGCACCTCAACCTCGGCAGGGGCCAGAATCGACGTGTCCCGATCGCCCGCACTTGCAGGCAGTCGCAGCGCGCTGGACCGCCACCCCGGATGGCGCAGCACCCCCTGGTACGGTGGCTCTCCCCGCACGTTACCCGTCATGCGCACGGCCGCAGGGTCGAAACCCTCCTCGACGGTGATGGTCGCACCCTCTTCTCCATCGAGGATCGGCGCGACATCGAGGCGCTCACGCAACACCGTCCTGCAGCCCTCGTGAATCGCACGCACGGCGGACCCAACCTGGGCGTCGGAATACTCCGCCAGGTCTTCCTCGACGAAGTCTACGAACCGTCCAGACTGCTGCAACAGTCCGAGCAACATCAGCGCCTCGTCACCCTCGGGTCGGGACGCCTCGGGCGACGCTTCGACTGGCGCGGCAACGCCCCCGGCACTCGCGCCCGACGCCATGAGCGCAGCCGCCAGGATCGCGCCCAAGAGCGGCGCGCCCGAGGCCAAGGCTACCACGATGGGATCGGCCCCCTGCAGGACCTCGAGCACCGCACCGAGGTCGGCCGCCCCAGGAGCAAGCCCACGCACGAGGGCAAGCGCGCCCGCGGCGCCCGCCAGGCCCCCGAGCACAAGCACGCCAATCCATCGCAACGCCAGGCCCATCGTCTGTATCCTCCGTTGCCGGGAGTTTCGTCCCGGCGTGTCGATCGTACTGCTAATAAGCGGAGAGGGTGGGATTCGAACCCACGGTAGGTGTTACCCCACACACGCTTTCCAAGCGTGCTCCATCGGCCACTCGGACACCTCTCCGGCGCGGCGGCCCGCCGACTCTTCCACGAGCCGACGACCTATGCCAGCCCAGCAGGACTGGGCGCTGCCCAGGGCACACGACGCCCGGGCGACCACCTAACGCAAAATAAGGAACGGAGAGGGTGGGATTCGAACCCACGGAAGCCGAAGCCTCACACGATTTCGAGTCGTGCCGTTTCAACCGGGCTCACGCACCTCTCCGCGCGATGACTCGCGCCGCACCGTTGTCCGGAAATGGGCGCTGGTGTCAAGCGGATGGGGAAACTCGGCGGCAGCTTCCTACTCGGGCGCGGCTTTCAGCGGGGGC
>JAJCZP010000295.1 GCA_029262315.1 Deltaproteobacteria bacterium | reverse complement strand
CGCTGGCGGCGATATCCGCCGCCAGCCGACTCATAACCTCGCGAAGCAGCGCCTGCTTGGTCGTGAAGAGCCGATGGATCAGTCCGCTGTTGACGATGGCCACGGCGGCGATCTGGCGTGTCGAGACCGCCGCCGGGCCCAGCCGACCGAACAGGGTCGTCGCCGCGCGCAGCAACGCCTCGCGACTCGACTCGCTCTTACCGTTCGTCTGCGTTCGTTCTGGCATGTCGCTCCGACGCCCCTAGAAACAGCTACCGTTCACGGTACCGTCGTCGATCGCATCGCAGTTGATCGCCATCCCGTCGGCGGCGTTCAACCCGAGACAAACCCGACACGTCGCGGCCGCCTGGACGCAGTCTTTCGCCTCGACCGCATCGTTCGTGTCGCATCCCGGCAACGCACCCGCGATGGTGCCCGCGAAGCAGCTCTTCACAATCGTATCGGCGACCTTCGTGTCACATGCTTTCAGGATCTTGCCCTTCGGGTCAGACCCGAAACAGAACTCGAGATCACTCGTGTCGTCGAACGGGAGATCGGCCCCCACCGGAGCCTCCTTCCCCTTCAGGCCCGACTTCTTGCACTTGATGAACTCTTTCAGCTGCGTGTCGACACACTTCCGCGCCTGCTTGTACGTCTTTTGCTGGCACTTCGACTCGGAGGTGATCGCCGCGTCGAGATCCGCCCCGAAGATCTGGTGCGCCAACTCCAGTTCACGATCGACCGCCGCCTGATTGATGGTCGCGGCATCGCTCGTGGCGAACGTGGGCGCCTCGGTGCACTTCTTGGTCTCGGTATCGATCGTCTTCTGCTTCGTCTTCGACACCTTCAATTTCGCATCCGCGGTCGTGCACTCCTCGATCGTCCCCGGCAACTTGCCCTTGGGGCCGTCCTTCATGCACTTCTCGATCTCCTTGCCCTGCGTCTTGGCAAGCTTCGTGTACGCCTTGTTCATCGCGTTGACGCACTTCTGTTGATCTTTGGATGCGGGCGTCGGCGCACATGCGACGAGGCCCGTGAGTGCCGCGGTGCAATCGCTCATCGCTAGGCTGAACTCGCCTGCTGCCAGCACGGGGAAGAGGTCCACCGCCGCCTCGGCGTTCATGAAGTGGTCGCGCGCCGTCGTCAGGAACCCCAGGGAAGCAGCGGCGGCACTGGCATCCAGATCGGGACACGTACCCGCGCCTACGGCAGCCAGCGCCGCGTCGAGCTGGGTCTGCCCTCGCCGCGCCATCTCGGTCGCGGTGTCGGTATCGCCCGGCAACGCCGCGATCCCTCGCGTCGCGAGATCCTCGCACTGCGCGATGCCGACCGTTCCGCGTCGACGCGCCGAAACCACCGCAACGACGTTCGGCGTGAAGCGCGACGCCCCCTGGAAGGTGCCCGTATAGATCGCGCCATCGAGACCGACCTCGGTGGCCGCAAAGACCGAATTCTCGCAGGTCTGCGGGTACACCCCGTTCGGATCGATGATCGGATCCAGCAGTGGCCCAAGGGTGCTGGCGCTGACGGCGTCGCGCACGTCCTGCGAGCACACCGTTTGGGCGCTCGGCACGAACGAGACCGAATCGCCGGTTTCGAAATCGATGGTCTCGAGCCCCCACACGCCGTCCCGCTGCCCGATCGCGTGCATGAGGCCGGTGGCGGCGCTCATGGTCGGAATGCCGTTCGGCGAGCTGACCTCGGTGTTGGTCCAAACGGTGGAGCAGGTCTGCAGAATCGGATCCCAGTCGATGCGCTCGACACCAACGGGTGCGAGCAAGGGGTCGCTCCCCGACAGACTCGCGAGCAAGGTGTCGAGCAACGGCACCCCGGTGCTCGGCTCCGAGGCAAGGAGATTGTTCACCGTAACGGCCGCGTACCCGCGCACGAGGACCGACTGCTCGGAGAGCGATTGTGTCGCCAGCCCATCTCCGAACGTCACCGCGACTTCGCACGCGATCCGCGGGTCGCGCCCCGGTGCGATTGGCGTCCAACCTGCCGGGATGTCGTCGCGCCACATGAGCACGAGGTGCATGAGCTCCTGACCATCGGTGATGACCACGAAGCGATCATCGTCAAGCGCCGTGCCCATCAGGCTCGGCGTGGAACCGGAGCCCGGCCCGAGGCGGAGGACGGAGATCGGGGGATCGCTCAGGTACTCGGTACGCCAGATCTTCGTGAGACTCGTCCCATCCCAGTTGTACTTGACGACCGCTTTGTCCGTCACGACATAGAAGCCACCATCCTCGTCAGCGGCGATGCTGTTCGAGACCGTCTCGAGATCCTCGTCCGGAATGGCCAAGTTCGCGCAGTCGACGGGACCGTTCTCGGAGTTCAACGACACCAGGTTGGCGACCGTCATGTCGGCCTCCTCCGCGGGGATGACGCTGACGACGGCCTGCTCGGACACGAGCGCCAGGTGGCGATCGGGGAGCATCACGCCGCCGACCAGGATGTCGGTCGTCCGACAGAACGCGCTCGCGGGGAGGAAGAGGCGCTTTTTGAGCTCGATCTCGGAGCTCCGATCGCCCGGCGTGCTGTCGCCAAAGATCTCAACGAAGTCGACACGCCCGAGCAGGAAGTCGAAGTCGCGGTCGACGAGGCCATAGGCGCCACTGATCCCGAGCGGAATGATGGGCGGCATCACTTCCTCGTCGGCGGGGATGTAAGTGTCGATCGCCTCGAACGTCTCCGAGTCGATCTTCATCACCGCGCCGTTCAACCCAAGCAGCGAGCCCCAGATCGCCCGGTGTCCGTCACCGTACGCCGGACCCACCGCGAGCGTGATGGGCGTTCCCGTCAGATCGGTATGCTCGGCCACGACAGCCTGCCCGGGCGCAACTCCGGGGCTGGACGCAGAACCCTGCGCATAGGCGCCGCGATGGGAGATCGGCCAGTCGCTCGCGGCCAGTGCCGGATTGCACAGCGGCTCATCCTCGATCAGCGGCGTGACGCAAGGGCCCATACTATGTGCAGGCGGTGCCGCAACGATCGCAAAGCATATTGCGATCACGGGGACGAGCAGGACGGTCGTTCGACTCGGGCTGGTAGCGGGCATCTCGGATCTCCTCTGGCGCCAGCGCTGTACGCGGCTGCGTACACAAGCTGTAGGCGATCGCGTACACCCGTGTCAAGAAAATTCGACAGCCGACCGGACAATGGCCCCAGGCATGGCCCGAGCCCAGAGTTGCTGCCAAGGCGGTCGGCAGGCGGGCACCCAGTGGAGCACCCGCCTGCCCCTTTCGCGTGCTACGCCGACTTCTTGGCGGCCGCTTCTGGAGATTCGCCCCCGTACTCGGCGACCTCGGCAGTGAAGATCCCGGCCATCGATGGACGGGCGATGATCTGATCGGCGTAGCGTCGGAGGTTCGGGTACGCGGTCGCATCGATCGGAATACCGGTGTGCCGCAAGTTGTTCAGCGGGCTCGCGATGGCGATGTCGGCGATACTGAAGGCGTCCCCCACCATGAACGGGCGGGAGCCGATCGTCTGATCGAGGTGGGCAAAGAGCGGCGGCAGAGTCTTGTGCAGCGCCTTGTCGACCACCGCCTGGTCCGTCGGTCGGTTCATGAAGAGCGGCGCCGCGAACTGCTCGAGGAAAATCTGCGCGATCCCCATCGAGAACGCGGAGTCGGCAAACTCCTCCAAGAAGAGCGCGCGTGCGAACAACACGGAATCCTCAGGGATGAGACGCGGACTCGGCTGGACCTTGTCCAGGTACGCGATGATGACCGAGGAGTCGGGAATGTGCTCACCCGCATCGGTCGTCCAAACCGGAATCTTCCGCAACGGATGCAGCTTCTCGAATCCTTCGGGAAGCGCGAAGTGAACCACGGGATTGCTCTCGGCTTCAATCGCCTTCTCGGCAAGCGCGATCCGCACCTTGCGAACGTACGGGGACAGCGGGTGACCGTGCAGTGTGGGCATGCGTCTCCTCCTGAGTCTCGAGTTGAGCGCGATGCTCCCACGCAGGGCTGCGTAGAGTAAGGGGCCCCCACGGACAAAGAAGGGGCGAGCTCGGTCAGCACCTCGCCTTCCCTTCTCTCGCGCACTAGAATTCCCGACCGATGCCTGACACCCCGTCTCCGTTGGTCGCGATCGTCGCCCTTCCCGACTGCTTGGGATCGGCCGTCCTCGGCATGCTCGACACGATCAACCTGGCCAATGCGTTTCACCTGTTCAACGGGAAGGACGGACGGCAGATCGAAGCACGCGTCGTGTCGCAGGCGGGCACGCAGATCAACGCCTTTGGTAGACGTCGACTGGATTGCGATGCGGTCATGAGCGACCTCGCGACCGTCGACGCGATCGTCGTAGCTCCGGTCGTCGCCGACATGGGCGCGGTATTGGCCAACGCCGGGGCGACCGTGGACTGGCTCGCGCGCAACTGGGAACAGGGCGCCATCCTAACGGGCGTGTGTACCGGCACCGTGCTGCTCGCCGAAGCCGGAATTCTCGACAATCGCCTGGCAACGACGAATCCCGGACTGAGCGGGCTCTTCGCGGAGCGCTATCCCGCCGTCCACCTCGACCCGACGCTCCGACTCGCCGATGAGGGCCGGTTGATTACCGCCGGGGCCACAACCTCGAGCTTCGATCTGGTAATCGAGTTGATCGGCCGGTTCCTTGGCCCCGAGACCGCCATCCGCGCCGCGACCGAAATGCTCACCGACCCGAATCCGCAGTCGCAGAAGCCCTACATGCTAACGCGACCACGCACGGGCCACAGCGACCAGGACGTCCAGAGCGTACAGGTCCGGATCGAGCGCGACTACGGGCGGCAACTCGATACCGACAGCCTGGCGCGTGCAGCCGCGATGAGCCCGCGCACGCTGGCGCGCCGATTCCGGCATGCCACGGGCGAGAGCCTCCAGGAATACTTGCGGAACACGCGCATCGAGGCGGCCATGCGACGACTCGCCGCCACCGAAGACTCGATCAGCGCGATCACGGAACAGTGTGGCTACGTCGACGTCCGGTCGTTCCGGCGCATGTTTCGCGACTTCACGGGGCTCTCGCCCCGCGAGTATCGCGCGCGGTTCTCCTACGCCCGACGATCCTGGAATCGCTGAAGCGTCCGCGGCTTCGCGCTTCGGATCAGGAAGCCCTGGGGAGCCCGAGATGATGCTCGGCCACGAAGTTCAGCAGCACCGGCGTATTCACTGGCGCCGATCTGAAGAGCCGAACCATCTGCGCGAAGCCGAGCAGGCCGATATCGGCCTCGAAGCCGCGCGAGCCGAAGGCGTCGCTGCCCGCGTTCAACGCCGCGTCGGCCACTTCGGCGGCGATGAAGCGCGCGGCGGCTGTCGGCAAGGACACTTCGAAGGCATTGGCACCATCATCGTAGCTGGCTGTCGATTCGTCGAGTAGGTGGCGGAGGCCACGCGTGCGCAGGAACACTTCCGCGAGTGGATGCTGGACGGCCTGGTAGCGACCCAATGGAACGTCGCCGAAGACCCGGCGCTCGTTCACGTGTGCAACCGCTAACCGCAGCAGCCAGGTCGTCGCACCGAGCACGAGCGCCGGAATGAGGATGCGCTCGACGTTCAAGGCGTCGAGCACCGCGAACACCGCCGCCCCCTCGGGACCGACCCGCCGACTCGCCGGCACGCGAACGTCGCGAAGGTCGACCGCATACTGACAGACGCTCCGCAATCGAGGGAGCGTGAGACGCTCCCAGGTCAGGCCACGACTCTCACGATCGACCAGGAACAGGGAGAATCCGGCCATGTCGCTGCCGTCCTGCCCTGGCGGCGCGTCGGGCCCGCGTGGGGTCGTTCGCGCAAGAATAAGAATCGCGTCCGCCAGGTCGACTGCCGAAATGTAGTGCTTCTGGCCAGACAGGACATAGCTGTCGCCGTCGCGCACCGCCTGGGTCTCGGCCGCGAAGACGTTGGAGCCCGCGGCGCGCTCCGTCACGGCGAACGCGAGGCGACGTTCACCACGTGCAATACTCGGCAGGATCTCCCGCTTGAGGGCGTCGGTCCCGTGGCGCACAAGCGGCGCCGCAACCATCGTACTCAGAATGGGCACCATGTCGCCGGCGTCGGCAGCCGCGAGTTCTTCCAGCACCACCGCCATCCCGCGGAGCCCCAACCCGAGCCCACCATACTCGACGGGGATATAGGCGCCGATGAGGCCATCCTGTGCCAGCGCCTCCCAGAGCGGGGCGGGATACTCGCCGTCGACATCCGTGCGCTGGTTCCGGACGGCACCGCCATGCGTCGCGACGAGTGCCGTGAAACGTGTACGAGCCTGCTCGCGAAGTGCGTCGAGTGCCGAGGTATCAATCGCCATCGTAGTCCTCCGTTCGACTCAGAGGATTGGCGCGATGCCGTCGAAACGTAAGGGGTGGCGGCGGACGAAAAGAGGGTCGAGCCCGCCACCCTCATTGCATCGCGAGGCGGTCGGAACGCTACCGCGATGTCGCGGCGAGCATGTCGCAGATCGCGATACCGAATCGATGCGCATCTCCCGGCCAGCGCCCGGTGATGAGATTGCCATCCTGCACGACGAACCCCCTCGACACATCGGAGGGCGTATCGCGGGTCGTACCCTTCGGACCGGCATCGAAATCCGCCGACGTCGCGAGAAACGATCGCACCTCGGCCTCGGTCGTCGTCTCCGGATACGTCCGATAGTAATCGCCCATCCACAACATCGTGAGGCGATGCGCGAGCAGCTCCATATGCGCCGGCAAGGTCGTCACCTTCTTACCGTAGAGGACCGAACGGCTCGTCTCCGGATCGATGCTTCTCGCGGCCAACAGGACGCCGTGACAGATGGCGGCGACCGGGATGCCGTCGCGACAGGCCCGCACGATGATCCGCTGCAGCACTTCGGACTCCAGGTAGGGACGCATCTCCTTCGCGTGACCGCCCGGCAGGACCAACGCCCGCAACGGGACCTCGACGGCTTGCTCATACGAAAGTGGGGCCCGACACGCCGGACTGGCCCGGAATCCTGCATAGGCCGCGCGGCCATTCGCATCGGCGCGCAGCACGCGCTTCAACAGTGCCAGGCCACGTCCGGTCACCATGATGGGATCCGCCTCCGGAACGCACCCGTCGGGCGTAGCGATCACGACCTCGTATCCGCGCTCGGTCAGGATCTTCCAGGTCACGGCGGCCTCCGTGGGATCGAAACCCACCGCCGGAAGGGGCATCAGGATGCTCTCGCCGGTTCCGACCCTTTCGTTCGCTACACTCATGCCGCCACTACGCACACACGCGTGACATAGCAGAACCAGATCGATGCTTCAGCCTCAGGGCACGCCGGCTTCGACTTTCGTCGAGTTTGTGCGAGGAAAGTTCGACGACAACGTGCCGTCCTAGAGGACGGCGCAAGCCCAGCTCCTGTGATCGATCTACAAGACCACCTCAAACGCGTCTTCGACTGCGAGAGCGTCACGCTCGCACCGCTCAGTGGGGGCGACGTCGCGCAGGCGTTTGCCGTCCGCCTTGCCGATGGATCCGACGTCTTCGCGAAAACCCATGCGACGGCTCCACCAGGTTTCTTCGTCACCGAAGCCTCGGGCCTGGCCTGGCTCCGGGAGGCCGATGCGCTCCCGATTCCCGAGGTCCTCCACGTCTCGGACGATCCCCCCGTGCTCGTCCTCGAATGGATCCCGCCCGGGCACGCCCACGCATACACCGAAGCACAGCTCGGACGCGCCCTGGCTGCACTGCACACGGCCGGCGCGCCCGCCTTCGGGCGGGAAGATCGGCGGTCGACGGGAAGCCGTGGCCTACCAAACGAGCCGTGCGAAACCTGGGCCGAGTTCTACGCGGCCAATCGCTTGCTGCCGCTGGCAAAACTCGCCGCCGATGGCCGGGCCCTGGCACCTGCCACGATACGCGAGATCGAAGCCGTGGCCGAGCGCCTGAACCATCTCGGCGGGCCTCCCGAGCCTCCGGCGAGACTGCACGGCGATCTCTGGGCCGGCAATCGGCTCGTGGCCGAAGGTGGCCAAAGCTGGCTGATCGACCCCGCCGCGCACGGCGGCCACCGCGAGTTCGATCTGGCGATGATGCGCCTGTTCGGCGGCTTCGGCGACGAGTGCTTCGCGGCCTACGCCGAGGTCCACCCACTTGCCGACGGCTGGGAGGAACGCGTCCCGCTACACCATCTCGCCCCCCTGATCGTCCACGCCATCAAGTTCGGCGGCGGGTATGCCGCGGCAACCGAGCGGGCGCTCGGCGCGCTCCGCTAGCCGCGGGGTCTTGGTCAATGCATCGACCGCGGATCGCGTTCGCCCCGAAGCGTCGACAGGATCTCACCCAGGTAGCGAAACAGGTAGTCGAGATCCGCTTCGGTCGTCCGCAAGCCGAAGCTGAACCGAAGCGAGCCGTAGCGATCCGTATCCGCCGCGAGCGCCCGCAGCACATGAGAGGCTTCGACTCCGCCGGCATGGCAGGCCGATCCGGCCGAGACGGCGATACCAATCTGATTCAGCGACAGCAACAACGATCCACTGTCGACGTCCGGGAAACCGATGTTGAGGTTGTTCGCAGCACGATGCGCGAGCGAGCCGTTCACGACCGCACCGGGCTCGATCTCGAACAAGCGCTGCAGGAAGTACGCCCGCAGGCCGAGCATACGCTCCTGCTCCCGCGCACGCTCGACATGGGCAAGGCGCGCCGCCTCGGCCAACGCGACGATGGCGTCGACGTTCTCGGTGCCGGCGCGCCGGCCGTACTCCTGCCCGCCGCCGTGCACGAGCGGCAGCAGCTCGTGCTCATCGTCGACGTACAGCGCCCCGACGCCTTTCGGCGCATAGATCTTGTGCCCCGAGAGCGACAGCATCGTAATGCCGTCCTCCTTCGGACGCAGCTCGGTCTTGCCGAATCCCTGGATCGCATCGACAAAGAACGGCACCGCGGCTTGCCTGCATACCGCACCGATCTCGGGGATCGGGTTGATCACACCGATCTCGTTGTTGACTGCCATAATCGCAACCAGAATGGTCGACGAGCGGAGCGCACTCGCGACCGCGGCCGATGACACGCGACCATCCGGCCCGACCCCGAGCACCGTGACGTCGAACCCGAGCTCCGCGAGATAGTGGACGGGCTCCAACACCGCGGAGTGCTCGGTGGCGCTCGTAATGATGTGCCCGCCCCGGCCGATCTGCCGGAGCGCGGTTCCCTTGATCGCCAGGTTGTTCGCTTCCGACCCGCACCCGGTAAACACGATCTCGTGCCCCGCCACACCGAGGCACTCGGCAATCCCGTCCCGCGCCGCGCTCACCTCATCGTGCGCCGAGCGCCCAAGATCGCTGCTGCTGCTTGGATTGCCAAACTGATCGGCCTGGTGTCGGTTGGCGAGCAGGAGGCGGATCTCGTCTCGCACGTACGTCGTTGCATTGTGGTCCAGATAGACGTCGCGCCGATCCTCGACATCGATCTTCGCCATCGGCTTGCATCGACCATCGGGCTTGTGGATCGGAATCCCCACCCAGGTGTAGACCGACAGGAGGCCGCTCGGAAACAATCGCTCAACGTCCGCGCGTCGGTACCCTGTGTGGCGCGCCAGATTCTGGTAGAGCGGACCAACCCGGTGCTCGCCGTAGTGCGCATACGCGTAGTCGAGCACTGCCAGGTGGTCCGGGGTCACGGTCGTATTGGTCCGGCGAGCCATCTCGTGAATCAACGCCTTGGTCAAATTGTTCATGGCGCCACCACCCGGTCGGTCGCCGCCGCGCCCGGGTAAGCCTGGAACGGATAGCCGGTGACCGACGCTTCCATGCCCTCGATCATGGTCAGAAACTTCGCCCACGGGAGACCGACTCCCATCCGATCCGGACCGAACTCCGCGATGAGACGTGCGCCCAAGCAGTACGGCGAGACATTGATCTCCCCGGTCAGATACGGGCGGGCGATCAGGTCCGAGTTGACCATCCGGAGACCGCCCATGCTGGCCTTTACCCGCTCACCGGTCAGGTACCAGTACCCTTGAATGATCCGCGTCAACTCGACCGGCCGGACCGAGAGCACCACCACGTCAGGCTCGACCTCGCAGTCGGTGAACGTCGGCGAGTACAGAAAGACCGCTTCAGTCGTCCCCGGCTGGATTGCGATCATCTCGTCGACAGCCTTTCGCGCGGTCGGCACATCTTTGAAACGACCGCTGTCCTCCTGGCCGAATAACCCGAACTCGGGCCGATTCGCGGCCGCGCAGGCATAGACGAGACCTTGCTGAAAATCGCGCGGACTCGGCGGCGTAAAGCCCACCCCCTGCCCCGACTGCTGACGCATAATGTCGGTGTAGACCAGGGAATCCTGGATCGGCCGGTCCTGCTCCGCATCCACCAGCCCCAGACTGATCGCCGCCGCCACGCATCCGATATTCTCACGGGTGAGACACACGGCATCGCCGAGCGTCGCCTGCTTGGTCGCCTGGCAACTCGTGAGGGTGATCCCACCGATCGCGAGGTCGCGAACTGGCGGCGGGATCTCCGCGCCTCTCGGATAGATCTTCACGCAGGCTATCGGGATCTCGAGTCCCGGTACGTTGTGGGCCGCGATGTACCGGGCGTAGGCGCGTCCGGCGTTCGTGGCCTCCAACGCCTCCGGCTCAATGATCGGTGTCGTCGTTCCCATGCACGTCCCCCTGTCTCGGCCGCGGCAAGCCCGCGGCCACGTCAAACGGTACGCATGGGAATACGGGAGTGGCGCACGGACGAGCTATCCAATGAGCGCACCGATCATCCACAGAGCGCAGGAAACGGCGCCCGAGCCTAGAACGCCCGGACAAAGGCCCGCGTTTGGACGAGTACGACCGACGATCAGCGCCAAGGCGATACGAACCCACCAGGCTGCGGGCCGCGAACTCTACCGATCGCCCACCGCCAACGGGCGTCTGTGACGCCTAGCCGGCACTGCGAAGCGTCGCCGAGGGCGTCTCGCCGAAGCGACGCTTGTAGTCGGCAGCGAAGTTCCCGAGGTGACAAAGACCGTGGGCCGCGGCGGACGCCGTCACGGTAGTCGACGCCGGATCGGCTGCGAGAAGTACACCGCGCACCATGTCGAGACGGCGTCGCTTCAAGAACGCCATGGGTGTCGTCTCGCGAAAGCGCCGGAAGCCCTCATACAAGGAACGTGCGCTCACCCCCGAAATAGTGACCAGGTCCTCGATCGTAATCGTCTGATCAGCATGCGCGATGATGTACTCCTCGGCGCGCCGTACGTAGTAGGGAACCGCCGGTGCCACCGACTGCCCCAGGGCGTCGGTGTAGTTGTGGCGCTGCAGGGTGAGCAGCATTGTCTTCACCAACTGCTGCTCGGCGTGCAGCAGCAACGGCGACGCAAACAACGTCCCGCTCTCGGCCCCGGCCCACAGGTGCTCGACGAGGCTCCACCACGCCTGCCCGGCGCCACCGTCGGCCGGCAACGCGAAATCGAATGCAAGCGGTGTCGACAACTCACGGCCGAGGCAATGGGCCAGATGACGCTCCAAGACGGCCCGTTCCATACGCACGACCCGGAACTGCAAGTCGCTCGTCCGCCCAATGATCTTGTTCGGGCGGTTCATCGAAAGAATCGCTCCCCGAGGCGCACCACCCGCCAACACGTCCTCGCCGTTCCGGACCTCCAACTGCCCGCGCAGCGGCCGCCCGATCATGAAGATGTCTTCGGGAACCGTCTGCTCGATCTCGACCGGCGCACCGTACTGCACGAAGTTGATCGACATCTCGCCGAGCGAGGCGGCCCGCATGACGGTATCGACAGGTGCGCTCCGACCCTCCACGGAGAAGTCGTGCTTCGTAAACTGAGTGCTGAGCGCGTCCCGAACTTCGTCGGGATCGCTGGAACGGAACTCGGACATCCCAACCATCGCGGACCTCTCATCCCGAACGTCGTACAAAAGCACGCCTCGTACTTCTACTACGACGGGAGACGGCAATAGTCACGCGAAAAATGGCCGCGAAAACCACCCAGAGGGGTAAGTCTCAGCTCCCGTTCTCGGTGGGGAGCCCCTGGTCGTTCCAGCCGATCGTGCCGTCGTTCATGCTGCGCACGTTCGTGTAGCCAACCGAGCGCAAGAGCAGCATGCCCTGGATGGAGAGATTGCCCCGGTTGCAGACCGTGACGATGGGGGTCTCGCGAGACTCCGGCAGGTTCTTCGCGGTCGTAAGGTCCTGCGTGGGAACGCTCATGGCCCCCGCGACATGCATGGCCGCGTACTCGTCTTTCGCGCGCACATCGATGAACACGGTCTCGTTCGCTTCACGCAGGCGGGCAGCTTCGGCAATCTCGATCGTATCGCGTTCGTTGCGAGAGCTTTCGATCAGATCCTCGACCCACATCGGTGGTCCGCTCTCGCTCGCGCCGGCCGCGTTCTCGTAGATCTCAGGGAAATGACGCATGACGCTCGAGGCGTACTTGAAGATGCTGTCCGGGAACATGACGACCACCACGCCGTCATCATCGCCGACCACTTTCTGCGCCCCGACCAGCGCCAGCCCCGAGCTCGGCCCCGCAATGATACTCTCTTCACGGTTGAGCCTCAGACACAGGTCGTACGCCTCGCGATTGGTCACCTCGACGAGCTGGTCGTACTCCTCGGGACGAAACAGCTTGGTCTGCTTCAGCTGTCGGATGCTCCGCACGCCAGGAATGTCGTGCCCTTCCTCGGGGTGCACGGCGATCACCTTGATGTTCGGATTCTTCTCCTTGAGGAAGCGACCCGTCCCGGTGACGGTCCCACAGGTACCCAACGCGGCCACGAAGTGGGTCACCTTGCCCTCTGTTTGACGCCAGATCTCCGGACCAGTCGTCAGATAGTGGGACTGCGGGTTGGCCTCGTTCTCGTACTGATTGAGCATGTGAAATTCTGGATCTTCCGCCGTCTCCATCGCCTTGGCGATCGCCCCCTCGGGCGCGCCCGGCGCCGGACACAACGTATCCTCGAGTTCGATCAGGTCGGCACCGAAAAATCGGAGCACCGCGCGCTTCTCCAGCGGGATCATCGTCGAGAGCGGCGAGAGCAAGCTGTAGCCCTTCGCGTTGGCGATCATCGTCAGCCCCAACCCCGTGTTGCCCGAGGTAGGTTCCACCAGCTTGGTCACCTCACCCAAGGTGCCGCGCTCTTCGGCGTCACGCACGAGGTTGTCAGCGATCCGATCCTTCACCGCACCGAACGGATTGTACCACTCCAGCTTCCCGTAAAAGGTGGCCCGCGTCGGCGCAAGGATCTTGTTGATCCGCACCAACGGGGTCGGATTGTCCTCCCCGGACAACAGCTCGAGAATGGAATCATAGACTCTGCGACTGTGGTCTGGCATGTCCCCTCCTGAACAGGATCAAGGCCAGACTCTAGCATCCCCCGCCGCCGTTGCCAGGCGTCTCTTCCGCCAAGGGGACGATCTGCGGGCGATCCGGCCACGCCAGCCCTCCCCGATTCTCCACGAGACCGCGCGAGCTAGAACGGGAACCCAAGCGCGATGCCGAAGACGAGTGACGTCTCCTCATCGGTCAGATCCGTGTGGATTTGCGGCGACCACGTGTATCGACCGACTTCGAACTCGTAGAGGAGGCCGATACGGTAGACGAAGAGATCCCCCTCGTCCGTGACTTCCACGCCCGGGCCGGTCTGCAGGCCAAAACCACGCCAGAGGTGGAGGTCGGCAACGGCGAGGAACGTCCCCGCGTCGATATCCTCCAACGCATACTCCGCCACGGTACCGATCCCGAGGAGCGCGGACACCCGGTACTCATAGTCCACACCTACAGTGAAGGCCGTATGCTCCTCGTTGACCGTGCCGCCCAGAACGAGCGAGAGGTGATGAGGGCGCGCTCGCCAGGGAGCCTCACCGTCCGCTTCCGCAATCGCGGGATCCGACCCGACAGAAACGAGGAGGCACGTCATGAGCACCGTGCAGCCGAACCGGCGCGACCACCTGCCAGTCAGGAGTCCTCGACCAGAAACGATCCCGCGACGGCCCGTAGAGCCCTCCGGACACGAACGCCTGCGCTCATCAAGCTTCATTGGTTGCCCTCAATACGGCTCGAGGTCCGCTTCCTGGCTTGGGTCTGTGACGACCGCACGGTCCACGCCATCGTTGCCGAGATCTGCCGCCTGCCCACGCGCGTCGAAATCCGACGCCTCGGGGTCAGCGTACTCGGGGTCACTTGGCTCGGGATCGCTGGACTCCGGACTGGCATACTCGGGGTTGCTGTTCTCTGGAGCACTGTATTCCGGATTGCTGTACTCCATGCGTTGCGCGTACGCGGACCCCGCGAACGCTGCGACGGCAATCAGGCAGAGCAACCCCTGAAGAAAACGTTCGGGTCTTTCGCATCTTTCGAGCATTGGGAACTCCTGTCGACTAGGTGCAAGCAAACGAGGCTCTCAAACTTTTCATTGCCCGGCGTGGCCCCCCCGTCAAGCGAACCATCCCCCTCGAGCCCAAGGCTTGAGCAAACGTCGAACAAGAGGCATTGAGAAACGAGCGAACCGGTCGAGCCCCCGGGAAGCAGCACGAGAGACGACGACGTGTCGGCAGCATCGAGAGCGCACTGGTTCGCCGGACGCACAAGGAATCGCAAGGGCCGTTCGTCGGGTATCCCGCTCGCGTACCGGGTGGGCTGCGTACTAGCGGCGCTCACGCTGCCATCGGCATGCACCGCCCCGCGATCCCCGAGGCGCCGGAACGACGCAGACGCGACCACCCCGGCGGTGCTTGGTGTCCTAGACGATGTCTGAAAAGGCCCGTTGCATGGAGGCATTCAACACGTTCGTGGCGACATACGCGGCGCTCTTTCCCATCTGCAACCCACTCGGGAATGCGGCCATTTTTCTCGGTCTCACCGAAGGTCAGGACGCCGCCACGCGCAACAGCCAGGCCCGCAAGGG
>JAJCZP010000294.1 GCA_029262315.1 Deltaproteobacteria bacterium | reverse complement strand
GACGTCACGGATCTCAAGGGCCAGACCTGCGAGAGTCAGGGACGCCCCGGAGGAACCCTCCGCTGCGACGATCTCTGCAAGCTCGACCTGACCGACTGCCTACCCGAGCAGACCTGCGACGGCCAGATCTGCGGCGGTATGTGTATCGCGTCGGAGGCCGACTGTTGTCCGAACGGCCTCTACTGCCCCGCTGGACAGACGTGCGTCCCGGGTGGCTGCTGCCTGGCGCAGACACCGCAGCTCTGCGCGAACGTCTGCATTCCTGCGGACGGGGTGTGTTGCTTCGGTGGCCCGGGCTGGTGCAGTAGCGGCAGCCAGTGCTGTCCGGACGGCACGTGCGGGCCGAGCGGTTGGACCTGCTGCGGCGGCGGCACCTCGTGTCCACCGGGGACCACGTGTGTCCCGGGCGGTTGCCTCCCGTTTTGATGCGCGGATCGTATCCGTATAGTCGAGGTCACTGCCCCCGACGCACGGCCGTCAACCTGGAGGGAGACTCGTCGACGATGCGAACAAGCAGATGGGCTGCGCCTGCGATGCTTGTCGTGGTGTTGGCTGGGTGCGGTGCTACCGGGCCGTACCAAGCAAGCAACAGGACGGTAGCGCAGTCGTCATCGCAAGCAATGGAGACGCCAACCGGCGACCCGGCCGCCTTCGCCGCGGCACACAACCGCTGGCGACGTGAAGTTGGCGCGCCCGACATTTCCTGGTCCCGCAGCCTCGAAAAAAGGGCGCAGCGCCAAGCCGCGACGCTCCAAGCTGCCGGCTGTCGGCTTGCGCATGAAGCGGACGAGTTCAGCGAAAACCTGTACTCGACTTCGACAAGGCCTCGAGAGCCGCAGGCGACGCCGGCCGAAGTCGTAGCGAGCTGGACCAGCGAGCGCGCGAACTACGACTACTCGACCAATCGCTGCCGGCCCGGCGCGCAGTGTGGACACTACACTCAGGTCGTCTGGGCCCGCACGCGCGCCGTGGGCTGCGGATCGGCGCGGTGCGCAGCGCCCGACGGCTGGCATACCCTGATCTGGGTCTGCAAATACGATCCGCGCGGCAACTACATAGGCGAGCGACCCTACTGACCTCGCCAAATCGCCTGGGTCGAACTTCGCCGACGCGTGCTAGCGATCGACGTCCTGGCCTGCGGGTGTGTGATATCGCCGTCCGCCAAGCCGTTGCTGAACTGCCACTGGTCGGGGCGGTCGGCGGATGCAGGCGGAATACCAATGGATCATCCTGTTGTCCTCGGACTAGCGATCAGTCGCACCAGAAGTTCGTAGTGCCGGCCCCTTCGACCTTTCTGCCGATAATGCGACCGGTGATCATTCCCGTGGCACCCGGCTCGATCTTGATCTTGTTCTCGGGGGCACAAATTCTCGCTTCCACCGTAGAGTTCTTCCCCAGCTTGACTGCGGGATCTGTCGGTCCGTTTGGGGAGCTGACGTTTACTCGGATTCCGCCGAGGAGAGCTGAGCTGTTGTCCAGGATAACGTCTGTGCCAACGAACAGGCGCACGGTCCCCGTTGGATCAGCAGCCTTCAGCGTCGCGTTCTTGCTGACCTTGAGCCTACCGCAGATCGTGTAGTCATCCGATTCGAGCAGAGCCGTCTGCCCATCCGGAACCGTCACGTCGTTGTACACTCCCGGAACAATCGTTTCGTTTGGATCCGCGATCTCGTTTAGGGATGGGGGCGCGCTGCTGCTGCAAATGTCGAAGGGCGTATCCTCGTAGCCCGTAAGCGGTCCACACGCCGCTTTCGCATCATTCGGGTCGATGATCGCGCCGTTGCCACTCTCGTTCAACCGACACGATGGCACGCCGTTGCCATTGAGATCTCCGAACAGCATCGGGACCCCCATGGGTCGTCGCTCCAGGATGGTGACGTTCGCACCGTCCTGCCCTTCGCCGTCTTGGCCTCTGTTGTGCCGATTCGCGTACGCGGTCATCACAATCGCCTTGTCGCCGGATCCACGATTGCGCAGATGATCGCACACCGCGAGTGGCACTATGGAGCCCCGGTCGATGTGACACACACCGGCAGGACCACTCGATCCCGCGAGCGGACACACCTGCCCTAAACCGCACCGCTCCGCACAATCCGCGTCGATCTCGTATTCGTCGTTCTGGTTCTTGAAGGCACAAACGAGAATAGCGTCGAATTTGAACTGCTCCCAGCCGATCACCCCATAGTCAGCGGGAGCGCGCGGCGGTCCCTCACGCAAGATCTGGCCACGTTCGAACGATGCAGCGTACAGCGTGCCATCGGGGCCGAGCGCGGCGTGAGCTGGTTGGGTCAGGGCCGTGCTCGCCGGGTCGATGGCCGTCAGAATCGGATCCGTCGCTACCTTGCCGTCATCGTTGAAGATGAAGCGCACGCTGTCGTCCTCGGCCATTGGAACGTAGACGTTCCCTGCGGCGTCCACGACCGGTTGGGCAGGCCGATTGGCATCGGCAAGCCCAACGGTCCCGTCCGTCACGAAGGTCACATCGTCCGAGGCGTCGCACGGATCGTCGCCAGGCTTGATGAACACGACGCGGTCGACGACCGGCTCCGTTGCCCGAAACAGCTGCACCATGGGCACGACCAACGTGCCGTCTGAAGCAACAGCCGGTGAGGCCAGCAAATAGAACGGACCCGCAGGGAAGCAGGGCAACCACTCGAACACCAGTGTCGGAAGTCCCACAGGGGGAATCCGGTAGACGCCAGCACCGACCAGTGTGGTGGAGTACACATTGTCGCTCGCATCGATCGCGAGCCGGCCCGGACCCGGACCAGGGGCCGGATCGTACGTGAGAACCTCTTCTGCCACACCGGGAGCCGTAATGCGGATGACATTGTCGCTCTCCGACCCTGCCACGTAGACGCGATCGGCACTATCGACCACGATGCCCATCGGAGCGAGAAGGCGGGGCACGCTATTGGGATCATCCTCGAACAGCAACTCGTTGGAACCGCCAGCCAGCTCCAAACGAAATACGTTGTTGCTGCTCTCAGCGGCCACGTACAGATGCTCAGCGTCGAGAGCGATGCCTCTCGGACCCTCCAGCGGTGCGTCGACACCGGCACCGAGATCGACCACCTCATCAGCAAGCACGGTCACAGTACCGTCAGACGCGATCTTGATGGCTTTGCCCTGCGACCAGGTGCCCGTCTGAGCATCGAGCACGCCCTTGCATGTGGCGTAAACGACGCCAGCCCCGTCCACGAGAACGGCGGACGGGCCGTGACAGTCGGGATAGCCCACGAGGAGATCGATTGGTACGGCCGCGGCAGGTCGTGGGAGGAAGAGCAGCGCAAGCAGCAGTAGAATCCGCGGGTTCGCTCGCCGTACACGGAATCGCCAACAACCGTAAGTACTACTCATAGCGCACCTCGCTTTGTGAAACGCTACTCGTCGGTCGCCGCTCCAGTCAAGAAAAAACGTAGCGCCTCGACTCGATCGTGACGAACACTCCGCAGTCGCGGATGATCAGGCGACGAAGCGAGGAGCCAATGCCGGGATCGAACTGTGATCGCCCAGCGCACGAGTCAACGGAACTCGCATCGGGATCGCGAAATCTCGAACGCTCGCGCCAGGGTGTTGCCCCGTGTTCGAAAATGACACAGCGCGCTCAGTCATACTGCGGCGACGTCTTGACGCTGTCAGGGAGCACTACGGGACGCGCTCGCCCGGATACGACCCGCCCAGAGGCTCGGGGACGCGCGCCGCATCGACGCAGTCGACCGTGAATTCCGCCACGCAGTCCACGCAGAAGATGAGTTCCGCGAGCGTCGTCACGGGCCCGTCGCAGACGGGGCCACCATGCGGCACTGTCGCGACATCACAGGTCGCCGGAAAACCGATGGCCGCCGGAGTGAAGTCCGCGGCGGCACCAGTGCCTCCGGATCCGCCGAGCGTCGAAGTCAACAGGTTCACAGGCACGACGAGATCATCACAATCGGCGTCAGCCCCGCCGCACGCTTTGCAAATCTTGGCGATCTTCTTCGATTCGGCTTTAGCGATCTTCTCCGCTGTCTTGAGAGACAACGCCGCTCGTAAAACGATCGCTCAAGTCGGCGGGGCAGAGACCCATCCAAAATCCGCTCTTCACCACACCGACCTCCGGACGCACATCCGTGAGCGTCTGGCCGTTCTTGTTGCGGAAGACCTCGAGCGGCGTTTGCGCCAGCGTGACGTCGTTACAATCGCCCAGGAGTAGATCGACCCGACCGCCGTTGTCGAAGTCGGTGAATGCGTTGACGCACGCCCCAAGCATCGTGTCGATTCCGGCGGCCGCGCGGACGTCCACAAACGTCAGGTTCCCCGTGTTGAGATAGCGCTGGTTCCGGTGCTGGGTCTGTGTCGCGAGGCTTCCGGACACGGCGCGGTAGAGCTTGACCGTACTCTCGCCTGCGCCGATCAGCCCCCCGTCCCCGGTCAGAAACAGATCCTGGAAGCCGTCGTTGTCGAAATCTGCGGCTACGACCCCGGAGTTGCCGAGGCCGTTCTCCACACCAGCAGTTGCCGCCAGATCGGTAAACGTCCCGTCTTGGTTGTTGTGGGACAGCGCGTTCGGCTGCGTCTTACCGTTGGTCAGGTAGAGATCCAGGAACCCGTCGTTGTCGTAGTCGAGCCAGGCCGCCCCTGCGAGCCCGTCGCCTCCGAATGCAACACTCCGGTGTTCAAAGCTGCTGTCCGGGTCCAGGCTCAGTCGCCCCTGGACGTGAACTGCGACGCATCGTTGCGCTGCGCGATGCTGTGCACGCTCTCCCAACAGATCGGGATCCCGGTCTCGGCATTGGTGACCTGAACGGTCACGGGCAACGTCAGACCAGACGGCCCCAGCACGTCTCCTCCAAGCGAGAAGAACAGGTTCGCACCCTTCCCTTTGAACTGCATCTTGGCCTTGCCATCGACGAGGCCTTCCTTGAGCTGTCCCTTCTCGATGCCATCGGGCGTCGCGGCTTTGTCCTTATACTTGAATTTGGTGGGCTTCGGATCCCAACACGGCTTGCCATTGCATACACCACCGGCGGGCAGCGAAAGGGCCAGCAATGGCTGGGTCGCGGCGGAACTGTCGTACACGCACACGAGGTAGTCATCTGTCGCGACGGGATCGTCGTAATCGGCAACGGTGGTGATCTCGCCCTTGTTCCATTTCCACTGGAGCTTGTCCTTCTTGTCCTCGCTGCCCTCCTTGATCTTCAAGAGCGCCTTTCCTGGAAGGATTGTCGTACGACAACCGGCCGTAGGAACGGATCCGCAAAGCTCGAGCTGGCAGGATGAGGAGCAGCCGTCGCCGTTGGCGTTGCCCCCATCATCACACTGCTCGTCCACACCGAGTATACCGTTGCCGCACTGGTCGATCGTGAAGCTGACGGCGGCGCCTTCCTGCGACTGGAGTCCTCGTCGCGCCGCGACGTACACGTTGACGCCGTCGGGCATGACCGCGACAGCCGCCGGGCCTTCCATGCCCTCGATGCCGTCGACATCGTTCTTGTGGACATCGAGGAAGGCGAGTTGGCCAGTGACGACGTCGCGACGGAACACCGCGACTGCGTCTTCGTCACGTCCGGCAGCATAGAGGTACCTGCCGGCGACGCCGATGGCCACATCACGGACCCCTTTCAGGCCGTCGACTCCGCCTCCGTCTTTCTCGCGCTCGAGAAACGTCAACTTGCCGAGATCAGGACCCACCGTCGTATTGCGACTAAAGACACCGACGGAGTTGGCGTCAGCGCCGGCGACGTAGACGTTCGCATCGTCGGGACTGATCGCGATTCCGTCGCCGCCGGCGATACCCTCCACACCAGCGACGCGGTCTTGGTGAAACTCGACGAAGCTGAGCTCGCCGGTCACGGCGTCCCGACTGAACACCGCGACCGAGTCGTCGTCGGCCGTCGAACTCCCGCCTGCCACGTAGACGTTGTTACCATCGGCGCTGACGACGATCCCGCGCGGGCCGTTCAGTCCCTCCACACCACCGGCGGCGTCGACCTCGAACTCGACGAAGTCGAGATCGCAGTCCGGCACGTTGCGCGCGAACACGACCACCGCGTCCTGCGGGCTGGTCACGTAGACATGGGCACTATCTCCACTGACGGCCACGCCGCTGGGATTGCGCATATTATCGACTCCACCCGATCCGTCGAACTCGGCCTCGACGAACGTGAGAAAGCCGGTGAAGGGCGTGCGCTCAAATGCGGCCACCGCATTGTCGCGCTCGCTCACCACGTAGACGCAGTCTCCGTCCGCGGTCACCGCGATGTCTTGCGGTGACCGCAGGCCGTCGACGCCGTCCACGCCATCGGTGACAGTATGGAAGAATGTGAGCGTTCCGAACGGAGGAACGAATTCACGGACGTAGACGGCGACGGAGTCGTTGCGCTCGCCGACGACGTAGACATTGACGCTATTGGCACTCGTCGCAAGCGCGACGGCTCGGTCGGTCGCGGTATCGCTCTTGGCTTCGAGAAAGGCGAGGCCGCCACCGTGCACCGTGGTTGCGACCGCAAGCAACACCATCGCGACGAACGAACTCCTCGGGATATACGTAACGATTCCGTACATGACCTGTCCTCCTCTAGGTCCTCAGGCGTTGACACCTGAAGACTCGTTGGATCTCGGACACACGATGCAAGACCTCGAGAGGAATGTTACGGAACAACGGCACGACCTCGCCGAGGTCACGGACGAGTATCGCTCCACTGATTCCGAGGAAGCAAGCAGAAACCTCCACCGTTCGGCTGTCCCCCTGACCGCGAGATCAGGATCTCAACTCTTCGAACATCGGACGGGCCCGGTAGCAGCCTCGGACGTCGTGGAGCGTCGCACGGGACTGCGAGCGCCGAAGAACTCATGAGTGAGAATGAAGAGTCTTGACTCCGCGGATGGCGGGATGGGAAGCTTCCCGGCGTCCGAGGTCGACATCAACGCCAAGGAGGCGTGCCGTCATGGGGCGTTTTTACACTCTTGTGGTCATCGTTGGGGTCGCGGCGCTTGTCATCCGGGCGCACAGCGCAGCCGCGGGCGACGCGCCGGCCGCGGTGACGCGCTGCCCGGTGACGCAGAGCCGGGTTATCCCGGCTGCTTACCGCGATGACGACGCACCGGCGACTGCTGGTGTGCCTTTCGTTGCCGACGCTGCGTTGATTCCTGGCGACGACGACGGACGCCATGCGCGCTATCAGCAGTGGATCGCCCCCGACGTCTTCTCCGATGTCGTCTCGCTCACGGCGCTGCGCTTTCGCGTCGATGCCTCGACTCCGCTCGCCCTCGTCGCCGGCGACCTGACGTACGCGCTCGAGGTAGCGATCGGCACCGGCCCCCTCGCCGCTGCGGAGCTGGCGCCCGTACTGGAGGAGAATGCGAGCGGGCTTACCCGGGTCTTCGGGGGGACCGTGACGATTGCGGGCGACGCCGCCACCCCGTTGCCGCTGCCGTCGCCGTCACCACCGCCACCGTCCGACGCCGGCATCGTCGCCGCGGGCGTGCCGTCAGCAGCCACCGGGGAGATGGTCGAAATCATCTTCGAGGCGCCGGTACTCTACGACCCGGCGATCGGCGGCCTGTTGATTGACGTCAAGGTCGTCGGCCTGTTTGGCGACGCCCTGCCGATGCTGCTCGATGCGGCGGTTGATCCGAGCACCGTCGCGCACTTCACAACCGACGAGACGATCGACCCGAGCGGCACGCCACTACCTGCATCGCCCGTACTGACCTTGCAGTACGTCGACGGCGAGGTGCTGAACGACATCGGCGCGGCGTGTCTCGAGACGCTCCCGCTCACCGGCGGGGCGCATGCGCGGTTGGCTCGCGCTCTCGAGGGGGCTCGCCGGGCGGCCGACCGCGACAATCTGCGTGCCGCGGCACGCCGGCTGACCGCCTATCGTCGCGCCGTCGAGCGTCTGGAGACCAAAGGAGAGATCGCGCCCGACGTCGCCGCCATGCTCGACACACTCGGCGCCGACGAGGCGGTGGCTCTCGATGGCGGCCTCGGCCTGCTGCGGGCGCTGATCGGTCTGCTGATTCGTAGCGAGTACGGCATGGCGCTCTTTGCCATCGAGCGGACCTCCACGCCCTTCCTGCCACGGGGGCAGGCCGGTCGCGAGATCCGAACGCAGACACAGATCGTCGACGCCGCGGTCGACGTCGCCTTCGCGGATGCGGGCGGCGGTGTCATGGCGACCTCGGCCCACGACACTATGGTCGAGGAACTGTGCGAGCTGCTCGAGAAGGCGCGCAAGGCAAAGAAAGTCGACAAGGACCTGGTGCAGAGCTACGAGGATCTCAAGGCCGCCGTCGAGGACAAGGATCTCCTGCTCGAGATGATTCAGGCCCTCGTCGACATCCTCGACGATACGAAGCTCGACAAGACCGATGTCGACGATCTCAAGACGGTCAAGGACGCGCTGAAGAAGATCCGCGAGAAGACGAGCGAGGACGGCGAGCTTCGCAAGGGCATCAGCCAGTTTCTCCGTCTCATCTGCAGCCTCACCTCGCTTCTCGACTCCGGCAAGCTCACGTCACTGACGGCCGAGGTCGTGGACGGGAAGCTCGTGCTCACGTTCGACGTGACGGAGGAGATCGAGATCCGGATCGCCGAGTTGCTCGATCTCGACACGGAGAGCGACTACGGGAAGACCAACATCTACTTCGACCTGCACGTCAAGAAGGATGCGACGATCTCGTTCTGTCCTACGGGCGAAGACAAGATGGGCAACGAGCAGGCGGTGATCGACTTCGAGCCCGACGACGCTGTCGATCTCGACCTCGACTCGAGTGGCATCTGGGTGGTGCATGTGCTGGAAGACGTCGTGGGCGTACCCGACCTCGATCACGTCTGTCTCGGTGAGATCCGAGTCGAGTGCGGCATGGTCGCCTTCGAGGGCAAGAGCGGGGGCAAGACCGTCAAGATCAACGCCGATTCGGCCGAGGCGGCCAAGAAGAATCCGAAGAAGAGCGGTGTGACCGTCGAGGTCGACGGCGAGCAGACCTTCCCGAAGAAGTAGCGTCGCATGGGTGGCCTCCGGGAGAGCCGGGGCGATTCATGGTCGAGCCGACGCCTGGCCGCCGACGGCGGCACCCGCAATGCCTCACGCCAAGCCTTCTCCGCTGGGGTCGTCGATGATGATGCGCCAGGTTCCGTCGGGCTGCCTGCGGACGACCTCGATACTATGGAAGTGCGTCGTGACAGGCTTCCCATCAGGGCCTGGAACGGAACTGCTGCCCTGTGCTCGCGTGAACGCGACAGAACCGTCGGCACTTGGGACCGCGGTAACCGCATCGAGCTTACCCGTCGCGTTGGCTGCGATCATGCCCTGCAGAACCTTGCGGATTGCGGCGTGACCCGTGACAACCTGCTCGGGAGACACCACGAAAGTGGCATCCGGCTCGTAGAGGGCTACTGCTGCATCGAGATCCCCCGTCTCTATGACCTCGAACAAGAGCAGATCACACTGGCATGTGTGTACCCTCTCACGTGCTCAAGGATCGTCGTAGGCGATGAGGGCAGGAGCGTGCTCATGTTCGCCCTTGAGAGTAGAGGAAGCATGGTTCGTGCCAGTCATCAGGGCGCAGAAGTCGTCGAAAGACGGGCAGCCAGGGTTGATATGAAAGACGCGGTGTTCCCATGACTGCGAAGGATTTTGCGGTGCGGCTCTGTCCAGTCGAGAGTTCGCCGCCCCACGCCTGGGGCACGACGCCCTAGCCTCTCGTCGTCTGGACTCGCGGGCGCCGACCGCGGTATTCGTTTCGCTCATGCTGCGTTTTCATCCACATCGACGCGGCCGACGATAGGCCACCCGTGCCGCTCTTTCGACGCCCGGACGGCGACCTCGTCCGCGACGAGACGACCCTCCAGACATTGCTTCCCTACTTCGCGAAGGGACGCTGGGGAAACGTCGTCCTGCACGAGTCGACGATCGATCTGACGCGCACACAGCCGTGGCTCGCAGCCTACAACGGCGCCGCGAGTGGGCCGCCGGCAACCCTCTTCCATCTATTCCTGTGGGCGTGCGCCCGCGGCCTGCACGCGTACCCGAAGCTGAACCGCTTCGTGTCAGCACGACGCCTGTACAACCGGCGAGACGTCGCCATCTCCTTCACCGCCAAGCGTGAGATGACCGTCGAAGCGCCGGTTGTGACCGTGAAGGTCTCTTTCCCCGACCCAAACGAGTCGTTCGCCACGACCGTCGGACGCATCGGCTCATCCCTCGGGGCCGGCCGCGGGGGCCGGCGCCCCGTCGACCGCGAACTCGACGTCCTCATGCGTCTGCCCGACGTCGTCCTGCGGATCGGCATGGTCGGCTATCGCCTACTCGACCGCTGGAACCTACTTTCGGGCTCCGTCATCGCAGGCGATCCGAACTACACGAGTCTCTTCGTGGCCAACCTCGGGTCCGTCGGCCTCGATCGCACCTACCATCATCTGTTCGAATTCGGCACGTGCAGCCTGTTCGCTGTGATGGGGACCCAGGCCCTCCGTCCCCACGTGACATCGACCGGCGTGCTCGCAACCCGTCCGACGGTCGAAGTGCGCTGGTCGTTCGACGACCGCATCACGAACGCGCTCTATTGCGCCCGTGGGATCGCAAAGATGCAGGCCATGATGGAGGACCCGGCGGCGGCGCTCGGCGAACCCGCCGCCGCAGCCGCCTCGGGCGCCGTTACACCACGGGCTTCAGCGTCTTGAACTTGAGGATGAGGCCCGTATTGATGTCGGGGCTCGAGAAGTAGAATACGCCCTTCACCGACTTCGGCATGTAGTTGCCCGGATCGGCCTTGAAGAACTTCACCTTGCCGGTGACGAACACGTCGCCCGTCCCCGCGGCCAGCGGCAGCGTGTACTCGCCGAACATCCAGGCGATGCCGTCGTTCGATGTCTGGCCGTGCAGCATCGTCGTGTCGTTGCCGTCCGGATTGGTCGCGACCCGCCAGCTGGTCTGGCTATCGTAGTAGAGGAAGAACCGTCCGCTCGGATCGAGATCGAGGAAGTCCTTCGCGAAGTCGGGCAAGGTGTCCTGCAACACTGCTATGATGTTTTTGTCCCTGACCTTGCCGAGGCCGACCTTCTTGCCGGGAACTCCAATGACCTGCGGCTGCCAGCTCTTCCCGCTGAGCTTCAGGGGAAAGACGACCGTGCCACCAGCACTCTGCACCGGCGCGGGCGACCGCGACGACCAGACGAACAAAGCAACCAGACACAGCAGGAAGAATCCGATCTTACGCATTGGGAACCTCCAATTGGGATACGGCGGGAACGTCATATAGAAATACCGAGTTTCGCGTTCCCATCGCAAGCTCCGTCATGCGTCCTCCTGCTGACTGGTGTGACGTGGAGGAGCAATGTGGCCCTGGTATTAACACTCACCCGCATGTATTCGGCATGAGCAACATGCCTGAACGCTCGCGGATCCTCACGCTCGTCTTCACCGACTTGGCGGATTCCACAGCGTTAAAGACACAGCGCGGGGATCGGGTCGTCGGCGAGTTGATCGAGCGACATCGCGAACTCGTTCGCGGCCTCGCCGCGGCCGCGGGCGGGCGCATCATCGACTGGGCAGGCGACGGCTGTTTTCTGACCTTCGAGGCCCCGAGCGCCGCGGTCACGTTCGCACTGCAACTCCAACTCGAGCATGCAACGGACCCCGATCTCCCTGGTGTACGCACTGGCCTACACATGGGCGAGGTAAGCGAGCGCTCGGCACCTGATGGAGCCGGGCACCCGCGCGTCGAAGGTCTCGCCGTCGATCTCGCCGCGCGCGTCGAGGGTCTCGCGCAACCGGCGCAGGTATTGGTGTCGGCCGCGGTCGCCAATAGCGCACGGCAACGGATAGACACGGAGCTTTTTCGCGTGCCAATTCGATGGCAGGCCCATGGAAGCTACCTGCTGAAGGGCTTCGATGAGCCGCTGGAGATCCGTGAGGTCGGGCTCGACGGCATCGCTCCTTTCGTAGCGCCAACGGCGAGCGACAAGGCAGCGCCCGTTGCCCCGCAAACCTCACAGCCACGTCGCAGCTTGCTTCCGATCGCCATCGTATCGCTGGTCATCCTCACCGCAGCGATCGCGTTCTTCACGTGGCCACGTGCGCCGATCACGAACGTCGCCGAGGCGCCGACGCCGGCGAGCGATCCGACCGACTCGAGCAATTTCGGCGGCCGACCGGCGATCGCGGTGCTGCCCTTCGACAATCTAACCCCTGATCCCGAGCAGGCCTACTTCGCCGATGGTCTCGCCGAAGACTTGATCACGCGATTGTCGAGCTGGCGCGCGTTTCCCGTAATCGCACGCAACTCTAGCTTCCAGTACCGCGGTGGCACCCTCGACCTCAAACAGGTCGGCGCCAAACTCGGCGCACGCTACTTGGTTGAGGGCAGCGTGCGCCGTGCAGCCGATCAAATCCGCATCACCGCGCAGTTGATCGATGCGACATCGGGCGAAAACGTGTGGGCAGAGACCTTCGACCGCGAGATCACAGACCTGTTCGCGCTCCAGGACGAGATCAGCGATACGATCGCGGCATCACTGGTAGGCGACCTCACACGGGCTGAGGGGGAGCGGGCGCGCCAACGAGGAACGGAGAACCTGGAGGCGTGGAGCCTCTACCAACTGGGCCTGCAGCATTTCGATCGGTATACGCTCGAGGATTTCGCCGAGGCGCGGCGATTTTTCGAGCTGGCCGTCGAGCGCGATCCCCGCTTCGCGACTGCGATGGGACAAATCGCGATTGCGGGCCTGTCTGAGCTGATGCTCGGCCGCACTGGTCCGCATGAAGAACTCCTGGCGGCAATGGTGGCGAGCGCCCGTCGTGCGGTCCAGCTCGACGCACGCGACCCTGCAGCGCACCTCGGCCTCGCCGGGGCCCATATCGCCGCGGGCGATCCGAAGACCGGTCTTGAATCGATCCGACGCGCCATCGCCCTCAACCCGAGTATGCCCGAGGCCTGGATCTGGCTCGGGTGGACCCAAATTCTCCTCGGGGATCCTGAGGCCACGATCACGGCGACCGAGCAGGCCCAACGCCTCAATCCCCAGGGAAGTATGGTCTGGATCTACGACAACTTCGCGTTGGCCTACTGGGAGGTTGGCCGCTACGAACTGGCGCTCGAGGCGGCCCGGCGGCTGGTGGCCACGCAGCCTAGCTATTTTACGGCCTACGCGTACATCGCCATGAACGCGGTTGCGCTCGGGCAGATCGACGAAGCGCGCGCGGCGATTGCCGAAGGGCGTCGCGTCAGGCCCGATCTTTCGCTCGACCTGGTGCAGGGATATTTCGGTGTCGAGCGTCCCGCGGTAGACGCCCGACGTAACGCCGCGCTCCGCCAGGCCGGATTGGACTGACCTCGCAACGAGCGGCATTGGGTGCCCGGAGCGCTCGACCCTTTCGACGCGACGAATGCACTCGCAGTACTCATGCTCGCAGGACTCGTGTGGCGCGTGCGTACCGCTAGAACGGCTGCCACGTGAGGCCGACGCCGAGCCCGATGTCCGACACATCGCCGGCCAGCTCGAGACTCAATGCACCTTCGAGAATCCAGTGCCTACCGACCTCGTACTCCAACGCGAGCGCCACCGTCCACATCTCGCCCGAGGCATCACGTGTCTCGAACGTATGGTTGATCTCGGCGCTGAGCGAGGCTCCCCCAAAAGGTGCCCGCGCCGCGACACCGAGCGACACATCGACGCCCGGGTCGCCGAATCCTCGTGTCGCATCCCCGCTCGGGAGCCGCACACTCGGCGCGAGCAGCAACGCGAGGTGATCGTCGCGGTGGCCGGCGACCGCGTACTCAACGGCGAGGGTCGTATCGCCCCGGACGCTCTCCGCGGCACCGTGCCCCATCGGCCGTGTCATCACGGCGGCATTGAACCCCACCCCATCGGCAACGCCGATCGAGAATCCGACGGCGGCGACGACGCCATCCTTGCTGGCGGTCCCTGCGTACTCCGCCCCGAGCTCGAGACCACCAACCGCCAACGGATGCGGGCGCGGGCCCTCGAGCACCGGCTCGGCGCCTGCCAGCATCGGGCTCAGGATGATGGCCAGTGCCACGAGCACGCACGACGGCCCGGCGCCGCTCGTATTGCGAAACCACGCCATCGGATCACCGCGCCGCGCTCCGGATAGGTGCCTCAGGAACCTCGAAGGTCAACGTCCCCCAAAAGCTCTCCCAATCGATGGCGAGCCCCGGGACCGCACGCCGCATATGCACCGTCGCGGCCATCCACCGACCCGGCCCTGGCGCCGCGAAAACGACGCGCCCGTGGCGATTCGTACGCCCGGCGAACCGCAATGTGGGATCGTCGAGATCCATCAGCTCGACGAGCCGACCAGCGAGCGGCGTCCCCTCAAACTCGAGTGTGAAGGCGAGGCGCTCAGGAACGCGCACACTCGACGGATCGCGATCGGGAATCAGCTCGAGCGGCAGACCGACGGCACCCGGCGCCCTTGCGCCCGCATCGGTACCGACAACGTCTAGCATGGCCTTGCACGAGCGGGCGTATCCCTCCCGGCCCGGCTCTGCACTCTCGCCTCGGCGTCGGCGTTCCGAGAGAATGTCCTCCAACCCCTCCTCGGCAAGATAGTCCTCGAACTTGCGGGCCGGAAGCACGATCCGTTCGGGCATACTCTGGTACACGAGCGTCACGGCGCCCGACACGTCCGGACGATACACTCCTGCGGGCGCCTGCCGTGCGAATCCCGCGATCGCACGCACCCCGCCCGTCTGAACCGCGTCGAAGCGGACAATGCGGTCCGGGCTCCGAAGAACGGGGCGCGCCTCCCCCTGGTCACCGACGAACAATCCGACGTCAACCGCTTGATGACGCTGCGGCGCAAACGTGGCGGGCGCGATCCAGAAATCATGCGCGCCCGCTGCGCCCTCGGCGACCAAGAGCAAAAGTAGAATCAGTCCCGGCAACCGGCGACGCGATCGGCCACGTGCTGTGCTCATCATCGTGCTTCCCTCCTCTGGGAATGCGCAAGACGAGGGTCGGCGTATACCCGCCTGAGCGGGGACGCCCACCCCGGGCCTCACTCCGCGCCCGGAGCCCGTAGACGACGGGTGCGGCCCTCG
>JAJCZP010000293.1 GCA_029262315.1 Deltaproteobacteria bacterium | reverse complement strand
CGCCTTGGATGCACCCGCCCGCACCTAGGCAATGGCGCCGTCGACCTCCGGGCCGCGCGTCATCCCGAACTCCTCCTGGCCGAGCACACTGGACATGCCGTCACGCCAATCGACGTCCGCTTCGATGACGGCTGTCACGCGCTCATCATCAGCGGCCCCAACACCGGGGGAAAGAGTGTCGCTCTCAAGACGCTCGGTCTTCTGACGGCCCTGGCACACGCCGGCATTCTGATTCCAGCTGACGAGGGAAGCACCGTACCAGCCGTCACCGGGGTTTTCACCGACCTGGCCGACGACCAAAGCATCGAGCGCAGCCTCTCGACGTTCTCCTCGCACGTCGTGAATCTGACGGAAATCTTCGACGTCGTCAGACCCCCTGCGCTGGTGCTCCTCGACGAACCGGGCGGCGGAACCGATCCGGAAGAGGGCGCGGCACTCGCCGTCGCCCTCGTCGATCGCCTCGTGCACGCGGGCTGTCTCGTCGCCGCGGCGACGCACTACACACCAGTCAAGCTGTATGCGCTGAATGATCCCCGGGTCGCGCTCGCGGCAGTGGACGTCGACCCCCAGACCTTCGAGCCGCGATATCGTCTCGTTTACGGCGCCATAGGCGACAGCCTCGGGCTGGCAACGGCGCGGCGGCTGGCGCTGCCTGACGACGTGCTCGCGGCCGCGGAAGCGAGACGGGGCGAGCCGGCGCGCGCACTTGCCGAAGCGATCGCGCAGATGGACACGACTCGTCGAAAGCTGGACGACGAACGTGCCGCGGTCGTCGAGGAGCGTGCGGTTCTCGCCGAACGTGAGCGCGAGCACGCCGTCCTGCTCGCGGACCTCCGCGAGCGCAAACGAGCGCGCTGGGAGACGGATCTCCGCGAAGCCCGTCAATTCGTGCGCCGTTTGAAAAGTGAGGGCAGAGCGCTGCTCGCGACCCAACAGCGCACTTCAAAGAACACCGCGGCCGATCTCGCCGCGTTCGCGAACCGTGCGATGCAAGAGATCGACACGCACGCCGCCACCCTCGCCGATCCTACCGAGCACATGGTGGTCCATACGCCTCCAGCCGTGGGTGAGCACGTCGCCCTCGAGGGCTCGGGTATCCGTGGCGAGCTGATCGCCATTCAGGGAAGCACGGCGAAAGTCCAGCGGGATGCGGTCACCTTCGAAGTCCCATTCGCAAAGCTCCGGAGGCAGGAGGCGCCGGCGCAGCGGACCCGTCTCCCTGCAGCGACGCCCCCGGGGACGGACGAGGGTGTAGAGATCCGACTCGTTGGACTCAGGGTGCACGAAGCGCTCTCCCGCCTGGAGCGGTTTCTCGACGACGCCCTCAGCCGGGGCACGCCTTCGGTCCGGATCATCCACGGCCTTGGCACAGGCGCCCTCAAGCGGGCCATCGGAGAATACCTGGCCGAGTGCAGCTATTGCGGCGATTTCCGCGATGCGTTGCCAGAAGAGGGGGGGCCTGCGATTACGGTCGCCGACCTCGTGTAGCGGGAACTCGTCCCGCATCACGTCCCGCAGTTATCTCGTCGAAGCGTCCCGTTGGTTCGGCGGGGTCACGCTCAGGTTCCGGCCCGCATGAGTTCGAGAAACCGCGTCGGTTCGACGAAGCCGACGACTCGACTCGCCTCGTCACCGTTGCCATCGTAGAACACGATCGTTGGAACGCCGAGTACCTCGTACCGTTCCATCCAGTGCTCGATCTGATCGGTCATCTCGGTGACGTCGGCGCGGAGCATCACGAAGCGGTCGGCCTCGGCGCCGACGGTAGGATCTGTAAACGTGTAGCGATCGTTTTCGCGGCACGGCAAGCACCAGCTCGCCGTGAAGTCGACGATGGCCGGGCGCCCGGCTTCGCGCGCGTCTGCCAACGCGCCCGGCTCGAACGGCTGCCAGACGATTGCGCTCTCGACGTCGTGCGGGACTGCGATCCACGCCGCGGCTACCATGGCCGTCACGCCGACGCCGCGCTTGACGACCGCAAAGGCCGGCACGCCGCGGCCCGAGGCATCCACGAAGCCGAGATAGATTCCGGCGCCGGCGGCGAGCCCCGCGAGCGCAAGGCTCGCGATCCGATCGCCGATGATCGGTGCAAGAAAATAGATCGCCATGCCGACGAGCACGAAACCGAACAAACGCTCGACCCACGCCAACCATTCACCGGAACGTGGCAAACGCTTCAGCGATCCCGCCGCCGCAGCCAGCCCGATGTACGGCGCACCCATACCCACCGCCAACGCGAAGAAGAGACTAAAGCCGAGCATGACATCCTGACGCGCCGCCACGAAGAGTAGCAACGCCACCACGATGGGTCCGACACACGGCGCGGCGACGATACCCATGGTGAGTCCCATCGCGAGTGCGCCGACGAGCCCTCCCGAGGCCCGGCCTACACGCTGCGTCAGCGCGCTCGGCATCCGAAACTCGTAAAGCCCGAAGTTACTCGCGGCAAGCATCACCAAGACGCCACTGATCGCCACCAACACGCCGGGGTGCTGCAACGCTCCGCCGAAGAGTCCTCCCGACAGCGCCGCCGCCACGCCCATGACCGAGAACGTGAGGGCGATTCCAAGAGCGTACATCGTCGCCAGCAACAGAACGCGACCCGTCGACGCTCCGCTCTGGCCCCCGAAATACGCGATCGTCACCGAGATGAGCGGATAGACGCACGGCGTAAGATTGAGCGCGAGCCCAAAGAGCGCAGCCAGGAACAGCGTGGGCACCAACCCGAAATCGCGGAGCCAACGCTCGAAAGAGGAGCCGTCGCCACCCGTACCCGCCACCGCGATCGGGGCCGTCGAATCATGCGCCGTCTTCTCGAAACGGTAGCCGACCTCCAGCTCGTCGGGCGGGAGGCAGGTCGTGTCGCTGCAAGCCTGGTAGCGTAGCCGGCCGTCGATTCGTGCAGGCGCTTCTCCGACCAGTTCGACGGTGACGGAGAACGAGCCCTCGAACAATCGGAGGGGGGTATCCCCCGCGAACGAGAGCTTACGCAAGATCGGCTTCGGATAACCGATCGCCTCGAGACTCGCACCCGCGGGCGGATCGATCTCGAGTGTTGTCGGGATCAGATACGGCCGATCGGGTTCGTCGGAATTGACGTGCCAACCGGGCTCGATCGTCACGTCGAGTGCTAGCTCGATCCTCGGAGTCTCGCCGTCCGCCTGCGACACGAGACGCCACTCGGCGCTGACCGTCTTCGCCGATGCTGGCGCGACACACAGCAGCGAAATCGCCATGCCGACCACGAAACATCCAGCGACCCTGAGCACCCGAGTCGCCCTTGCGGTTCCGGAACCTTCCCGATAGAGCCTCGCGCCACTATGCTGATGCGACTGCTGGTCGGAATGGCAATGCTGCTCGCGGTCGTTCCGGCGCGAGCCGATGCTGGCGATTTCTCGGACCGCTTCACCCTGCGAGAGTGGGGCGTGCAGGCGGGCGGCGGCAGCAGCCTCAGAAGCGGCGTCCAGCTCTACACGCTGCAGCCCTACTTCGGACTCGCCATGTGGGAGCCGATCGACACGTTCTTCGACCGTATCGATGCGGAGCCCTTGTGGGTGATCGAGCCGTGGGTCGCGGTTTCCGATGACACCAAGGGAGACAAGAGCACGAGTTTCGAGATCGGCGTCAGCCCCATCTTCTTCCGCCTGACATTCGGGGACGGTAAGTTTCGCCCGTACCTCGAGGGTGGTCTCGGCATCGTCTACACCGAGCTGCGGTCGGAAATCCGCGTCGGCAACACGCTCGGCACGCGCATCCAGTTTGCATCGCAAGGGGGCGTCGGGTTGCAGTACACACTCAACCCCGACATGGCGCTCGCTCTTTCGGCTCGTTTTCGTCACATCTCCAACGCCGGCATGGACAGTCAGAATCCAGGGATAGATACGATCTACGGCCTACTAGGTTTCACCTTCCGTTGAGCCGCGACTGATTCTCGGCAGAACGAGGCAGGCCTGCCGAGCTCGGTTATCGTTCTTTGACGGCTCTCGTGCTCCCCCGGCTTGCGGCTTGCGCAGGCTCCAGGGGGAGTGGCACGCACTCGACGATCTCGAGGCCGTACCCGGGCAAGCTGACCAAGCGCCGTGGATGGTTGGTCAGGAGCCGGATTTTACCGACGCCGAGATCGCGCAGGATCTGCGCCCCGATGCCATAGTCGCGAAAGTCGCGCAGCCGGCTGTCCGCGTTGGTACTCGGGCCGCTGGTCGACGGGCTCTGGCGATCGCCGCCGGCGACGAGCTCGACTCCCTGCTCCTCGCGCCGGAGGTACAAAATGACGCCCTTCTCCTCGGCGGCGATGGCCTGCATGGCACTGCGCAACACCCCACCCGTATTCCGCTGCGCGAAGCGAAAGACATCCCCCGGCAAGTACTCCGCATGCGTGCGCACGAGTGTCGGCTCATCCGGCGAGATATCGCCACGGACCAGAGCCAGATGCTCGCCGCCGTCCACGTCGCTCCGGTACACGACCGCGCGGAATTCGCCGGCGAGCCTGGTCGGAAGTCGCGCTTCGCCGACACGATGAACCAGCGAGTCGTGGCGCAACCGATACTGGACGAGGTCGGCCACGGTGGCGATCTTCACACCGTGCTCGGCCGCGAAGCGCTCGAGATCCGCGAGGCGTGCCATCGTACCGTCCTCGTTCATGATCTCACAGATGACACTCGCCGGCTTCAACCCCGCGAGCCGCGCCAGATCGACGCCACCCTCGGTTTGCCCGGTTCGGACGAGGACACCGCCCGGCCGCGCGCGAAGCGGAAAGATGTGGCCCGGTGTCGCCATATCGCTCGGGCCGGCTCCATCGCGGACGGCGGAGAGGATGGTCGTCGCGCGATCCGCGGCCGACACCCCGTTGGTCACACCCCGGCGCGCATCGATCGAAAGCGTGAAGGCGGTACCGAGCGGAGTACGATTGTCGCTGACCATCATCGGAAGGCCAAGCTCCGCGAGCTTCTCATCGGTGAGCGGCAAACAAATCAGGCCGCGCGCATGACGGGCCATGAACGCGATCGCTTCTGGCGTGACCTTCTCCGCCGCCATGCAGATATCGCCCTCGTTCTCACGATCCTCGTCGTCCATGAGAATCAGCATGCGCCCGGAGCGAATCTCGGCAATCGCCTCCTCGATCGAGACGAGATGCGAACTTCGGTCTGTCGATTCCGTCGCCACGCTGGGCGTAAGAATAGCCCGACTCGCCGATTGAGGGAACTGGACCAGCGGGCGCCCAGGGCGGCGGGGGCGGCTATTCGACGGTGACGCTTTTGGCCAGATTTCGCGGTTGATCGACGTCCGTGCCGCGGTACACCGCAATATAGTATGCCAGGAGCTGCATCGGGATGGTCAAGAGCACCGGCAGGAGACACGGATTGGTGGTCGGGACTTGGATGATCTCCCAGGCGATGTCCTCGAGTTCGGCTGAAGGGCTGTCCGTCACCGCAATGATGCGACCACCGCGGGACTCCACCTCTTTCATGTTGGAGAGACTCTTCCCGTACACGGCGTCCTTCGGGAGCAGCACGACCACCGGCACTTGCTCGGTGATGAGTGCGATGGGCCCATGCTTCATCTCACCCGCGGCGTATCCCTCGGCGTGAATGTACGAGATCTCCTTCAGCTTGAGCGCGCCCTCGAGCGCGATCGGATAGTTGATGCCGCGGCCGAGATAGAGGAAACCGCGCGCGTCGCCGTACTTCTTGGCGATCTTCTCGATGGCGCGCTCGCGGCGGAGACACTCCTCGACATGCGACGGGAGGTTCACGAGATCCGCGATCAGCGGTGCCGCCGCCTCGGCATCGACGACACCCCGACGGCGCGCGAGAAAGAGTCCGAGCAGGTAGAGCACCGTCAACTGCGTCGTGAACGCTTTCGTACTGGCGACCGAGATCTCGGGCCCTGCGTGTGTATAGATCACCGCGTCGGCTCGGCGGGCGATACTCGAGTCAACGACATTGCAGATCGCGATGACCTTGGCACCGCGCTCGCGTGCGGCCTCGATTGCTGCCAACGTGTCGGCGGTCTCCCCCGACTGCGACACGACGACCACCACGGTCCCGTCCTCGATGACCGGGTCGCGGTAGCGAAACTCGGAACCGTAATCGACATCCGATGGAATACGGGCGATCTGCTCGACGAAGTACTTGCCGACTTGGCAGGCGTGCCACGCGGTTCCACACGCGACGAAGGTGATCCGCTTCGCGTTCGTCGCCCACTCGCATCCCGCGAGTTCGTCCAAGCTGACGTCACCTTCCTCCTGCAGGAGGCGGCCGCGCATCGTGTCGATGATGGCTTGCGGCTGCTCGTGAATCTCCTTCAAGAGGAAATGGCGATAGCCGCCCTTCTGCGCGGTGACTGGATCCCATGACACGACCCGCGGCTCTCGACTGACGGGCTCGCCGGCGAACGTGGTCAGGGTGACGCCGTCACGCCTGACGACGGCCATCTCACCGTCCTCGAGAAAGAGTACGCGGCGCGTGTGATCGAGAATCGCGGGAATATCGGAGGCAATGAAATTCTCGCCCTCGCCGAGTCCGATGACGATCGGCGTGGCGCTCTTAGCCGCCACGAGCGTCTCCGGATCGTCTTGGTGCATGACGACGATCGAGAACGAACCTTCGAGCTGCGCGATCGCCTCGCGGGTGGCGGCAACGATGTCACGACCCGAGAGAACCGCCTCCTCGATGAGGTGCGAGATGACCTCGGTATCCGTCTCGGACGTGAATTTCCGGCCGAGTTTGCCGAGATGGGCGCGCAGCTCCAGATAGTTCTCGATGATCCCGTTGTGGATGACCACGACCTTACCTGCACGATGCGGATGCGCGTTCTCTTCCGAAGGGCGGCCGTGGGTCGCCCAGCGAGTGTGCCCAATGCCGACTTTTCCCTCGATCGGATCATCGCGTAGCAGACGTTCGAGGTTCTCGAGTTTGCCGAGGCAGCGGCGGACCGGAATCGTACCTTCGGTGAACGTGGCCACTCCGGCCGAGTCGTAGCCCCGATACTCGAGCCGCTTCAGCCCCTGAACGAGAATGGTGCTCGCGTCGCGATCACCGATGTATCCAATGATGCCGCACATCAGCCTTTTCCTCGCTGGTCCCCGCTGGCCCGTTTGTGTGCCTCGCTGCTGGATGGACCGGCTGCTTGCGCACGCCGACGCTCCACCCATCCAGGAACCACCTTCTGTGGACTTCGACTCACGGCAAGTGCCCCGGCCGGGACATCCTTGGTGACCGTCGTGCCCGCCGCAACATAAGCATCGTCCGCCACCGTCACCGGCGCCACGAGCTGCGTATCGCTCCCAATCTGCACACGATCCCCGATCACGGTAGGATGCTTCGCGAACCCGTCGTAGTTGCACGTGATTGTGCCCGCACCGATGTTGGTTGCCTCACCGATCTCGACATCCCCAAGGTAGGTGAGATGATTCGCCTTGGTCCCGGCACCGAGCCGGGCCTTCTTGGTCTCCACGAAGTTCCCGATGTGCACACGCTCCCCGAGCACCGAACCCGGGCGAATCTGCGCAAACGGACCAATGACCGCATCGGCACCGATCTCACAGTCAGTCATGACGACGCCGAGTTTCACGTGCACGCGATCGCCGATCGTCGCGTCCTCGAGAAACACCGTACCGTCGATCCGACAGCCGCGTCCGATCGTCGTCCCGCCGAGGAGCTGCGTGTTCGGGCCGACGATCGTGTCCGCGCCAATCGTGACACGCTCCTCGATATAGGTCGTCGCCGGATCGCGAAAGCTCACACCTTCGCGCATCCACTTGGCGATCAGCTCGTGGCGGACATGTTGCTCCATCGTGGCCAGCTCCTCGCGCGCATTGATGCCGGCGACCTCGCGTGCGTCCGCGACCTCGAGCGTCTCCACCGGATGACCGTCCGCTACGGCTAAGCCGACGATGTCGGTCAGGTAGTACTCGGCCTGGGCGTTGTCGGCCCGCAAACGTGCCAGGGCTCCGGGAAGAAAACTCGTCGCGACGCAGTAGATGCCCGGGTTGATCTCGCCAATGGCCTCGTCGCCCGGCAGAAGATCGCGCTGCTCGACGATCCCGATGACGTTGCCGTCAGCACCCCGCTTGATGCGGCCATAGCCGGTCGGATCGTCGACGCGTGTTGTCAGCATTGAAAGGGTCGCACCGCTTGCGTGGTGCCGAGCGATCAGGTCAGCGAGGGTCTCGGCACGAAGCGCCGGCACGTCTCCGTACAAAATGACCACGTTGCCCTGCAGGCCCTCGAGTGCGGGCATGGCAACGCGAACCGCGTCTCCGGTCCCACGCTGCTCCTCCTGCAGGGGATAGGAGGTCTCGGCGGTCGTATTCCGATGCGAAAGGTGGCCTGTGCACACCTGCTCGACATCCGCCGCCTCGTGGCCCACGACCACGGCGAGCCGGTCCGGTCGCACGGCCAATGCCGTATCCAGGACGAAGCCAACCAGGGGTTTACCGGCGATCGTATGCAGGACCTTGGCCCGCTCCGACCGCATTCGGGTTCCCCGCCCGGCTGCCAGGATGACCACCCCTAGCGATGCTGAAGCGTTCGACATGCGCCACTCCAACTTTTGCACACCGGACCCGGCTTTCCCACCGTCAAAAAGCAACCGGGACAGCGCTCGAAAGCCTCCGGGGGCGCCTCAGGACCCCTTGATACGAGCGTACCGACCCCCGAAATAGAGGAGAGGCTCGCCCGCTTGGGTAGTTGCCGTCTCCACCGAGCCTACGTAGATCGTATGATCCCCGGCGTCATGAGCGGCCACGACCCGACAATCGAGAGAGGCCAGACTACCGGGGAAGAGGGCGACTCCGGTCGCTGTGCGCTCGACGGCAACGCCCGCGAACTTGTCGGTATCCGATTTCGCAAAGCACTGCGACAGCGCCTCCTGCTCGGTGCTGAGAATGTTCACCGCGAACACTCCGGATTGGCGGAACGCGTCGTGGCTCTCCGACGTCTTGTCCACGCAGACGAGCAAGAGCGGCGGTGTCAACGAAACTGATGATACCGCGTTGGCCGTGAGCCCGCAGTCCTTGCCTGCCGCGTCGAGCGTTGTCACCACCGTCACGCCGGTCGCAAAGGCTCCCATGACCCGGCGTAGTTCCTTCGGATCCAGCATTCCTATTGCCCCCCCGTGCGGGCGGGTGCCCCCTGCTTCCTATTCCATCGTTGTGCTTCGCTCACGGCCAGTACCCTCTTCGTCGTCTTTCGTGCTCTCGCCGCTTCGCGTGTCGAATGCCGCGGCATCGGTAGATGGTGCTTGCTCCGCCCGGCGCCTTATTGCAAATTGGGAATCGGGTTGCCATGGCCCAGACCGTCATGGCGTGGCGCGGAGAGTGGTGCGTGGAGCACGGGGGTGTCGTGCGTAGAGCAGTGAGTTCAGTCGTCATCAGCGCGAGCATCGCACGGCTGGGTTGCGCGGTAAGTCTCGCCGGGGTGGCATGTCTCGCGAGCCTGGTTGGATGCGTAGCGCCCGATCGCCCAGCGTTGCCGCAGTACGATCGCACTGCCTATATCTCGGCAGACCCCAAACCCTCGCCCACACCGGGCTTCGCCTGGGCGAACGGAAGTCGGTACTCGATCGTCGTACGGAAACGTGAGCGGAGCCTGACGCTGTACGACGGGGGCGACCAGCTCGAGGTCTATCCCGTCGTGCTCGGGATGGCGCCGCTCGGACCGAAGGTCTACCAGGGCGACCTGCGCACGCCGGAGGGGGTGTATCGTATCTCCGGAAAGCGCGTGCACGGGCGATGGTCGCGGTTCATGTTGCTGAGCTACCCGAACGCGCACGACCGCGAACGGTACCGCGGCGAACTGAACTCCGCCATGGTCCCGATCGTGAACGGCGTCGATCCAGGCCTCGGTGGTGAGGTCGGGATCCACGGCACGGACCGCGTGGGTGCAAACGTGCGCGGCGTCGACTGGACGCTCGGCTGCGTGTCGATGTTCAACGACCACGTGCGCGAGTTGTACGCCCTGGTGCCCGTCGGCACGCCCGTCCTCATCCGAGAGTAGCCAAGCCTCCTACTTCGCGCGGGTGACCACTGCGCACCCGCGCGGGCGGCACGCCGGAGTTCGCGTCGTTCCGCGGACGCGATGGCAGGCGACCAAGGCATGGGCCTTGCTGCATTCTCTGTACACGCCGACACATCGGGCTGGAATGTGCCAGCCCTGACACAGGCAATGCGTCACCTGTGTCATGCGCGACGTTCTGGAGAACGACATGACGGAGCAGGACACACCCCGATTCCCAGAAGCTCGGAAGCTCGCCCCCCCGGTCCTTGCCGCCATTGCGCTCGTCTGCGCGGTCGCCCAGGCGTTCTCCCCCGACCCACGTCTGGCGTTGGCCCTGAGCGGATTCACCGCGGCGATCGCCGCCGGCGCCGCTTGCATCGCGGCCTGGACGTGCCGCCGCTACCGCGAAGTCATCGCACAGCAGGCCGCCGACACGCAGCTCCACGGGCAGCGGAAGGATGCCTTCCTCGCTGGCCTTTCCCACGAGTTGCGCACGCCGCTGAACGTCGTCGTCGGTTACGCGGGCCTGCTCATGGACGAATCGACGGGCACACTCGTCCCCTCGCAACGGGACATCGTCGCACGCATTACCACCAACGCACGCAACCTCTCGCATATGATCAACGACCTCGTTGACGTGTCGAGAATCGAAACAGGACGGGTCGAGATGGAGATCGCCGCCGTCGAGATCCAGCCCGTCTTCTCAGAGCTGACGCACGTCGCCGAGATCATGAAGCCCAACTCTCCGGTGGCTTTCGCCTGGGCCATCGCCCCTGGGTGTCCCCGTGTCCTCGCCGATCCCACGCGGCTGCATCAGGTACTGTCCAATTTGGTCGTCAACGCGGTAAAGTTCACCGAGCAAGGCTCAATCTCGCTCCGCGCGGCACCCGACGGTCACGGACGTGTGTTGATCTCCGTCACTGACACCGGCATGGGCATCCCCGCGGACATGCAAGCCACCTTGTTCGACCCCGTCCGCCGCGGCACCGATCCGCGCCATCGCATTCCAGGCTCAGGCATCGGACTGTCGATTGCTGCGAAACTCGCCTCGCTCATGGCGGCAGAGCTCGCCGTCACGAGCGCGCCAGGTCGGGGTACATGCATCACGCTCGCACTGCCAGCCGAGCAATCGGATCACGCCACGGCTTAGGTACCAAGCGCCAGCCAGTGGAAGGCAACGACGACGAGGGCGTGGGTGATGCTTCCGTCGCGGATACGATCAGGAATCTCGTCGAACGGGACCAGCACAACCTCGGTCTCCTCGGTCGAATCGAAGGTCGGCTCCGCACAGGCCGCGACATCGTACGCCACGAATGAGTGGCAACGATTCGCCTGAAGCGCCGGGTTCGGGTGAATCGCGCCGAGCGGGCGCACGTCGTCTGAATCGAATCCACATTCCTCGACCATCTCGCGGCGCGCGGCGACGAGCGGCGAGGCATCGCCAGGATCGATCATGCCGCCGGGAACCTCGAGAGTCAGGGCCCGTGTCCCGTGTCGAAACTGCCGCACCATCACGACTTCGTTCTTGGGCGTGAGCGGAATGATGTTCACCCAGTCGGGACACTCCAGCACGTGAAAGTCGTGCTCGGCGCGGTCGCGCGAGAAGAAGCTACGATCGCGCCGCACGGTGAATACTCGGCACTCGTACACTCGCTGTTCCGAGCGCCGCTGCCATGTGTGCAAGAGCCGTTTCGTACTCATCGCTAGTCGAACCGTTCCAGCACGCGCTCGAGGCACTGGTGGATCTCGTCGCCGCGTGCGCTGTAGAAGTCGGCACCACGCCCGGCCGGATCGTCGATATCGCCCTGCCCCCCGGCAAGCTCGCGCAGCGTCACCGCCGGTGTCTCGGCCGCCGTGGGGAATCCCGCAAGCATCTGCTTCTGCTCCTCGGTCATGGCCACGATGAGATCTGCCCACACGAAGTGCTCGGCATGTTGCTTCAGATCACAGGACTTGGTCTCTGCTGGGATCTCGACGCCATGGTCTCGCAGGACAAAGCGCGCATCGAGGGACACCAGGCTGGTGTCGCGAGCGTAGGGTGCGATGCCGCCGGACCGGACCTCAACGTCGTCACGTCCACGATCGGCGAGCATCTTCCGGAGGAGCGCCTCGGCGATGACGCTCCGTCCGGTATTGGCGTGGCAGATGATCAGGATCCGCCGAGGGAGAAGCTCTGACAGCTAGAGCCCCTCCTTGAAGACATCGGCCATGGTCTCTTTGGTGGTCGCGCCTTTGGCCAGCTCGGCCTTGAGCTGACTGCCGAGCTCGGTCGGATCCCACGTCTGCGTGGAGCGCACCTTACCCACTGAGTGCCACTGCTTCATGCACCACACGGTGCCGCCACCGACGCGAAAGACCTCGCCATGGACATCTGCCGCGTCATCGCTCGCAAGCCACGCGACCAGCGGCGCGACGTTGGCCGGGCTGAACACGTCGAACTCGCCTTCTTTCACCTCGGCGCCCATCAGTGCCGCCGTCGCCGGCGTTGCCTCGACGGTAAGGCGCGTACGCGCGACTGGCGCGATAGCGTTGACCGACACACCGTACTTCGCCATCTCGCGATCGATGATCACGGAGAACGTGGCGATCGCGGCTTTGGCGGCGCCGTAGTTGCTCTGGCTGGGGTTGCCGAGGAGTCCGGAATCGGACGCGGTATTGATGATGCGACCGTTCAGCTGATTGCCCGCCTTGTGCTGCTCACGCCAGTAGGTGCAGGCGTGACGCGTACACGCGAACGTCCCTTTCAGATGCACCGCGATGACCGAGTCCCAATCCTCTTCGGACATGTTGAAGATCATGCGGTCACGGAGAATGCCGGCGTTGTTCACGACACCGGTCAGCTTCCCGAAGGTGTCGATCGCGCACTCGATGATGCGCTGGGCGCCCTTGAAGTCGGTGACGCTGTCGCCGTTGGCGACCGCCTCGCCGCCATTCTTCTTGATCTCGTCGACGACTTCCTGCGCCGGACCTGTGCTCGCGCCGCTACCATCGAATCCGCCGCCGAGATCATTCACCACGACCTTGGCACCGTGCTTGGCGAGCATCAGGGCCTCTTCGCGACCGATTCCGCGGCCAGCACCAGTGACTACGACAACTTTGCCGTCGAGAAGCATCGGAAAATCCTCCTTCGGGGGACACCCCAGAGAGTTTCATGGATGGGGAAGGCTTGAACCCGCCTCGTCTGCCCGACGCCTCGCGCCTTGTCAAGTCGCCTGGGCGACGCTTGTCATCCCCAGGGGCGTGTGGCACCGTTCCTCGGCTCGTTGATCCGGCTGCGCGATCGTCCCCAAGCAACACCGAGCTGCCCTCGATGGATCGCAAGGAGTTCACACGCGTCGTGCGCGAGGTTCTGCAATCACTTCCCGAGGAGTTCGCGGCGCACATGGCGCATGCCGAAGTCGTCATAGACGACGATCCGAGCGCCGAGCAGATACGCAGTGTCGGGCTAGACCCCGGCCGCGACACGCTCTTCGGGCTGTATGAGGGCGTGCCGCTCCCCGAACGCGGAGACGCGGCCGGCACGCTGCCGGACAAGATCTCGATCTTTTATCGACCGATCGTCGACGCATGTGCGTCGCCCGCCGAAATTCGTGAGGAGATTCGGATCACGGTTCTGCACGAAATCGCGCACTTCTTTGGCATCGACGACGGCGACCTCGACGACTGGGGCTACTGAGCGTATGCCAGGCTTCGAACCGAGGACCCGCACACATGCGCTGGCGCGCCTCGCCGACACCGTGCTCGACGTGCTGGTCGTGGGTGGGGGCATCACCGGAGCTGGTGTCGCGCGCGAGGCCGCGCTTCGCGACCTGACCGTGGGGCTCGTCGAGGCACGCGACTTCGCCTCGGGCACCAGCAGCCGCTCCTCGAAACTCATCCACGGTGGCATCCGCTATCTCGCACAGGGCGAGGTTGGCCTCGTGCGCGAGGCGGCGCGTGAGCGAACGATCCTGCGGCGGATCGCGCCGCACCTGACGACACAAGTGCCGATGCTGCTTCCCGTGTACGGCCGGACGAGTGCGGGCGTTTACAAGCTCCGCGTCGGACTGACGCTCTTCGACAAGCTCGCGGCGGTACCCTCCAACGAACGCCACCGCATTCTCTCACGCGACGACGCGCTGGCAGAGGAGCCGCTGTTGGAACCCGAACGGTTGCAAGGCGCGGCGGTCTACCCTGAATACGTGACCAACGATGCACGACTGGTCCTCGATACGCTGAAGTCGGCGCACCACGCGGGAGCAGCCATCGCCAACTATGTCCGGGTCACCGCGCTCGGAGAGTCCGACGGGATCCGCACGGTCGACGTACGCGACGAAACGACTGGCGAAACCTTCACCATCCGCGCGAAGGTCGTCGTCAATGCAGGTGGCCCGTGGGTCGATCAACTCGGACGTCTGGAAGCGACGGGCACCCCCCTACGACTGCATCTGAGTAAGGGCATCCACATCGTCTTGCGTGCCGACGCATTGCCCATCCACCACTGCGTGGTTCTCCCAACGACGGACAAGCGCTCGGCGTTCATCGTGCCGCGCGGGCGTCATCTGTACATTGGAACGACCGACACGAGCTACGAGGGGACCCTCGAGGAACCACCCGTCACCACCGAGGACGTCGACTATCTTCTCGCCGCGCTCCGTCGCACCCTCCCGACTCCCGCGCTCGGCGCAGGGGATGTCGTCGGGACCTGGGCTGGGGTGCGTCCACTCGTCCACGAGGAAGGGAAGAACCCTTCGGAGATCTCGCGCAAGGATGAGATCTACGTCAGCGAGCGCGGCTTGGTCACGATCGCTGGGGGCAAGCTCACGACGTATCGCCGGATGGCGGAACGCGTGCTCGAGACCTGCGCGCCGCTGCTCGGCCGTCGGTTCCTGCGCAGCATGTCCGGCACTATCCCGCTGGCGGGCGGCGACCTGGGTGGCGCGGCCGATCTGGCGTCGTGGGCCACCGGCACCCGCGTACGATCGGCGCTCGAAGGCGTCCCCCCCGACACGGCGGAGCGTTTGATCGCCATGCACGGGAGCGACGCCCTCGAAGTGCTCGCCTGCGCCATCGGGCAAACCGACCTGGCCCCGCTCGCGGATCGAGTTCCTCTCACACCGGCCGAGATTCGGCATGCCGTCCGCAAGGAAATGGCCACCACTCTCACCGACGTGCTCGAGCGCCGTGCACCAATCGCGCTTTTCGAAACCGATGCGGCACGACAGGTGGCACCCGCGGTCGCTGAAGTCATGGGGCGGGAACTCGCCTGGACCGCCGAACGTATCGCCACCGAGCTCGATGGGTTCGGACGCCAATGCGAGGCACGCCTCGCGTGGCGCGACTAGGCAGAACGGAGATCGACTGATGACGGATGCAAACCGCATACGCGAGGATCTGACGCGGGAACTCGGGGCAGACCGGCTGATCCACGACGAGGAGGCAATTGCACGCCGCACCCGCGATAGTTGGGTGATTTCGATCTGGCGCGAAATGCAGAATGCCTCGCCGCGCGCGGCCTGTGTCGTGCAACCCACTACCACGGCGGAGGTCGCGACGATCATCCGCTACGCGGCGGGTGCGCGGCTGCCCATCGTTCCTTTCGGATTGGGGTCGGGCGTGTGCGGCGCGATCCAGCCCGAGTCCAGTTCGATCGTGCTCGACCTCGGTGCGATGCGCCGCTTGCTCCGGATCGACGAAGTCTCCCTCCTTGCGACCGTGCAACCGGGGATGCTCGGCAGCGATTTCGAGGCAGCGCTGAACGACGCCGGTTACTCCATGGGCCACTTCCCGCAGTCGATCGGCGTCTCTTCGGTGGGCGGCTGGGTCGCAACCCGTGCCGCGGGCCAATACTCGACACGCTACGGAAACATCGAGGACATGCTGGTCGCCTTCGAGGCGGTGCTGCCGTCGGGTGAGGTTGTGCGCACGCGTCCATCGCCCCGTGGCGCGACGGGTCAGGATATTCGCCACCTCTTTCTGGGCGCCGAGGGTACGGCGGGGGTTCTCACCGAGCTTACCTTCCAAATTCATCCGCTGCCCGAGAGCACACGCTGTCAGGGCATCGTATTTCCTTCCATAGAATCTGGGCTCACCGCACTTCGACTGATCATGCGCGCTGGTTGGCGGCCGCCGGTCCTCCGTCTCTACGACGAGATCGAGGCGACACGGACGTACGCCGACGTCGTCCAGACCGGCGAGTCGCTCCTCCTCGTGCTCACCGAAGGCCCCGAAACGATGACCCAGACCGAGATCGAGGCGGTCGAGGCCATCTGTGTTCAGGCAGGTGGGCGGGCGGTCGGCGCGAAGCCGGTCGAGGACTGGCTCGCGCACCGGAACACGGTGCCGACCTTCGAGAGCTTCCTCGAGCAGAACGTGATCGTCGACACCATCGAGGTCGCCGTGACGTGGGACCGTATCACCGACCTCTACGACGGGGTCCTGGCCGGCATGCGTGCCGTTCCGGGGTTGATCGTCGCTTCGGGCCACAGCTCGCATTCGTACGCAACGGGTACGAACATCTACTTCACGTTCGCAGCGCGACCTGAACGCCCCGAGGACATCGAAGCGACCTACTTCGACATCTGGCGAGCCGCCATGGAAGCTACGCTCGCGGCCGGCGGTACAGTATCCCATCATCACGGCATCGGTCGGGTGCGACGGGACTGGATGGCGCGCGAGCTGGGCACCGCGTATCCACTGCTCGGACTCGTGAAAAACGCGCTCGATCCGCTCGGCATCATGAATCCGGGCGCGCTCCT
>JAJCZP010000292.1 GCA_029262315.1 Deltaproteobacteria bacterium | reverse complement strand
CGGAGCAGACCGGGCGCTCAGCCCAGGGCGCAGGCCGCTACGCAACTCCCCACCTCGCGGTCACAATACCCCGACCGCCCGAGTCACGAGCCGTCGGGGTCAGAACCGAGACCAGGAGCCCCGCAAACCGCGCTTTGCGGGGTGACGCCCATCGGAGCACGGCGCAAAGCGCCGCGCGCACGGGGGCGAACAGAAACTAATTCAGCGAGTCTTTCAGCCCCTTGCCGGCTTTGAACTTCGCCGTGCGGGAGGCTGCGATCTGAATCGCTTCGCCGGTCTTGGGGTTCCGGCCTACGCGGGCTTTGCGGTCGGAGACCTGGAAGGTCCCGAAGCCGGAGATGTTGACCTTGTCACCGCTTTTGAGCGCGCCGACAATGTCGTCGAAAATGGAATTGACGATACGCTCGGCGGTCGCCTTCTGGAGATCCGCCTTGGCTGCTATCGAGTCGATCAGTTCGGCTTTCGTCATGCCTGGTCCCCTCCACCAAGGACTGCCTGCCGGCTTAACAGCCGGCCGTGAGTCCCGTCAATCGCCGGCCGTCTGGCCTGCGAAGCACCGAAGGCCATATGGCCCGCCAGCACCCAACCACTCTCCAACCCGCCCTAGTGCGTGACGATGTCCGTCGCGGGCGTCACCACCGGGAACTGCGGTGGTGGCGGCCCCTCGGGCAACTCCTGCAGGAAGCTGTCCGGATCCTCGAGCACGAGCGCTTTTCGTAGCACGTCGTCCATGTGATGGACGACATCGAGCTGCAGCGACTTCAGGATCGAGGACGGGATCTCCTTGATGTCTTTGGCATTCTCGGCCGGCAGCAGGATGCGCTTGATGCCGCCGCGATGTGCAGCCAGCACCTTCTCCTTGAGACCACCGATAGGCAAAACGCGCCCGCGCAGCGTGATCTCGCCGGTCATGGCGAGGTCGGCGCGAATCGGGGTCAGGGTGAGCGCCGAAGTGAGGGCAGTTGCCATCGTGATTCCGGCCGACGGACCATCCTTCGGGATGGCGCCCTCGGGCACGTGAATGTGGATGTCGACCTTCTGATAGAAGTCGGGGTCCAACCCCAACGCCCTCGCGCGTGACCGCACGTAGCTCATCGCCGCCTGCGCCGACTCCTGCATCACATCGCCGAGCTTACCCGTGATGATCAGCTTGCCCTTGCCGGGCATCACCGTCACCTCGGTCACCAGCAGCTCGCCGCCAAGATCGGTCCAGGCAAGTCCGGTCGCGAGACCGATCTTGTGATCGTCTTCTTCGATCTTCCCGTAGGTGTAGCGCTGCGGGCCGAGAAGCTGTGTGAGCTTCTTCGCCGTGACTTTGACCTTGGTCGCCTTGTCCTTCTTCTTGACGACGTCGACCGCCGCCTTGCGGCACACCGCGGCAACCTCACGCTCGAGGTTCCGGACGCCCGCCTCCTTGGTGTAGTGGCGGATGATCCCGGTGAGTGCCGAGTCGCTGATCTCGATCTGCTCCGACGTGAGGCCGTTGGCCTCGATCTGCTTCTCGACCAGGTACTTCCGCGCGATGTTCAGCTTTTCCATCTCGGTGTAGCCCGCGATGCGGATGATCTCCATCCGGTCTTGCAGAGGGCGCGGGATACGCTCGAGCGAGTTGGCGGTCGTGATGAACATCACCTTCGAGAGGTCGTAGTCGACATCGAGGTAGTGGTCGTTGAAGGTGCCGTTCTGCTCGGGATCGAGGACCTCGAGCAACGCCGACGACGGGTCGCCCCGGAAGTCGGTGGACATCTTGTCGACCTCGTCGAGGAGAAAGACGGGATTGCCGGAGCCGGCCTTCTTCATCGACTGAATGACTTTGCCCGGAAGCGCGCCGATATAGGTGCGGCGGTGGCCCCGGATCTCGGCCTCGTCCCGAACACCACCGAGCGAGACACGCACGAACTTCCGCCCGGTGGAGCGGGCGATGGACTTCCCGAGGGAGGTCTTGCCGACACCCGGAGGGCCCACGAGACAGAGAATCGGACCCTTGAGCTTACCGACTAGGCTCTGCACCGCGAGATACTCGAGAATGCGCTCTTTCACCTTCTCGAGTCCGAAGTGATCTTCTTCGAGGATTGCTTCGGCCTCGTCGATGTCGAGCTTGTCTTCCGTGAACTCGTTCCAGGGGAGACTGATCATCCAATCGATGTAGTTCCGGACGACGGTAGCTTCCGCGGACATTGGCGACATCATCTTGAGCTTCTTCAGCTCTTTCTCCGCCTTGTCCCGCGCATCCTCGGACATCTTCTTGGCTTTGATCTTCTCTTCGAGCTCCTGGATCTCGTTCTTGAATTCGTCCTTCTCGCCGAGTTCCTTCTGGATCGCCCGCATCTGCTCGTTGAGGTAGTACTCCTTCTGGGTCTTCTCCATCTGCTTCTTGACCCTGGAGCGGATGCGCTTCTCGACCTCGAGAATCTCGATCTCGCTCCGCATGTAGCCGAGCACTTTCTCGAGCCGTTCGCCGGGATCGAGGAGTTCGAGCAGGCCTTGCTTCTCTTCGAGCTTGATCCCGAGATGCGCGACGATGGTGTCGCCGAGCCGCGCGGCGTCGTCGATGGCCGCGACCGACATGACCATCTCGGACGGAATCTTCTTGTTCAGCGTGACGTAGCTCTCGAACGTGGTGTTGACGCTGCGG
>JAJCZP010000291.1 GCA_029262315.1 Deltaproteobacteria bacterium | reverse complement strand
GGTATGCGAGTGAAGAGGGGCAGGGGGCCCCACACATCGACGACATGGCGCTGGCGTTTGCCGCCGAGATCGCGGCCAAGGCCGCTGGAACCATCGATGCCGATCTCGACGCCCTCGGGCTGTCGGCGGACGTGCTCGACGCGACGCTCGGATCGTCGGCCGTGCGCGCCGCCATCCGGACCGGTCTCAGCGATGAACGCATGCAGGGCGTCGGACGTCACCAACTGGCCACCCGTGGTGTGAACAACTCACCGATCGACGAGATCGCCGGCATGGCGCGTGATGCCGTCCGGCAGTTCGCCGAGTCCGAAGTCGCGCCGCGCGCCGAGCACATTCATCGGAACGACGAGCTCATTCCCGAGGAGCTGATCACCAAGATGGGTGAGCTCGGCTACTTTGGCATGGCCGTGCCCGAGGAGTTCGGCGGCGGTGGCATGGGCAATCTCGTCATGATCGTCACGACCGAGGAGCTGTCCGCGGCTTCATTGGCCGCCGCTGGAAGTCTCATCACGCGACCCGAGATCCTGACCAAAGCCCTCATTCAGGGCGGTACCGACGAGCAGAAGCAGGCGTGGCTGCCGTCGATCGCCGCCGGACAGGTCATGGCCGGCATTTCCGTGACCGAGCCGGACACCGGGTCCGACGTCGCGTCGATCACCTGTCGGGCCGAGAAGGGCGAGGTCGATGGGCAGGCCGGCTGGCTCATCAATGGAGCCAAGGCCTGGTGTACGTTCGCCGGGCGCGCCAACGTGCTGGCACTTCTGGCGCGGACCGATCCCGACGCCTCGAAGGGCGCCAAGGGCTTGTCGCTGTTCATCGTGCCCAAGGATACGTTCGAAGGACACTCGTTCGAGATGCGTCAGCCCGGAGGTGGGCTCATGACGGGTAAGGCCGATGCGACGCCCGGCTATCGCGGCATGCACTCGTACACGCTGCTGCTGGACAACTACTTCGTGCCCGCCGAGAATCTCGTCGGTGGCGAGAACGGGATCGGCCGAGGCTTCTATCTCCAGATGGCCGGGTTTGCGGCCGGTCGACTCCAGACCGGAGGCCGCGCGACCGGTCTCGCGCAGGCGGCCCTCCAGCGCACCTGCGAGTACGCCAACGATCGCAAGCAGTTCGGCAAGGCCATCGGCGAGTTCGGTCTTACGCAGCACAAGCTCGGTCGCATGGCGACCCACATCGCCGCCGCGCGCCAGCTGACGTACACCGCCGCGAACGCCATGGACACCGACGAGACCGTTGCCACCCCGGCGGCCATGGCCAAACTCCTGAGCTCCGACATCGCCGTCTGGGTGACCCAGGACGGCCAACTCCTGCACGGCGGGTGGGGCTACGCCGAGGAGTTCGCGATCTCCCGCTACGTCATCGACGCTCAGGTGCTCCCAATCTTCGAGGGCGTGAAGCCGATCCTCGAGCTGAAGGTGATCGGGAGGAGCTTGCTCGCGTAGCTGCGCGCTCGATCCAGCACGTGCCTCCGGCTGGTGGGCGGCTGTCCTATAGCGGCAGGTCTTTCATCCCCTTCTTCGGCGCCCCCACCAGGCAGGCCATGTTGCCCGCAGGGTGGCGGTTCTCGAACATGAGCTGGTGCGAGGCGGGGATGTCGTCGAAGCTGAACGTTTCACCAAGGCAGGGATCGACCTTGCCAGCCAGGACGAGATCGTTCAGCCCTTTGGCCTGATCGTCGTTGGCGAAGTGCGAGCCCTGGAAGCGTTTCTGGCGCATCCACAGGTAGCGGAGATCGGCGACGGCGTTGAAGCCGGTCGTGCCGGCGCAGATCACGACCATGCCGCCGGTGTCGCACACGAAGATCGATGTCGGAACGGTTGCCTCGCCTGGATGCTCGAAGACGATGCGCGGGCTCCGACGCTCCCCGAGCGCGTCCCAGAGTGCTTTGCCGAAGGCGCGGGCGCCGCCGGCCCATTCGTTGTACGCGGCCGTGTCCTCCCAGTGCGGCATCATGCCCCAATGTGAGAAGTCCTTGCGGTTGATGCATCCGCGGGCGCCCAGTGATTTACAGAATTCGAACTTTCCGGGATCGGAGACGACGGCGATGGGAATCCCGCCTTGCGCCTTCACGATTTGGATGGCCTGGCTCCCGAGACCGCCCGACCCGCCCCAGACGAGCACGACATCATTCTCCTCGACCGTATGGGGCGGCCAACCCATCAGCATACGATAGGCCGTGGCCCCGACGAGCATGTACGCGGCCGCCGCCTCCCACGTGAGATGCTTTGGCTTCGGGAGGCACTGGTGCGCCTGCACCTTGGTGAACTGTGCGAAGCTACCCCAGTTGGATTCGTAGCCCCAGATCTGGAAGCTCGACGCGAACATCGGATCATTGCCGGCCTTGACGACGGGATCGTTGCGGTCCCACATCCCGCAGTGGACGACGACCTCGTCGCCGATCTTGTGGGTCGAAACCTCGGAGCCGACGGCGTAGACGACGCCCGAAGCATCGCTGCCGCCGATGTGGAAGCCGGTGCGATCACCGCCCTTGGCGTGCACCTTGATGACGTCGATAGGGACACCGCGTCCGGCCCAGACGTTGTTGTAGTTGACGCCGGCGGCCATCACGCTCACCAGGACCTCGTCCGGCGCGAGTTCGGGGACGGGGACCTTCTCGATCTTGAAGGCGGTTTTCGGCTCTCCGAAGCGTTCCGCACGAATGACTTGCGCGTACATTTCCGCGGGGACGTGGCCGACGGGGGGAACCTGACCGATTTCGTAGAGGTCTCGTTTCTCACTCATAGCGGCGGGAGCCTAATGCACGCTCGGCCAAGAGACAAGTTTCGCGGTCTTCCGACCGTAGACGAACGCCGGACTCGCGATGGTGCGGGGGCGTTCAGGGACGAGGCGCGCCAATTCGGGGGACGGATGGCGGCGTTCGGAGAGCGCCGTCAGTCGAGGTACCCGAGCGCGCGCAGCCGAGCCTCTTCTTCGGGGCTGGGCGGGGGCGGCACCGCGGCGCCTCGCGCGATAGGGACGCGCCAGAGGGTGACGGTGACGGGTGGCGGCGGTTTTGTGTCCGCGCCGACCGGTTGGCGCGCGGGTGGCTCGTCGAGGGCGTCGTTCGCGAGGTCGATTGGTGTGTCGTCGGGATGGCTCGTAGCGCCGAGCCGGATCGCACCGGACGGCGCGGCGTCCTCGTCGAGCGTCAGCGTGATTCGCAGCGTGCCGATCGTTGCCGGAATGTCGAATCGTAGATGGTCGTCATCCCCGCCATGGAGTTTCCCGCGAACGGTCAGGCTGGTCGCATGCCTGCCGATCTGTACGGTGTCCGAAGCTTCCAACGTAAGTCGATCGACGTCGAGGAGCTTGACGGGCGATGGCGCATCGTCCTCATCGGACGCGGGCGATGCGCCGCTGATCGTCAAGACATAGCTGGTTTCGTGCGGTAGCCGCGAGTCGAGGCGTACCTGGTAGCCCGTGCCGGCGATCCGGAGGCGCACTGCATCGAGTACGCTCCGAAGCTCGCGTGCGTCGGGTGGTGTCGCGTCGGGTTGACGCTCCGCGGGATCGCTCGCCAGGTCGTACGTCGCGAGAGCGCCGTCGTGAATGTGGCGGATGAGCTTTGTGCGGCCTGACCGCACCGCATGACGGAAGGGGGTGCGTGGTTCGGCATCCGAGACCGTAGCGAAGACGACGCGGGTGTCGTCGTGACCCGTAGCGCGCCGGATGGCGGGGACGAGGCTCAGCCCGTCGGTCGTGGCCGGCGGGAATCCTGCGGCATCCAGAATCGTGGGCACGATGTCGACGGTGCTGACGACGTCGTCGACGATGTGCGCGCGTCCGGCACGTGGCAAGCGTATGATCAGTGGGACATGGAGCAGCTCGTCGAAGAGCGATTGGCCGTGAAAGAACTGGCCGTGTTCCCAGAACTCCTCGCCGTGATCGGCTGTGACGATGACGATGGTGTCGTCGAGTCGCCCGCGACGCGCGAGCCCGCGAAACAGTCGCCCGAGCTGGCGATCGACGAACGCGATCGTGCCGTCGTACAGATCGACGATGCGCTGCCTGTCCACGGCGCCGTAGCGGCCCTGCCAGGCCGCCGTGACGTCATCGAACGTGAGCCCCAGCGTCGTGGGCTTCGCGAGGTCTACGAACTTTCGTGCGTAGCGGGCGGGCGGGCGGTAGGGCGTGTGCGGTTCGAGGTAGTGCAAGTACAGCGCCGTTCGGCAACGTCCGGCGGCCGAGAGGAAGCGAAGGGCCTCGGAGGTGATCGCGTGCGCGTCGAGCTCGCCGGTCGTGCGTACGTCGAATCCAGGCTCTTGGGCGTCGAGCCAGCGTGACACGTGCGGGTTGTTGACGATTGCCCGGCGACGTCCGAAGCGCCCTGGGCCGAGGAGAGGGGCGAGAGCCGCGACGGGACCGTGGGCGGGGAAATAGCGACCCGTCAACGTCTGCGGAATCGAGGGGATGGTTTTTGGCGCCGCGGCGTAGGCGGCAGTGAAGCGTGTCGCGTCAGCCCCGAATGCATCGAGGTGGGGCGTCGTGGCGCGTGGATAGCCCACGCCGCTCTGGTGATCGGCGCGCATGGCGTCGAGCGTGATCAAGAGCAGGCTCGGTCCTGCTTCAGGGCAGCGGGCCAATTCGGGTACGGACCAGAGCGCGAGTGGGGACGTGGTGGCGTCGCCGACCGCGGTCGTTGCGAACTCGAGTTCGCCGCGTCGCCCGGCAAGGGCCGAGAGGTCGCGCCCGAAATCGAACCAACGGCGGTCGTCGGTGCGGGCGCGGATGTCGATGACGCGATCGTAGAGCACAATCGTGTCGTCGCCGCTCCGGAAGCTGACGCGAAAGCGGAGGGGCGTGGCCTGGTCTACGACCGACGTCTTCCAGACCTGGTCCGGGACGGCGAGGCCACCGATCAGCCGGGCCCCCTCTGGGATCTCCACCGGGATGGCGAAGGTCGCAGGAGTCGCCACGGCCACAGTTTGGCGCCGCATGCTCCCGTAAGCGTGGTACGACTGTAGGCGGATCCCTGGAGCGGGGGCGATGGCGAGCGGGGCGGCGACGGCCTCGACGGCCATCGCGAGCGCGGCCGTCGCGATCCCTAGGGTGACGGCTCGTCGCGCCTGGAGTTTCGGCACGCGCGCGTCCCTCAGCGGCCCATGAAGCCCAGGAACTCCTCGACCGACGCGAAGCGCATGTAGAGGTTACGCGCCTTCTCGTGGCCGATCGTCGACTGCGGCCGGTCGGCGTAGTTGTGTCCCGGATAGACCACGGTGTCGTCGGGCAGATTGCGGAGCGTGTGGTTGAGGCTCTGGTACATCGCTGCGGGATCGCTGCCTGGAAGATCGGTGCGTCCGCAGCCGCCGATGAACAGTGTGTCTCCGGAGATCAGATTGCCGTCGACGAGAAAGCACTGTGAACCCGGGGTGTGTCCCGGGGTGTGAACGAACGTGATGGGGACCTTGCCGACGGTGATGGTATCGCCCGCGTCGACGGGAACCAGATCGGTCTGGGAGAGATCGGAGACTTTGCCGACGTACTCGGTTTCGGCCTTGTGGATGTGGACCTTCATCGGCACCTGGGCGATCAATTCGGCGGCGCCTGCGACGCTCATGCCCATGAAGCGGCCCCCGAGATGGTCGGGGTGGAAATGGGTGACCAGGGACGTGGTGACGGTCATACCGTCCTCGCGGGCCACTGCGAGAATCGCGTCGATGTCCCATGCGGCGTCGATGACGGCGGCTTCGCGTGTCTCGGGATCGCCAACCAAATAGGCGTAGTTCTGCATCGAGCCGACCTCGAGTTGGCGGAGATAGATGCGGTTGCTCATCGTGTGCGTCCTCGTGCGGTACTCCCACGCCGTGGTGCGTTCTTGCGGGCTGGGCGGCTCGGGGGCAGGGTCAGGCCCTTCTCCCAGAGGTATTCGGGTTGGCCGAGATGATGGGACGTCCATCGTGAGAGCACGAAGAGGAGGTCCGACAGTCGGTTCACGTAGCCGAGTGCGTGTGGCCCCACGGGCTCCTCGCGCATCAGACGCAGGATGTCGCGCTCGGCCCGTCGGCAGACCGTGCGAGCTTGGTGCAGGAAGGCCGCGATGGTACCGCCCCCGGGCAGGATGAACGACCGCAGCGGCTGCAGGTCGCGTTGGCATTCGTCGATCGTGCGTTCGAGGGTCTTCACCTGTGCCGCGCCGATCGTGATCATGCCCTTCCAGGCGGCGTCGGGGGGCGTTGCGAGCTCACTGCCGAGATCGAAGAGCTCGTTCTGCAGCTGCCGCAGAATCGCATCGAGCCGCGTCTTGCAGGGCGAGGGCGTCTCGTCGTTGTAGGCGCGGACGATCCCGAGGATGGCGTTGAGCTCGTCGATCGTGCCGTAGCTCTCGATGCGGGGATCGTCCTTGGCGACACGGCTGCCGCCCACGAGGTGCGTCTGGCCCTTGTCGCCGTGGCGCGTGTAGACTTTGGTGATGCGGATGGCCACGCGCTACTTGGTACTAGCAAGCTCGTCGTAGGTGGCACCGGCCGTGGCGCCGCGCTCGACAGGGAGCCCGGCGGCCTCCCAGCCCTCGACGACGACCTGGCCCGCTCGATCCCGTGCGCCCCCGAATCCTCCACGGATGTTGGTGACGTCCGTGTAGCCGGCCTGTGTCAGAATTTCCGCGGCGCGCTGCGATCGTCCGCCGGAGAGACAGCCGATCAGCAGTTTCGTTTCGTGCGGAAAATTGCGCTCCACGACCGCCAGGAAATCGGCATTCGGTTGCGATGGCTTTCCCGGTCCTTGCAGGAAGAGCACGGGGACGTTGCGCGCGCCGGCGGGATGGCCAGCGGCGAACTCATCCGCAGTACGGACATCGAGGTAGACGGCGCCCGGTTCGTTGGAGAGCGTCGTCTGCGCTTCAGGTGGCGTGGTTTGGCGAATCTCCATGCTCGACACCTACCAGAGCCTCGGAGGCATGTCGCCCCCGGCCATGGCGGTAACGCTCAGGCGCGTTTGGGCGCAAGGTCACGATCGGCTGGTGCGCAATGCGTGCTGATGATCGTTTTCAGACGTTCGGGGTCGATCGGCTTCTTGAAGAGGACGCCGTCGTCCAGTCCCGCGAGCTTGCTACGCTTGATGACGTGATCACGGTCGTAGAGGTAGCTGGTCATCAAGACGACGGGGAGTTCGGGGTGGGTGTCGCGGAGCTCCATATAGAGATCGTAGCCGTCCATGTCGGGCATCACGACATCGCTCAGTACGAGATCGAATCGTCGCCCCTCGACGAGCCCGAGTGCCTCGCGGGCCGACGTCGCGACCGCGACGGAGGCGTGCTGGTGGCGCAGGAGTTCAGCGATCGACTGGCAGACTCCGAGATCGTCGTCGACGACCAGGATCTCACGGCCTCTGAGCGAGGGCAGCTCTTCCCCGTTGCGGTGTCCGACGGCGTCGGTGGCTGCGGCGGGCTCGGCGGTCGCGCCTCGGAGATCCGTCATCAGTGTGCCCGGAAGATACTGACGCGTTTCGTAGGTATCGCCCGCGGCGAGGCCCTGCACTCGATTGACGATCCCCTGGATCTTCCCGAGTTCGCGTTGGATGGCTTCGAAGCGCTCTTCTTCGATGATCATCTGCTCGTCGGAGGCGGCGCCGCGTACGAACTCCTCCAGGAGTTCGGCGGTGTTCGTGAGAACCTCGAGGGGGTTGTTGATCTCGTGCGCGAGGCTGACGGCGATCTCGC
>JAJCZP010000290.1 GCA_029262315.1 Deltaproteobacteria bacterium | reverse complement strand
CGGTGCCCGGAGACGAATGCGAGCCGGCTTGCGTCAGTCCGGACGAGACACGTACACGAGTGTGCATGCCAGGACCGCTGGACGGGATTCGCGTGATCGACGTCTCGGCGATGGTGTCGGGGCCGCTGGCGACCATGATCCTCGGCGATCAGGGGGCCGATGTCATCAAGGTCGAGCCGCCAGGCGTCGGTGATCTGGTGCGTGCGTTCGGGACCCGCAGGGGGGGAGTGCCGGCCATCTTCGCCACCACGAATCGCAACAAGCGCTCGATCGTGCTCGACCTGAAGTCGACGCGTGGTCGAGTGCTTCTCGAACGCCTGGTGGCGAGCGCTGACGTCTTCGTGCAGAACTTCCGGCCGGGTGCCGTCGAGCGTATGGGCATCGGCGAGTCTGTCCTGCGCGCGATCAAGCCCGATCTCGTGTACGTTTCGATCAGCGGTTTCGGAGAGCGTGGGCCCTACGTTGCCAAGCGGGTCTACGATCCCATCGTGCAGGCCTTGTCGGGTTTGGCGACGATTCAAGCTGACGCGGCGACGGGGCGACCACGTATGATGCGGACGATCGTGCCGGACAAACTGACGGCGATTACGGCCGCACAGGCGATCACGGCGGCGTTGGTCGCACGTGAGCGGACCGGTGTCGGGCAGCACGTGCGCCTGGCGATGCTCGATGCCACCGTGGCCTTTCTGTGGCCCGAGGGCATGGCCTCGCACACGTTTCTCGATAACGACGAGGAGGACTGGCGGCCGAACAGAGTCCGCGATCTGATCTATGAGACCTCCGATGGGTACATTACCGTCGGCGTCGTGTCGGATGCGGAGTGGCGCGGCTTGGTTCGCGTCCTGGAGCAGCCCGAGCTACTGGACGACGAGCGGTTTCGGACCCCGTCTCGCCGCGAGAAGAACGCGGAGGCTCGGATGCGTCTGACCGCGGACGCGCTTCGCACTCGGACTTCACGCGAGTGGCTGGAGCGCCTTGATGCCGAGGAGGTCCCATGCGCACCAGTCGTCACGCGCGACGAGCTCCTCACGCATCCGCAGATCGTTGCCAACGAGCTGCTGGTGGAGTCGACGCACCCGCGTGCCGGTCGGATGCGCCAGCCCCGGCCGGCGGCTAGGTTCGAGGCGACACCCGCGGCGATTCGACGGCCGGCGCCCGTGCACGGCGAGCATACGGACGAGGTGCTGGGGGAGCTTGGTTGCTCCTCGTCGGAGATCGCCGACCTGCGCACCGCGGGCGTCGTCTCCTGAATGGCGTGGGTGGTGCGGGAGGGCCTGACGGGGCGCCGCGTCTGGCGCATCGCTTGACGGCCGGGCGCACACTCGCATAGCGGAGAGGATCTATGGCCCACGACTTTGAGGTGGCGATTCGCGGCGGGACCCTCGTCGATGGCACCGGCGCGCCGGCGCGGGCGGGTGACCTTGGCCTGCGCGATGGGCGGATCGCGGCGATTGGTACGGTGGACGGAACGGCGGCGCGTACCATCGATGCCACGGGTCACGTCGTGGCCCCGGGATTCATCGACATTCATACGCACTACGACGCCCAAGTCTTCTGGGATCGCATGCTGACGATTTCTCCGTGGCACGGGGTGACGTCGGTCGTGATGGGGAACTGTGGCTTCGGGATCGCCCCGACCCGGCCGAAGCATCGTGACCTGATCATGCGGACGCTCGAGAGCGTCGAGGGCATGTCCTTGGCGGCGTTGCGGGCGGGCGTCGGAACGGAATGGCCGTTCGAGACCTTTCCGCAGTTCCTGGATGCCATTGAGCGACGGGGTACGGCCATCAACGTTGGCGCCCTCGTGGGGCATACGCCGGTCCGGATGTACGTGATGGGCGAGGCCGCCACGGAGCGCGAGGCGACCGCCGCCGAGATCGAGGCGATGCGGAGCCTCGTGGGTGAGGCGCTCCGCGCGGGCGCGCTCGGTTTCGCGACCTCGAAGGCACCGACGCATGTAGGGTACGGCGGCCGACCGGTTCCGAGTCGCGCCGCGAGTCTCGAGGAGATCGAGACGCTCGCCGATTGTCTCGCGGCGGCCGGGCATGGGGTCATGCAGGCGACCATCGGCATGGGCCTGTTCACCGACGAGTTCGCGGCGATTGCGCAGCGGATCGGGCGTCCCGTTACCTGGACGGCGTTGCTCGGCGGGATGCTCGGGCCGGAGGGGCACCGGCCGGTGCTCGAGCAGATGGCCAAGCTGCGCGCGGATGGTGTCGAGGTCGTACCGCAGGTCACCGGTCGGCCCCTTCTGTTCGAGTTGCAGTTCAAGGCGCCCTTCATTTTCGAAAGCCTGTCCATCTTTCAGCCGGTTTCGGCCGCCGATTTCGAGGGCAAGAAGCGGATCTACGCCGATCCGCGATTCCGCCACGCGTTTAGGGAGCACGGCGAGCGCGGTGCGTTGTCGGTCCGGTGGAACAAGACCGTCATCTCGGCCTGTCCAAGCGAGCCCGCGTTGAACGAGCGCAATGTCGTCGAGGTGGCGGCGGAGCGGGGCGTGCATCCGGTCGATCTGGTGCTCGACCTGTCTTTGGCATCGGAGCTGGAGGCGCGGTTCCGGATGGCGGTGATGAATACCGACGAGGACATCGTCGCCGAGTTGCTCACGGATCCCACAACGGTGCTGGGTCTGTCGGACGCGGGGGCACATGCGAGCCAGCTCTGCGACGCCGGGGCCGCGACGCATCTCCTCGGGCACTGGGTACGAGACAAAGGGACGCTGACCCTCGAAGAGGGCGTGCGGCAGCTCACGTCCGGTGGTGCCGATCTTTTCGGGCTCCGCGATCGTGGTCGCCTCGTCCGTGGGTTTGTCGCCGATGTCACGGTTTTCGATCCGGCAACGGTCGGGTGCGCGCCGGTGCGACGCGTGTATGATCTGCCGGCGGGAGCCGATCGCTTGATCGCCGACGCCACGGGTGTGCGCGCGGTGATCGTCAATGGCGTTCCGCTTCGAGAGGATGGGCGCGATTTGCTCGACCCGGAGAGCCCGTTGCCGGGACGGTTGCTGCGCGGTGCGAGGACAGCCTGACATGGTGAGTAGATGAAGCGGCTTGTTCGCGTGTTGGCAGGGGTGGCGCTGTTGCTGGTGGTCTTGGTCCTGGCGATCTGGTTGGACTATCGACCGACACCGGAGGGGAGCGGGGAGATTCAGGGGGCGGCGCTTCCTGCGCAGTGGGTGGCGGAACGTGCCGCTCGCCAGAGAGTGGCGCGGCACGAGATCGGCGCCCGGTCGTCCGACAAGCAGATCCTGTTCGGGGATCTCCACGTCCACACGACGTACTCGATGGACGCGTTCGCCTGGAGCCTGCCGATCTTTCAGGGAGAGGGCGCGCATCCGCCTGCCGACGCGTGTGACTTCGCGCGCTACTGCGCCGATCTAGATTTCTGGGCCCACACCGACCATGCCGAGGCCCTGACGCCGCGCCATTGGGGCCTCATCAAGGACAGCGTGCGGCAATGCAATGCGCTCTCCGGCGATCCGACCAATCCGGACCTCGTGACCTTTCTCGGATTCGAGTGGACGCAGGTTGGGCTGACGCCGGCGACCCACTGGGGCCACAAGAACGTCATTTTTCGCGACACCGCCGAGGATGAGGTGCCTGCGCGTCCGATTACGTCCGGCGCGGTCGCGACCAAGGCGATGCGCCAGGATCGCTCGCTGTTCCTGCGCTTCCTCGCGCCGTATGCCGACTTTGCGAGCCGCCGTCAGGTGCAGGATCTCGATTACAAGGTCGAGGACCTCGCCGGTAAGCCGTTCTGTCCAGAAGGCGTCGATACCCGCGCGCTTCCGGCGGATTGTATCGAGGAGGCGCCGACACCGCAGGTCCTGTTCGAAAAGCTCGGACAGTGGGGCTTTCCGAGCATGGTGATACCGCACGGCCTGTCATGGGGACTCTATACCCCGCCGGGATCATCGCTCGACAAACAGCTTGGAGGGGACCAGCACGATCCCGGGCGCCAACGACTACTCGAGGTTTTTTCCGGCCACGGTAACTCGGAGGAGTATCGTGACTGGCGAGCCGCCGAATACGATGCGGAGGGGAACACCATCTGCCCGGAGCCGTCCGAGGGCTATCAACCGTGCTGCCACGTCGCGGGCGAGATCATTCGCGCACGTTGTGGCGACCTGCCCGCCGACGAGTGTGAGCGTCGCGTGGCGCAGGCGGAGCGGCATTTTCTCGCGGCCGGGGCCGCTGGGCGTCAGACGGTTCCCGGCGCCACGATGGAGGATTGGGGCGAGTGCGGGCAGTGCACCGACTGCTACGCACCGGCGTTCGCCTACCGTCCCGGTGGAAGTGCGCAGTACGCGCTTGCGATCGGGAATTTCGATGATCCTGCGGCTCCTCGGCATTTCCAGTTCGGCTTTCTGGCGTCCAGCGACAACCACAGTGCGCGCCCTGGGACAGGCTACAAGGAGTATGCTCGGACGAGCATGACCGAGGCGCGGACCGCGAATGAACTCGGCACGAAGTACGCCACGACGCATGTGCCGGACGGGGATGACCCGACGTCGGTGGCCTTCGATCCCACGGCACCGCGTGAGTTGATCCAGCTGCAGGTGTGGGACACCGAGCGCCAATCGTCCTTCTTCGTGACGGGCGGGTTGGTGGCGACGCATGCGAGCGGACGTGACAGAGATTCGGTTTGGGAGGCGCTGGAGCGGCGCGAGGTCTATGGCACGAGCGGGGATCGGATCCTCCTCTGGTTCGATCTCTTGAATGCCGACGAGGGCGCACAGCCCATGGGGTCGATCGTGGAGTTCCAGGGCGCGCCGCGTTTTCGGGTGCGAGCGGTGGGTGCCCTGGAGCAACAACCGGGCTGTCCCGCCCACAGTGTCTCCGGTCTGCCGGCCGACCGGCTCGAGTCGCTCTGCCGCGGCGAGTGCTATCATCCCAGCGACTCACGCAAGATCATCACGCGGATCGAGGTCGTGCGTGTCCGTCCGCAGACGCGCCCCGACGAGCCGATCGACGAACTCATCGAGGATCCGTGGCGCGTCTTCGCATGCGGCGATCCCGCGGGGTGTGCCGTGGAGTTCGATGACCCAGAGTACGGCAGCGCTGGCCGCGACATGGTCTACTACGTCCGTGCGATCGAGGAGGCGAGTCCGACCGTGAACGCCGGAAATCTCCGCTGCGATCGCGACGTCGAGGGGAACTGCATTGCCGTGCATCCGTGTCATGGGGACGAGCGGACGTCGATTGACGACGACTGTCTCCTCCTGGCCGAAGAACGCGCCTGGTCGTCTCCGATCTACCTGCACGGATCGCGCGGACCGGGTCGGTAATGCGGTCGGGGGACGCCGGGGGCCCGCCATCGTCCCGACGTCCGTCCGCGCTCCTAATCGCCGGTGCCGTCGTTGGCATGACGGTGGCCTTGCTGGGACTGGTGCGACGCCCGGCGGGCTCCGGCGCGTTGCACGCCGATGTTGCCGCTCGAGTAGGCGAGGCGGAGATCGATGCCGAGGACTTCGCGCGCGCCGTCGACGCGCTGACGCGTGATCGTCGCACAGCACCCGACGCTGCCGAGCAACGTCGGGTGCTCGAGCGTTTGATTGACGAGGAGCTGCTCGTCCAGCGGGCGCTCGATCTGGGGTTCGCCCGCGTAGATCGGACGGTGCGCGCGAGTCTGGTCGATGCAATGATCGCCTCGGTCACGACCGCGGCGCGCGATGCGGAACCCTCGCCGGCCGAGCTGGAGCGCTTCTACCTGGACGAGCCGGATCTCTTTCGGCAACCGGGACGCCTTCGGGTTCGCGAGGTGTTCGTGCCTGTCGGGGCGGACGAGGCGGCCGCGCGGCGGCGTGTCCAGGCCGTGCGCGCGCGCGTGGAGGCGGGAGAGTCCTTCGCGGTGGTCGCCGCTTCCGTGGGCCCCAGGATCGGTGCTGGCGTGCCCGACATCATGCTGCCTCCAGCGAAGCTCCGCGAATACGTCGGTCCGACAGCGCTCCGGGCGGTGCTGGCTCTCGAGGTCGGTGCCGTGAGCGCGCCCATACGGTCTGGGGGCGGGTACCGTGTGCTCGAACTCGTCGAGCGTGGTGACGCCTTCCTGCCGGAGTTTGCCGGTATGGAGGCGACGATCCGTGCCGAGTATCGCCGTCGTGCAGGCGAGCGAGCGCTTGCCGAGTATCTGCGGGATCTCCGGGCGCGAGCGACCATCGTTCGGTCCGACCCGCTGCCGTGAGGATCCGCACGCCCACGCTCGCGTTCGTGTGTATCTTGGTGGGCGTGCCGCTCATCGCCGAGGCACATACCCGCAGTCAATCGGTGTCACAGTGGACCATCACCGAGCATGGGGCGCGCGTCGTCGTGCGGGTGCCGTTGCTCGAGCTCACCAGGGTTCCTGAGGCGGAGGTGGCGAGCCGCGCGCGCGACGAACTCGACCAATGGCTGGCAGCGTATGCGACCTCGCGCCTGGGTCTGCGTGCGGGCGAAGAGCGATGCACTGTCGTCGCGCCGCCGGAGGTGCTCCGCCCCGCGGAGGATCGAGTCGGCATCGCGTGGGCGCTGCGCTGTGGACCGGGTGCGCGTACCATCGAGAGTCGTTTCTTGCTCGATGTGGCCCCCGCACATCTGCACTTCGCCCAGGTGCGTCGGGCCGGAGAGACCGCCGAACGTATCCTCTCCGCGCGCGAGCCCCGTTGGGCGTTGGGTGATGCTCCCGGGACGTCCGAAGGGCGGAGCCTCGGCCGGTATGTCTGGCTGGGGTTCACCCACATCGCGACCGGCCTCGACCATCTCGCGTTCCTGCTCGCGCTGCTCCTGGTCGGTCGTGGCGGACGGGAGGTCGTCGTGGTCGTCAGCGGCTTCACGATCGGTCACAGTGTGACCTTGGCGGTGGCCGCACTCCAGCTACTGCGACCAGAGGCGCCCGCCGTCGAGGCATTGATCGGTCTGTCGATCGCGCTCGTCGCGTGTGAAGGCGTCATCACCGTTGGGAGCGCCCGGACGTGGGGTATCGCCTGGGCTCTCGGACTGGGGTTGGTTGCCGGGGCGGGGGGGCTCGGCGTGGACGCGGTGCCAACCATCAGCCTGCTCGGTCTTGCGCTCTTCGCTGGCTGCCATTTCCCATTGCTCGCGCGGGCGACCCACCCGGAGCGTGTGCGTGCCGCCGTTGCTCTTCTATTCGGCCTGATCCACGGGCTCGGTTTCGGCGGTTTTCTACTCGACGTGGGCCTTCCGCCAGCACGCGTCGCCGGCGCGCTCTTCGGGTTCAACGTCGGCGTCGAGATCGGCCAATTGATCGTGGTTGCACTCGCCTGGCCTATCGTTCGTGTCCTCGGTCGCGGACTTTGGCGCGAGGCCAGCCTGGGCGGTGTGACCGCTCTCGGGTTCTACTGGTTCGTCAGTCGATTGATGTAGTACCCGGGGCCGATTGATGTAGTACCCGGGCGCTCGGTGGAGATTTCACCCCACCTGGTCATCGCTGCATCGTTTGCAATCGGAGTCTAGGAAACCACGTCGAGCTTCCCGTCGGCGTAGCGCGCGCGCAGGACCTTCTTGTCGAACTTGCCGACGCTCGTCTTGGGAACTTCGGCGATGAACGCCCAGCGTTCCGGCACCCACCATTTCGCGACACGGTCCTGCAGGAAGTGCTTGAGAGCCTCGACGTCGGGAGTCTTGTCCGCTCCCAGGACGACGCAGGCGAGGGGACGCTCCTCCCAGCGAGGATCGGGCACGCCGACGACGGCAGCTTCCAAGACGTCGGGATGCGCCATGATCTCGTTCTCGAGCTCGACCGAGGAGATCCACTCGCCGCCCGACTTGATGACGTCCTTGGCCCGATCGGTGATCTGCACGAACCCGCGCTCGTCCACGGTGCCGACGTCGCCAGTGCGGAGCCAGCCATCGTGGAACTTCTCTGCATCGTCGTCGAGATAGTAGCTGCTCGTAATCCAGGGTCCGCGGACCTCGATCTCGCCGGCGTCGGCCCCGTTCCAGGGCAGCGTCTCGCCAGCGTCGTTCACGATGCGGAGTTGTACGCCGCCGATGATGCGCCCAGTCTTGGCCCGCCAGCTCATCTCCTCGGCGGCCTCGGTGCCCTTCGGTGCGAAGGAGACGGCCGCGAGCGGACTGGTTTCCGTCATGCCCCACGCTTGGATGATCGGAACCCCGTGGCGCTCCTGAAAGCGTTCCATGAGGCTCCGCGGTACGGCGGAGCCTCCGCAGACGATCAGCCGGAGTGATGAGAGATCGACCGGATGCGTCTCGGAGTAGCGGAGAATGTCGCTCCAGATCGTCGGGACGGCTGCCGATACGGTCGGTCGTTCCTCGGCGACGGCTTTGCAGAGGGGTTCGGCCTGCAGGAAGCGGCCCGGCATGACGAAATCGCAGCCAGTGAGCCAACCCGCGTAGGGGTGACCCCAGGCGTTGGCGTGGAACATCGGGACGAGGACCAACAGGCGATCGCGCTCGGTTAGGCCGAGCGCGGACCCGGTGCAGGTGGCCAGCGTGTGTAAGTAGGTTGAGCGGTGTGTGTACACCACGCCTTTGGGGTTGCCGGTCGTGCCGCTGGTGTAGCACATGGCGGCTGCGGAGGACTCGTCGACCGCGGGCCAGTCGTACGAGGGCGTTTCGGCGGTGAGGAGCGTCTCGTAGCGGAGCGTCTCGCCGAGACCGGCGGCGTTGCCACTGCCGGTCACGATGATGTGCTCTACCGTCGTCAGCTGATCGCGGACCTGAGCCAGCAATGGGACGACTGCATCGTCGACGATGATGACGCGATCTTCAGCATGATTCGCGACGTAGACGAGCTGCTCCGGGAACAGCCGGATGTTCAGCGTGTGAAGCACCGCCCCCATGGACGGGACGGCGAGGTAGGCCTCGAGGTGCTCTTGGGTGTTCCACCCGAAGGTGGCGACACGATCGCCGGGGCGGACGCCGAGCCGGTGCAATGCGCCGGCAAGACGGGCGGCGCGCTCGCCGACCTCGGCAAACGAGGTACGGCGAGCGCCGCCTTCTTCTAGGGTGACGACCTGACTGCCTGCGTGCACCGTCCGCCCGTGAGCCAGGATGTCGCGGATGGTGAGCGGATGGTCCTGGATGGTGCCCCGCATGGGATCGCCTCCGCTATTCTGCCGCGACGATCTCCAGCAGCTCGACCTCGAACACGAGCGTGGCGCCCGGCGGAATCGTCGGCGGCCGGCCACGGTCGCCGTAGGCGATGTCGGACGGGCAAGTGAGTTTCGCCTTGCCGCCGACCTTCATGAGCTGCACGCCTTCGGTCCAGCACTTGATGACACCATTGAGCGGGAACGTCGCCGGCTGGCCGCGCTCCACCGAGCTGTCGAAGACGGTGCCATCGATGAGCGTTCCGGTGTAGTGCACTTTGACGCGGTCGGTGGCTGCCGGCGAGGCGCCGCTTCCGGCCGTGATCTCCTGCAGGATCATGCCCGACGCGGTTTTTGTGGCGCCCGCTTCGGCGGCGGCTTTCTCGGCGTACGCCACGCCCTTCGTCTTCTCGCCTGAGGCTTGGGCTTCGGCACGCGTCTTAGCGAGCTCTTGCACCTTCGGCCGCATCTCTTCCATCTTGACCTTCTCCGGCCGGCCGAGCGCGGCGTCGGCGAGACCCAGCTGCACGAACTTGAGCTCGTCTTCCGTAGGTTTGAATGCCGCGAGCTGCCGCGCGAGGCCGAGCCCGAGCGCGTAGAAGACTCGCTGATCGTCGGTGGTGAACTCGCTGGCCGCGCCCGCGTCTGCGTCTGCCGCGGGGGCCGCCCCGTCACTCGCCTGTGGGGTCGAGTTGGAATTGCAGGCCACGACGATCGAGACGACGGCGGTCAGCGCTATGGTGAGAACAGTCTTTCGCATGAAGGCTCCTTTGCGCGCCGCTAGTGGCGGCGGCTGTGGGTACTAGCTTCGTTGTGGCAGGGAGGCAAGTGGGTGCGGACGTTGACGGTTCGGGTTGACTTGGCCCACCTGGTGGCGTTCAGACCCTCATATGGTGGATGACATAGGTCAGCATAAACCCGGCAGCGACGGGGTGTCGCTCCTCGAGGGCATTCGCACCACACGGGCCATCCGGCGCCTCAAGCCCGATCCGGTGCCGGCTGGGCTCATCCGGACTGTGTGCGAAGCGGGAACGTTCGCTCCGAGCGGAGGAAACCGGCAGCCATGGTTTTTCATCGCGGTGACCGAACCCGAGCGCCGCGCCTGGATTGCGGAGCGGTATCGGCCCGCCTTCCACGCCTACATAGCGCCGGCGCTCGAAGCCGCCAAAGATCCAGCGTTCCCGGAGGCCAAGCGCCGAAACATCCGGGCGGCGCTGCACCTCGCGGATCATCTGCACGAGGCGCCCGTGCATTTGTTCGTGGCCGGCTGGACGCGTCGGGGGGAGCCGCAGCACCAGGCGCTCTTTCCGGCGATACAGAACATTCTCTTGGCGTGCCGCGCGGTAGGGCTCGGGGCATCGCTCACGACCCTGCATCGAGCCCACGGCGCCGAGATCGACGCCTTCCTGGGCTTGCCCGACAATTGCCCCACGTGTGCCCTCCTGCCCATCGGCTGGCCCGAAGGACGCTATGGTCGCCCGAAGAGACGTTCCGTAGACGACTGCCTCCAGTTTGAGCGTTTCGGTGCCTAGTCACTCGCTAGAAGGAGCAGTTGGACACTGATGCGACGTTGCGGTCGCGGTCTCCTAGACAGCCATGGAGCCAGGTCAGTCGTTGCGCTGGACGCGGTTGCTGCGCGGCCTTCGCTGTCTTAGGGAGAGGCATGCGGTGGGCTTCGGCAGGATCGACGGCGTCATCATTCGAGGTCGCAGTTCGCGAAGTCGTGGCGGCGCTCGGGGCTCAACTCGGCGGTGTCCAGCCCGACCTTGCGATTGCGTTCGTGTCGCCGCATCACGCTGAGAGGTACGGTCGACTTTGGCCTCTTTTGGCGGAGACGATCGCTCCGGTACGTCTCATCGGATGCTCCGCGGGCGGCGTGATCGGCGGCGGCGAGGAGATCGAAGGGCAAGCCGGGCTCTCAATCACCGCGGCGGTGCTTCCCGACGTCGCCGTGCGCTCGTTCTACCTGGAGGCCCCTGCGGTGCCGGGGCGCGACGCTCCCTTCGCGGAGTGGGAGGCTCGCCTGGGGATCGCCGCGGCCGATGCTCCGCAATTCGTGTTGTTGCCCGATCCGTTGTCGTGTGACGCTGAAGGCATCATCCAGGCGCTCGACCGGGCCTTTCCGTCGTCGACGACGATCGGTGGTCTGGCGAGTGGTGGGAGGACGCCTGGTGAGCAGGTCTTGTACCACGATGCCACAGTGCATCGTGCCGGATTGGTCGGGCTTGCGCTGACCGGAAACATCGCTTTGGATACAATCGTGGCACAGGGTTGTCGTCCCATTGGCGAGCCGATGTTCGTGACGCGTGCGGATCAGCACCTCATCTTCGAGCTCGATGGCCACCGGCCGCTCGATGTGTTGCAGCGGCTCGCGGAGCAGGCCGATGCCCGCGATCGTCGGTTGCTCGGGCACTCGCTTTTCGTTGGCGTGGTGATGCGCCCGCATCAGGGCTCATACGAACAGGGTGATTTTCTCATCCGCAACATCCTCGGTCTGGATGGAGAGCGCGGGGCGCTTGCCGTCGGCGCGGCGGTCGAACCGGGTGCGGTGGTCCAGTTCCATTTACGCGACGCGGACACGTCCGCGACCGATCTCGTGAATCTGCTCGAACGCTATCGTCCGGTGCGTCCACCCGCGGGCGCGCTCCTCTTTTCGTGCCTCGGGAGGGGCGCGCATCTGTATGGTAGCCCGGACCATGATTCCAAAGCCTTCGCTCGTCACGTGGGTGCCGTGCCCCTCGGGGGCTTCTTCTGCAACGGCGAGATCGGCCCGGTCCAAGGGGCGACGTTCTTGCACGGGTATACGAGTGCCTTCGGGCTGTTTCGCCCACGAGAAGGCTGAGCGCTGCCTGGCGCCTCTCCCGCCTCTCGCGAGCGGTTGCGCGGCTGGCCTCCCCGCAGACGCTATGCGCCCTCCAAGTTCCCAATTTTGCATGTTGAATCCCATGCGGCGCGCATTGACAGGCCGCAGGTCTTCGACCTAAACAGGGGGCACTGAGAACGTCTCCTGTGCTGTCTTTCCTTCCACTGCATGTCGGCGACCCGACCTGGTCTCCGAACGAAACTCACGAGTGAGGGTTCAATGACTTGGAGCCAGCGTACGCCGATCTCCACCAACGTACTGGGCGCGCTCTTCGGTGCGGTCGGTATGCTCATTCTGGCCGTGCCCGTGGCTGGCCATGCGGCGACGGTGACCGTCACCGATTGCACGATCGCAGGCCCGGTCGAGATTCAGGGGCGCTCGACCGTCCTCGATGTGCGGCCCGACGATCTCGTTCTCAAGTGCGCGTTGCAGCCGCTCGGGAAGACCCAGCGCATCAACGTGCGCGCGAACAACATCACCATCGAAGGCCCCACGGGTCGGATCGATTCGTCGTTCAAAGGCCGCGCGATCGATGTGCGGGCAGACGGGCACATCACGCTCACGATGGCGACGGTCGAGGCCACGAACAGCAACGGGCGCGTACGGTTCAGGTCGGAAACGGGCTTCACGATTCTCGGCTCGATCATCAAGGTGGGCGGCCTCAAGCCGGGACGTGAACTGCGCCTCGAGTGCAGCGGCGCCGACTGCGGTATGAATCTCTGCCAGTCGACCATCGAGGCGCAGCGTATCCGGATCGTAGTCGATGGTGACATCGTGTCGGACGGCGCGCTCATCCACACGCGGTCTCCGCGTGACCGCATCCACATCGAGACACGGAACGGCAATATCCTCTTTTGCGGGGGCCAGGTTCTCGGTGATGTCGAGGGTCGGATGACGATCGAGGCCTGCGGTGAGATCGATCTGTCAGGGGCCGAGTTGGCTATCGGTCGCAACATCATGATCGATTCCGGTCTGTGTGGCGCTGGCGACATCCTCCTGGTTGGGGCCTCCGTTCGAAACGATTTCGGAAAGCGGGGCGAGATCGAGATCACCGCGGCTGGTGGTGCCGGGCAGGTCGACATCACGGATGCGACGCTGATCGACGATGATCGGTCCGCGTCACAGAATGATGTGTCCGAGATCAACGGCCGCGAGCAAACGCCGCACGAAGGCTTCAACAACACGGTTGGCACCCCGAGCACGGATTCATGAGGAGCACGGAGATGATCACCCACAACTGCCTGCAGATGTCTCGTTCGCTCCGGGTGACCGGGCTAGCGCTCGCTGCCGTTCTGGTGGTGGCGCGACCGGCGGTCGCGGCTACCATCACGGTGACGGACTGTGCCAACGATCCCAACATCGTCGTCCAAGGCGGTACCGACAGCACCCGCATCGAGGTGGCGCCGGACGATCTCGTCATTGAATGCGCGCTGGCGCCGCTCGGCAGCACGGACACGCTCGTGCTCGAGGCCGCGAACATCACGATTCAGGGGCCGGCAGGGCGCCTGTTCGCGGACGGGACTGGCACGGCGATCCGCGTCACCGCCAGCGGAATGTTTTCGGCTCTCGGCTCGGCAATCGAGAGTACCAACGCGAACTCATCGGTCGATATCGTGACCGGTGGGGACATCCTCTTCGATGGGACGAATGTCGTCGTTGGTGGCGCGGGCTCCGGTGGCGATCAACTGTTGATCACCTGTACGGATGCCTCGCCCGATTGCACGATCACGGCGCTGGCCTCGACGTTCAAGAGCCGAGAGCTGGATATGATTGCGGTGGGCGACATCGTTCTCTCCGGCGTGACGATCACCACCAACAGCCCGCGGGACCGGGTCGAGATCGTTTCCCTGAACGGCAACGTGGAGGCGGGCGCAAGTGCGACGCTGCCGCAGCAGCCGCCCAACAACAAGTGCGGCGGTGGTGGTACGAATCCCGTGCGGACGCCGAACCGAATTTTCGGCGGACCGGAGAGCGATCTAGTGATCCAGGCATTCGGGTTCGTCGATCTCTCAGGAAGTCAGATTACGGTGGCGCAAAATATCTTCGTGATGTCGGGCGTCGGTGGTGGCGCGGCAACGGTCCCTGCCTTTATCGACGTGACGGGGGCGGCCATCCGAAACGATATCGGGAAGCGCGGCGAGATCGAGATGACCGCCGACGAGAATCTCGAGGACATCCTGGTCGATACCGTCGTCTTGATCGACGACGACGACTCGGCATCGACCAACGACGTATCTGAGCTGAACGGCTGCGAGGTCGTACCGCGCGGCGGATGTCCGAACGTCGTCGGTACGCCGACGACCGACAGCTAAGACAGCTCCCCGGGGCACGCGGCGTGGAGTGCCGCGCTGCGTGCCCCGAGCGGTGGCGTCCACGTGACACGCACGCGCTGTGCGCGATCGGAGCCGATTCCGGTCGTGCGCAGCGCCAGCCCGCTCGGCGGTTCCAGTTAGGGGCAGGCGGGGAGCGCGAGCGCGACGCGGGCGAGTTCATCGTCCACGAGCGGGAGCGCGTGACGCACGATGGAGTTGCCCGCACATTGGTACGCCTGGGCGACGCAGCCCGCGATCGCGGTGATGCTGTCGAGCGGGCCTTCGCCGAGGGCGCTGCAAGCGGCCATCGCCCCATCGAACCCGAGGCCGTTCGCATCTCGAAGCCCTGGGAGATCGACCTTGCCGCAGGAGCGCTCGGCCTTGCTCACGAGCTTCGCACGGGTGCCTCGCGCGGGGTCCCCCAAAGCGGCGAGCTTTCGGGCGCACTGGTCGGCGGGTCGCGCGCAGGGGCTCGAGGCGTCAGCAAGGCGACAGGCGAAGAGCTTGGTCACGCACCGAGCAGCGACGGCGACGTGACGCCTGAGCAGCTTCCGCGCCGACGTGAGGAGCGTACGCTGGCAGCGGGGTGCTTCGCGCGCCGCATCGCCGTCGAGGCCGAGGTCGTTCCCGAGCGGTGGAGGGATGCAAAAGGGCAGCCCCTCGAGTGGGAAGAGCAGGCCGAGGGCATCGGCTAGGCGAGGCATCGCGGTTCCGAGACTTGTCTCCACCGCGCACGCCCCGCCCAAGTGTATGCAGGCGGCGATCGCGCCGTGTGAAGTGAGGGAGAGGCCTGTCTCGGCTTGGCAGGTCGGTTCGAGAAGTGCGAACGCGAGGGCGCTGGGGTCGCGCATGACGGCAAGCGGGACGATCGGGGGAGTTCCGCCACAGGATTTGGTCAGGCGCGCATTGAAGCGCGCACGGCTGTCGGTCAGCTTGTCGATACGGGAGAGGCAGCGCCGTGCGGCGCCATCGAGACACGCGTCCCGTACGTTGCCTGGTGTCTCGCCCTGGATGCAACCGAACGCGAGCGTCGAGCACTGCTCGAGCGCCTTTAAGTCCGCAAGGACGAAGCTCGTTGTGGCTTTGGCGATGGCTTGCGTGCAACGGAGCGTGGTCTTCGGTTCGGGCGCGGGTGGCGTTGGCGTCGTGGATGGACTGGGCGTGCCGGGCGTCGCCGTTACGGTTGCCGTCACGGTTGCGGTCGCGGTTGCGGTGACGGTTGGCGTGGGCGTCGGGCCGGTGGGCGCTGTGGTCGGAGTAGCGGTCGACGTCGGCGTCGGGCAGAGGTAGGCGCTACAGTCCACGTTGCAGCACGCGCCGTCGGCGTCCGGGCCGGGGTCACAGATCTCTCCGGGGTCCCGGATCCCGTTGCCGCAGTCTGGGCACGGCGGGAGAAGACCGGCATCGTCGGTTTCGATGGTCGCTGGTGGATCGAAGATCGCGCCGTCGAGTGTCGCGATGACCTCGGGGGGATGTACGAGGGTGATGGGACCGGCGGGTGTGGCCAGGTATCGGCTGCCGGGACCGAGTGTCATGGAGTGTCGTGCGATGAGATCGATCACGCCGCCACCGGCGGGGGCGGCGGTGCGTCCGTCGATCGTGACGTTCGGGGCCACGACGAGATGGCAGCCGGCCATGATGATGTCCGCGTCGGCGTCGTCGCTGTTGCCGCTCGCGTTGAATGAACTCAAGATACTCGTCGTGCCGACGTCAGCGAAGCCGGAACGGATCTCCGCGGCGCCGCCGGTTCCTTCGTTGCCGCGGCCGCTGAGATCGAGGCTGCCATCGAAAGTCGTGTTGCGTCCGGTGAGAACCGCGATCTCGCCTCCTCCAAACCCGCCGCTCAGATCGATCGTGCTGCTAATGATGGCGTCGCGCCCGGCGGTAATCTCGAGTTCGCCGCCGATCCCGTCACCGGGTGCCCGGAGCATGAGCGTGCCGTTGAGCACGACGTCGCCGTCGAGGGCACTGATCCTCGTTGAGACGAGATCGCCGCTGTTGATCGAGACGAGACCGCCGAAGCCGTCGGGACTACCACCCGACGCCAGGATACGGGCGCCGGTCGTGAGCTCGACCGTTCCCACGGCTCCGAGGGTGACGAAGCCTCCATCAAACCCCGCGTCGGCCTCTCCGTCACCATCGGCAAGCAGATCGGCGTCGAGCAGGAGATCTCCGCCCGGGGCGTTGCCCCCCTGGACATCAACGCCAGCGAGCACGGTGATCGAGCCACCCCCACCGCCGCCGCGGCTGCGTACGTCCAGAGTCCGCAGCAGGCTCAGGTGATCGCCTGCGAGCAGATCGATGGATCCGCCGTCGGACTCGCCACCCGTGGCGTCGATCGGGTGATCCACGAGAAGATCACTCCCAGCTCTCAGGAATACCTGTCCGCCGCCACCGCCGCTGCCGCCGCGCACGTCGAGATCGCCGGTGTCGAGCAACGTCGTGCCCGCCAGTGCGGTGATCGTGCCACCGCTGGCGAAGTTCGGACTCGTGCTGAGCCTGCCTTTGGAAAACAGTCTACTCCCGCGTGCGATGTCGACGTGGCAGCTCGCCGAGAGGGTGATGCGTCCTCCCGGGTTGCCGGATGCGTCGAGTGTGCCGTGGGCGATGATCGTACCGGCCTCATCCTCTGGTGCGCATGTCGCCGCAAATGCCGTAAGCGCGACTGCGCCGCCGGGAAGGTTGTCGTCGGAGCGGGCGTGCAGCTGCCCGTCGACGGTGATGCGTGCGGCGTGGACGGTGAGGGTGGCCCTACCAACATCCAACGCGCCGGCGAATATGACAGCGCGGTCGCCGAAATCGAGTTCGCAGCCCGCGGGGATGTCGTGGTCGAGTATCACGCAGGGGTCTACCCCAGGGGCGCACCCGAGAATGACGGGATTCACGGTCGGTCCTTGGTCACACTGCGTCGCCGCGTGAGCCAAGGGAGGCGCCGCGACGGTCAACGCCAGGGCAAAGAGGAGCGCGAGAGAAGCCATGGGAGACCCTTACAATGGGACAGCGCGCTGGCGTGGTGCAAGTGAGATTCTGTAGAGAACGCCTGTAGAGCGGCCTGAGACCGTGCGAAGCGTCGCGGACGCCGCGACGCTTCGCATACGATCTCGGTCCTTGGCCGCGACTACAGACCGAGTGTCTCCAGCGCGAGCAATTGGGCGCCGAGCTCGGCCATGACGCCCTCGGCGTCTGCACCGTCGTCGGGGCGGACGTTGGTGGCACGACTCGCGTCGCGGAGCACCACCGTCGCGTAGTCGCGGTCGATCGCATCTCGCACCGTATTCAGCACACAGTGCTCGGTCGCGATGCCTCCGACGAACACCTGCGTGGTGCCACGGCGTCGGAGCTGTGAGTCGAGTTCGGCGTCGGCGAACGCGGACGAGGCCTCATCGGCGGCGTCGGTCCCGGTCGATACGATGATGCTGGTCGGGGGAACCAGGAGGTCGGCCGCGAACGCAGCGCCCGGCGTGTCCGCGATCGCGTGGTCGGGCCATGGTCCGCCATGTGTTCGAAACGAGCAGTGGTTGGGGGGATGCCAGCAGCGGCCGAGCACGATGGGCAGGCCGAGATTCGCCCACGCGCTCAGGTAGCGATTGGCAATCGGAATGATCGCCGGGGCGTCGGCGATGGCGATGGTGCCGCCGGGGAACGCGTCGCGTTGGAGGCCGACGAGGATCAGGGCATTGCCGTCCTCGAGCGTCATCTTGCCCATCGAGATCGTGGTCCGGGGGGGCGAGCGCATAGGCACCAAGCGTACTTGGACGCATGGGCTTAGAGCAAGCGCCATCTGGACGTGCCCTCGGGGGCGCACTATGAGTTCCCGCACGAGGGGGCACTCGCTGATGGATCTCAAGTTCACTACGATGACTCCGGAACTCTACGGGTACCTGGTGGCGCATCGCAGTCCAGCGGATCCTGTGCTCGAGGCGCTCGCCGCGGAGACCTTCAAGCTCGGGGGCGTCAGCATCATGCAGATCGCTGCCGAGCAGGGCGCCTTCATGACCATGCTGACGCAGGTCATCGGAGCGCGCCGGGTGATCGAGGTGGGGACCTTCACAGGGTACAGCGCTCTCTGCCTTGCCCGTGGCTTGCCGGCCGACGGACGTCTGATCGCCTGCGACGTGAGCGAGGAGTGGACCTCGATCGCGCGTCGGTACTGGGCCGAAGCCGGCGTGAGCGCACGCATCGATCTCCGAATCGGTCCCGCGCTCGGTACGCTGCGCGCGCTATCGTCCGAGCCGGTGTTCGATCTCGCCTTTATCGATGCCGACAAGATCAACTATCGCGGCTACTACGAAGAGATACTTCGGCGACTTCGCCCAAACGGACTCATCCTGCTCGACAACGTTCTGTGGTTCGGCATGGTGGCCAACTCCGAGGCCCAGGACGACGACACGTGTGCATTGCGCGCGTTGAACGATTTCATCGTGGCCGACGACCGTGTCGAATCGGTGATGCTGCCGATCGCGGACGGGCTGACCCTCGTGCGCAAGCGTTGACGGCGCCTACGGGCTCGTGAGGAGTCCCAAGCCGAGATTCAGGGCGAGACCCAGCACGAACAGCCCGCCGACGAGCTTGTTGTGTCGGAAGGCGTGGGCGACGTACCAGAGCGGCCAGAGGCGATATCCAGAGGGTGGCTGATCTGGTTTTGGTGCGGAGTAGGTCTGGAGCGTCTGAGCCAATCTCGGCAGTGCGAAGGCGACCAGGAGCACCCCTGGCCCGAGCGTCCCGGCGAACACTAGACCGGCCACGATGGGGTAGAAGGCGATCATCATGGCCTGGGTCAGGCGCAGCGACGCGGTGCGGCCGAGCAACACTGGAAGCGTGTGGATCCCGCGGGCGCGGTCCTGCTCGAACTTGTCCACGTGCTTTCCGATCAGCACGGTCGTGACCAGGATGGCGTAGGGAAGTGAGGCGAGCCACACCCACGCTGGCATGGTGCCCGCCGTCACGTAGTACGTGCCCCCGATCATGAGGGGGCCCCAGACGATGAATACCCCGGGCTCTCCGAGGCCATGGTGCTTCAGCTTCAGCGGGGGCGCGACATAGAACACGCTGATGAACAGCCCCGCGAGTGCGAACGCCGCGACGGTCCAGCCGCGGGCGTCCAGCAGTATGAGACCCACCGCGAGGTCGACGAGGTTCAGGGCGACGATGGTCACCAGGAGCCCGCGGGTACTGATGAGGCCCGAGAGCAAGGGGTGCGGCGCGTACTGCGCCCGGGTGTAGGTCGCGGTATCGACGCCGCCGATCGTATCGAAGTAGTCGTTGATCATGTTGTTGGTCGCGTGCGCGACGACGAGGCCAAGGAGCGCGAGCGAGAAATATCCCAGGTGTGGGTCCGCCGCCGTTGCCGCGGCGAGGAGCCCGCCGATCAAGGCCGACGTGATCGTCATGGAGAAGACGCAGGCCCGTGTGATCAACAACCACCGGGAAACACGGTCTACAGGGCGCCCCTCGGCGAGATTGCCCGTGCCGATGATCTGCCGCCAGCTAGTGATGAGGTCGGCTGGTCCGAGCGGGGCCGCGGCGGTCCGTTCGCCGACGAGATTGCCGGGAGGGCGCATGGCGCTCCGTGTAGTGAGGTCGGCTCAGCAGGTCAAGAACGCGCGAGCTTGCGGGCGCGTTTGGCCTCGTACATGCGCGCGTCGGCCTGGTGCAGCAGTGTTGTCGCGGTCGCGCCGTCCTGTGGAAACGCCGCGGCGCCGAACGACGCACTCAGGCGCAGCGCCAAATCTTCCTTGCGGAGGAACGTATGGGCCTCGATGGCCTCGGCGAGCATGGCGCAGCGCGCGCTTCCGGTGGCGACATCATGATCGGGAAGCATGAGGGCGAACTCGTCACCGCCGAAGCGGCAGGCGACTTCGTCGCGCTCCAGGACGCGTTGCAACACCGTGCCCACTTCAGCGAGGGCCGCGCTGCCACACACGTGTCCGTGCGTATCCACCAGGGTTTTGAAGCGATCCATGTCGAAGAAGACGAGCGCGAAGGGGGTGGCGCGGACGATGGCGTCACCGACGCAGTGCAAGAAGTACTGCGAGTTCCGCAGGCCCGTCAGGTGGTCGGTTCGCGTCAGCTCGACGACCGCCGCGTGGGTGCGCGCGTTGCGGATGGCCAGAGCTGCGAAGTCGGCGTACGCACCAAGGATCTGAGCGTCAGCTTCGGTGAAGGGGCGATCGTCGGTGGCGTTGATGATTTCGAGGACCCCGATGCAGCGCCCGTCCGCGCGCAGCGGCACCGCGACGATCGAGCGCGTCTCGAACCCGGAAAGCTCGTCCATGCGAACGGAGAAGCGTCGGTCGCGGGTGACATCGGGCAGCAGCAGCGGCCGGTTGTTGGTCGCCACCCAGCCGGCGATGCCTTCGCCCGATGCCAGCCGACGTCCGTGCAAGGAGGACCCAACGTCCCCGCGCGCCAGTGTGAAGACGAGTTCGCTCGTGGCCTCGTCAGTGAGCAGGAGCGACCAATGCGTGGGGCGGAGCAGCTGTTCCAATCCGCTGAGCAGTTCCCGCAAGACGGCATCGACCTCGAGCGACGAGTTCAGTACGTTTGCGACGCGCAGGAACGTTTGGAAATCCGGCGGTGCGGGTGTGTCCATAAGACTCGTGCGGCCTCAGGGTGCGAACGGGCGGGTGCGACTCCGCCCGTTGCCGAGAAGGCTAGGCGCCCGGCGCTGCCTCGACGCGTACGGGGATGCCGTTCAGTATCGCGTTTCCGGAGAGCGGATCGATGGCCTGTTCGTCGGTGAGCACGTTGCTGTTGGCTCCGGCGTGGGCGGTCGCGACCTGGAGTTGTACGCCAGCGTCGTCGTGTCCCCACCCGTGAGGAATGCTGACGACGCCACGCATGATCGCGTCGGTGATCTCGACGGGCACCACGACTTGCCCGACGCGCGACGCGACGCGCGCCCACTGCCCCTCGACGAGGCCGAGGCTGCTCGCATCGTCGGGGTGAACCAGCAGGGTGCAGCGAACCTTTCCTTTTACGAGGACCTCGAGATTGTGCATCCAGGAGTTGTTGGAGCGTAGTTGGCGGCGTCCGATGAGTGTCATGGCGCCTGTCTCGTCGGAAACTTCTCGTGCGAGAGACTCCTCGAGCCGAGCGACATCCTGTAGCAGGGGATCGGGAGCGAGCTCGATCTTTCCGGACGGCGTGCGAAGCACTTCCGGAATGCGGGGCGCGAGGGCGCCGAAATCGATGCCGTGAGGATGCGCTTCGAGCTTGTCGAGACTCACCCCATCGGGGTGGGCACCGAATCCCTCGCCGTACGGGCCGGTGCGCAGCATGAAGTCGAGAAGTCGTTCTGGGCCGCGGCGGGGTGCCAGGGCGGCGATGAGCTCGTTCGGATCGCGCCCTTCGACGATCGACCCGGCTCCGGCCACCTCTCGCTGTACGAGCTGCCCTACGATGAAATCGTCGAGGGCTGCGAGATCCGCGTTCGGTCCTTGGCCGGTGACGACCCCGGTGAGCCGGAGCAGGATCTCCCATTCGTCGGGACTGTCCGCGGGCCGTGGGAAGATCGGCGCTGAGTAGTGCGCTACGTTGCGGATGGCGAGCTGGTAGAGGGCCAGGTCGTAGTGCGAGCGTTCGAGGTGCGAGGGCGCGGGCAGGATCACATTCGCATGTCGGGTCGTTTCATTGACGTAGATGTCGACACTCACCATGAAGTCGAGCCCGGCGAGGGCGTTCCGCAGGCGCCCGGCGTTCGGGGTGCTGACGACCGGATTCCCCGCGACGGTGATCAGCGCCCGAACTTGCCCCTCGCCCGGGGTCTCCATTTCCTCGGCCATGCATGCGACCGGCAACTCGCCGAATACGGCGTCCGCCCCGCGGACCCGGCTGCTGCGCTGGCCGAGGCGGATGCCGCGTCCCTTGCCCGGGGCGCCCTTGGTGTTGCCGGCGCCCGCGGCGGCCTTGGTGAACATGGCGCCGCCTTCTCGGTCCAGATTGCCGGTGAGCGTGTTGACGACGTCGACCAGCCAGCTCGCGAGCGTGCCGAACTCCTGGGTGCAGGTGCCGATGCGTGCGTAGACCGCCGCGCGCGTGGCGCCCGCAAGCTGGCGCGCGAGATGGCGGATCGCTTCGGGCGCGATGCCACAGGCCGGTGCAACGCGCTCGGGGCTGAACGGGCGTACCGTTTCCTCCAGCGTGTCGAGACCCGCGAGATGATCCGCGACGGCAGCCGGTGCGATGAGGCTCTCCGCGAAGAGCGTCTGCACGATGCCAAGGAGGAGGTGTGCATCGGTCCCCGGCCGGATGAAGTGATGCTCGTCGGCTACGCTGGCGGTGCGGCTCCGGCGCGGATCGATCACGATCACGCGACCGCCGCGGTCGCGCAGTCGGCGGATGCGACCCTTCATGTCGGGTGCGGTCAGCAGGCTACCGTTCGACTCGAGCGGATCGGCGCCCATGATGACCAGGCAGTCGGTGCGATCGATGTCGGGGACGGGGATGGTCATCATCGATCCGAACATCAGTCCCGCCGAGACGTGCTTCGGCATTTGATCGACCGTGCTGGCGGAGAATGTATTGGGCGAGCCGAGGCCGCGGAGCAGAGCCTGTAGATAGGTCATGCTGGAGAGGTTGTGTGCGGTTGGATTGCCCGCATAGGCTGCCACCGCCGAGCGGCCATGCTCTGCGATCACCTTCCCGAGGCCGGCGTCGATCGCGGCGAAGGCCTCGTCCCAACTGACCGCTTTCCACGTCTCCCCCTCACGCAGCAGGGGTGTGCGGACGCGATCTGGATCGGTGTCGAGATCTTTCAGGGCGTAGGCTTTGGGGCAGATGAAGCCGTGGCTCAAGACATCGTCCTCGTCGCCACGGATTTCGACGACTTCACGGTCGCGGGTGGTGATGGCGAGGCCGCAGGTGGCCTCGCACAATGGGCAGGTGCGGTAGCTGGTCTTCGCTGTCGTCATGCTGTCGTCCTCCGAGCGCGGGCACGGCCGCGTGCTCGATTCCTAGCACACTCGTGTTGTGCATGGACACGTGACGGGCGATCTTCAGGGGACGAGACCGGGCTCAGCGGGCACCGACGCTCCGGAGCCAGTCCAGGGCGAGCGGCCACGGGCCGAATCCAGCATCGGTATTGATGTGGCCGGCGCCCGGAATGATGGTGCAGGCGGTGCCGATCGTCGCGGCGATTTCCTGGAACTCCTCGGCGCCGGCGTGCTCGTCATTGTCGCTGCCAACGACCAGCGAGCGTGCGGCCAGCGGTGCCCAGGCCGGCTGGGATCGCGGCGGGGGCAAGAAGCTCTGGACCGGTTCGAAGAGGAGGAAGGGGGACGGGGGCGCGACCAGCAGAGCCGCGTGGGCGTCCCCGGCTCGGCCTTCGTGGAGCAGATGATCGAACGCCCAGCAGCCAAGCGAGTGGCAGACGAAGGTGTGTCGGGTTCCTGCGGTCTCGGCGACAAGGGACGCCAGGGCTCCGACCCAGGCGTCCTTGTCCGGTTGTAGTGGTGTCGGGAGGTCTGGGAAGACGACCGGCGTGCCGGCGCTCTGGAGTTCGTCCCGAAGCCAGCATTGCCAGTGGCCGTCGCCAGAACCCTCGTAGCCGTGTACGATAATCACCATCACGCGCTTGTCCGGCGTGCGGGCTTGCCTGTCAATCCTGGTGCCAATCTTGGAGCTGAGTGGACTGGCTGGCGAGCTACCCTTACAATGCCAGGTTAACCTGACGTAGCCCGGGGCTGAATAATGAGTGAAGAGACCGACAACCGTACCGCGACCTTGCGACGCCTCCTCAGCGAGAGAATTCTCGTGTTGGACGGCGCGATGGGGACGTCCGTTCAAACCCTGGATCTCACGCCGGACGACTTCGGTGGACCGGCCCTCGAGGGCTGCAACGAGAACTTGGTTCTGACACGCCCCGACGTCATTCAGGGTATCCACGAACGCTTTCTGGCCGCGGGCGCCGATATCGTCGAGACGGACACCTTCGGCTCGACGCCCCTCGTGCTTGCCGAGTACGCGCTCGAGGCCAAGACGCACGAGATCAACGTCGCGGCTGCCCGCCTGGCGCGCGCCGCGGCGGAGAAGTATTCCACGCCCGAGCGGCCGCGATTCGTCGCGGGGTCAATGGGTCCGACGACCAAGACGATTTCGGTGACCGGTGGAGTTACGTGGGATGAGTTGGCCGAGCACTACCGTCTTCAGGCGCTAGGGTTGATCGAGGGTGGCGCGGACGTGCTTCTGCTCGAAACCTCACAGGACACGCTCAACGTGAAAGCGGGACTCATCGGCATCGATCGCGCGCAGGTCGAACTGGGCTCGACGGTGCCGCTCGCGGTCTCGGGCACCGTCGAGGTGATGGGGACGCTGCTCGCCGGGCAGGACGTCGAGGCATTCTACGTCGCGCTTGCCCATCGCGATCTTCTCTGGATCGGACTGAACTGCGCGACGGGCCCGGACTTCATGACCGACCACCTCAGGACGCTCGCGGCGTTGTCGCGGTTTCCGGTGGCATGCATTCCGAACGCGGGACTCCCCGACGAGGACGGCAACTACAACGAGACTCCCGAGATGATCGCCACGAAGTTGACGCGCTTCGCGGAGCAGGGATGGGTGAATCTCGTCGGTGGATGCTGCGGGACGGTGCCCGATCACATTCAGCTGATCGCCGAGGCGATGGACGGTAAAGCTCCGCGGCAGCCGGTCGACATTCGGCGGACGGCGGTCTCAGGGATCGAGACACTGGTCATTGACGACGACACGCGACCCGTCATCGTCGGCGAGCGCACCAATGTGCTCGGCAGCCGCAAATTCAAGCGCCTGATCGCCGAGGGGGGAATCGAGGAAGCCAGCGAGATCGGCCGACTGCAGGTGCGCCGTGGCGCGCACGTCCTCGACGTGTGTTTGCAGGATCCAGACCGTGATGAAGTCACGGACGTGACGTCCTTTCTCGAGATGGTGGCCAAGAAGGTGAAAGTGCCGATCATGCTCGACTCGACCGACCACGTCGTGCTCGAGGAAGGGCTGAAGCGCACCCAGGGGAAGTCGATCATCAACTCCGTGAATCTCGAGGATGGGGAGGAGCGCTTTCAGCAGGTCGTGCCATTGGCGCGCGCCTACGGTGCGGCGCTCATCGTCGGCTGCATCGATGAGGACAAGGAGCAGGCGCAGGCGATCACCCGCGAGCGCAAGCTCGCGATTGCCGAGCGATCGCACAAGATCCTGACCGAGAAGTACGGTGTGCAGCCCGAGGACATCATCTTCGACGCGCTCGTATTTCCCGTTGGTACCGGTGACAAGAACTACATCGGATCGGGTGTCGAAACGATCGAGGGTATCCGGCTGATCAAAGAGAAGTTGCCGCAGTGCAAGACGACGCTCGGCATCTCCAACGTGTCCTTCGGGTTGCCGCCTGCCGGCCGTGAAGTGTTGAACTCGGTCTTTCTGTATCACTGCGTCCAGGCGGGTCTCGATTCGGCACTCGTGAACTCCGAGAAGCTGGAACGTTACTCCGAGATCTCGCAGGAAGAGCGGACGCTGGCCGAGGACCTGATCTGGTGGCGTGGCGAAGACCCCATCGCGGTGTTCGCCGCGCATTTCCGCGACCGGAAGACGACCGAGGTCGTCGAGGACTGGAAGAGTCTCCCTCTCGACGAGCGCCTGGCGCGTTACGTCCTCGTTGGTTCGAAGGAGGGCTTGTACGAGGATCTCGATGAGGCGCTCGGTGGACGGAGGCCGCTCGAGATCATCAATGGTCCGCTGATGGCCGGTATGGACGAGGTGGGCCGCCTGTTCAACAAGAACGAGCTCATCGTGGCCGAGGTGCTGCAATCCGCCGAGGCCATGAAGGCCGCGGTCGGGCATCTCGAACCGCACATGGAGAGCAGCGAATCCTCCGTCAAGGGGAAAATCATCCTCGCGACCGTCAAGGGCGACGTGCACGACATCGGCAAGAACCTGGTCGAGATCATTCTTGGGAACAACGGCTACCAGATCGTCAATCTTGGTATCAAAGTGCTGCCCGAGGAACTCGTGCGCGCGTACAAAGAGCACACGCCGGATGCCATCGGCCTCTCCGGGCTATTGGTGAAGTCGGCGCAGATGATGATCGCGACCGTGCAAGATCTGAAGTCGGCTGGGATCGCGTGTCCCGTCTTGGTGGGTGGCGCCGCGTTGACGAACAAGTTCACGCGCACCCGGATCGCACCCGAGTACGACGGGCTCGCGGTCTATGCGACCGATGCGATGAACGGCCTGGATCTCGCCAATCAATTGCAGGACCCACCCCGGCGTGACGATCTTGCGGCCAAGCTCGAGCGTGAGACCGAGGCGCTCGTCTCCAGTGCGCAGGCCAAGCGGCCGACGACCGCCGGCAAGACAAATTTCACGAAGGCCGTCGTGTCGCACGACACGCCGGCGCTCGTTCCGCCGGATCTGAAGCTTCACGAGCTTCACGACTACGACCTAGACGCGATCTTCGCCTACGTGAACCCGGTGATGCTCTACACGCGGCATCTCGGATTCAAGGGGAAGTTCGCCGACGCCCTTGCCGCTGGCGACGCGAAGGCCAAGGAGTTGCAGGGCGCCGTGCGGAGCGTGGAAGAGGAGATGATCCGCCGTTCGGACATCGCGGCGCACGCAGTCTACAAGTTCTTTCGGGCGCACACCGACGGTGACGCGCTCGTGTTGCTCGCGGCCGATGGCGCCACGGAGCTGGAACGCTTCGAGTTCGGTCGGCAGGCGAAGGACGGCGGTTTGTCGTTGGTGGACTTCACGGCCCCTGCCGGGAGCGCGTCGGACTACGTGTGTCTCTTCGCAACGACGGTGGGTCCCGGAGTACGCGCGCTTGCCGAGGAGTGGAAGGACAGCGGCGAGTACCTGCGCTCACACATCTTGCAGGCGCTTGCGCTCGAGTGCGCCGAGGGCTTTGCTGAGTTGTTGCACCAGAAGATTCGGGGAATGTGGGGCTTCGCCGATCCGCCGGAGATGCCGAAAATGGATCTCTTCAAGGCGAAGTATCGAGGCCTCCGCGTGTCGTTCGGCTATCCCGCATGTCCGCGGTTGGAAGATCAAGAGAAGCTCTTCCGCGTATTGGACGTCGAGCGGAGTATCGCTGTGCGTCTGACGGACGGTTATATGATGGAGCCGGAGGGCTCGGTCTCAGCATTGGTCTATCAGCACCCCGATGCGCGCTATTTCAGCCTGACCCCCGAGGATGCCGAGGCACTCGAGCAGCGGCTGCGCTCGTGAGTGCATGGCATGTGTGGTGCGATGTGAGGTTTTGCTAGCGTATTCGTACGTTGCTGGGCGCTAAGTGGCGCTGTAGGCTATGCCGTACCGCTGGCGTGCGTGGGGCACGTGGGTCGCGTCGGCGGACCGACCAGAAAGGATGGCGAGCATGAGAATGGCGAGGGGGATGCTTCCCGCCGTGGCACTGACGTTGACGCTCGTGGGGATCAGTCCATCGATGAGTCACGGTGCGGGGCACTCGGTGACCTTGTTTGCCGGGGTTTTCGGAAACGACGAGTTCGTTCAGATCTGGGAGGGCGTGGCGGGTTCATACGCCGTGCACGACCGAGTCTCGCTGGTGGGTCGCATCACCGGCGTGCACTACCTCGACTCGTCGCGGTTCCGGGAAGGCGACTCGGGGATCGGCGAAGCAGGTGTGGCGGTCCTGGTCGCTCCGCGGACGACGGTGACGCTCCTGGGCGGAAGCTACTTCGGCGACATCGAAGACCCAATCATCGATGGCTGGGTCAGTACCTCGCAAATGATCGGCGGACATTGGTTTCAGCTGAGTGCGGGCGCCCTCTACGGATTCGATAGCGAGCGCTGGCAGACCTGGAACTCGCTCAGCACGCCAATCACCGACACCGCAAAGGATCTCATCTTGTTCGGGGGTGTCGAGAGCGTGATCTACAGCGAAGGCGAGCTCTGGGATGGAGACGACTTCGTGCACAATTCGGACAAGGATGACGTGCGCTATCGGGTCGGCCCGTTTCTCGAGCTCTACAAGCGGTCGTGGGATGCGGGCGTGCGCGTTGGCGTTGGCGGCGGCGATTACGGCGTCTACGGCAGTGGGCAGATATACAAACGCTTCGGATTCGGATCATGAAGTTCGCAAGGAGACCGCACATGAAGAGTAGCGTGCGTTGGGTGTCCGTATTTCTGGTCATCGGGATCGTTGGCAGCACGTCGCTTGCTGCGGCTTTCGACCAGAGCCAGTACTATTCGCGGAAGTTCGTCACGATCTCGGAGCCGCTCGAGACGGTCGAGGATCTCCTGGCCATGGTCGACAGCGGCAAGGCCAACGCGACGATGGACGATTACGCCGAGGCCCTGCATCGTGCCGGATGGATCGAGACTGACGATCCGGCGACTGCCCGGCGTTTCATCGAGAGCCTCGAGGCTCGTCCTACCGACAGCTCGAAGGAGTACGCCACGTGGCGTATTTTGCAGAGTTGGCGGGGCGACGAGAAGATCCTCGACAACACGTACCGCCGTCGTCCGTATGAGGGCGAAATCGGCTTCTTCGATCCGGTGTCGGGCGGGCTCGCCATTCTCTCCGATTGCGCGAATCCAGTGGATGCGCCGCCGCCACCGCCGCCCGTGCCGCCCGAGCCGGTAGCCGAGCCCCAGGCACCGCCGCCGGCACCTGTGAGTCCCTTCTCGAATTCTCCGGGGGCGCCGCCGACGGTTCCATTCTTCGTGCCACCACCGCCACCACCACCACCACCACCACCACCACCACCACCGCCACCGCCACCACCACCACCACCACCACCGCCACCACCGCCACCGCCACCACCACCGCCACCGCCGCCACCGCCAATGTGCATCGGAGGCGGGTCGATTGTGTCGACCGGCGCGGCTGGCCTCCGGTCCTGCCGCGCCGTTTTGCGTGTAGTTCCCCTGTTCCGGTTCGAACTACGGGGGCCGGCACCTACATTGCCGAGGGCAAGGGCACCGTGTACGCTTCGCGCTGTTCGTGGTGCCGTGCTCATGAGAGGGACAGACGAGTTTTGCCGGGTCGATCGGTCCCGCACGAAGGGGCTGTTGCTCGTTTGTGGCGTGCTTGTCGCCGTGGGCTCGAGCGTTGTCGTTGGCGTGCCAGCAGGGGTGGGCGTGGCCTCCGCCATGGCGGAGACGGCTGATGCGGCGGTGCGCGACCGCGGTACCGTCGAGACGCCCTCGGCCGACGAGGTCGAAGAGGTGCTTCCGGAGGGGGAGACGCTCTCCGGCCGCGAGATCTACGATCGCTTTCTGAAGAACAAGAAGCGGCTTCGGACCGCGCACCAGAAGGGGCGGATTCTGTCTAGGGACCCGGCCGGGAACCCTCAGGAGACTCGCTGGTGGTCGGAGTGGAAGGACTACCGCGATGCCGACGATGAGGCGGTCGAGGACATTTTCTCGAAGGCGATCCTCAAGTTCAGTGGTCCCTACGAGCTGCGGCACACCGGGTATCTCTACATCCAGCATGACGGCAAGCCGGATCAGCAGTTCATGTACTCGCCGAGTCGACGCCGCACGACGCGTGTGCACATCCGTGGTCAGAACGTCGTCGGTACAGATTTCAACGTCGATGACTTCCTGATTACCATCGACGATATCGAGGATGCTGACTATCGACGTTTCCCGGACGAAGTCGTGGATGGTGTCGCGTGTTACGTCGTCGAGGCCGTCATGCGGCCGACGGCGACGACGACCTATAGCCGGAGCATCAGCTACCTCGACAAGACGCACTACGTGCCGCTTCGCACGCGGTATTGGGACGAGTTTGAGGTCGAGGCGAAAGAGCTCCGCTCTCCATTCGCGGCCGTCAAGGAGTTCGACGGAGCCTGGGTGCCGACGGTTTCGACGATGCGCGATCTCCTCGAGGAGACGAAGTCGACGATGCGGATCGAGCAGCTCGATCCCAATCCACCGCTCGAGGATTTCGCGTTCACACTCGGAGTGCTCGAAAAAACGCCGTGAGTTGCTGCCGCCGCTCGCGCTACATTCGGAGCCGCGCGTTGCCGGAGTTCACGATCGGGAGCTGACCAGGATGGCGGGTAGCAGCACGAGATCCGCGGCCAGGCAGAGCAGCATCGTGATCGCCGAGAGGTAGCCGAATTCGCGTAGCGTCGCGAATTCCGAGAGCCACAACACGAGGAAGCCCCCGATGAGCATCAGGGACGTGGCGACGATGGGATGGCCGAGAGTCTGCACGCAGTCGGCAGCTGCCGCCTGCACGTCCATGCCGCGCTCGCGACGGTACCGATAGGCGACCAGGAAGTGCGCCGTGTCGTCGACCGCGATTCCCAGGGCGATACAGCCGATCAGGCTTGTCGGGAGCGAGAGGGTCGCGGCACCGAGGCCGAGGAGCCCGAAGTACATGGCGACCGGAGCGAGATTGGGGATCATGGCCAGCATCCCGATTCGCCAGGATCGGAACGCCCACGACACGAGAAGGAAAATTGCCAGGGTGGCCGCTCCGACGGTGCTGAGCTGGTTTCGAACGACGGTATCGGAGCCACGGTTGAAGAGGATGGCGTTGCCCGTCACCTCGGCGGTGATACTCGCCGGTAGCTTGCTCGCCGTGATCGCCTCGCGCAGGCGGCGCTCGAGGGCGAGGATGGATTCCGAGCCACTTTCGCCCGTTCGAACAAGAAGATTGGCCTTGCTGTGATTGGCGTTCGCGTAGCGTCGGAGCTTGTTCTTTGGAATCAGGAACATAAGCTCAGCGACCTCGGCGCGCGTATCGGGGACCCGAAACGCACTCGGGTCGTCGCGTTCGACAGCGCGGTTCAGCATCTTGATCAGATCGACGGCCGAGAGCGTGGCAGTGACCCCGTCAAGCTGGTCGACGCCCGCCTGGAGCCGCTCCAGTGCTCGGAGGTTCGCGGGCTCTCGGAACGCCCCTTCGGCGCCGCCGTCGAGAGTGAGATAGAGCGGCACCGCACCGACGAGGAGCGTGCTCACCGAGGCAAAGTCGCGACGCACGCGGGAGTCGGGACGGAAGAAGGTCAGGTAGTCGGTATCGACGACGGTGCGTGGAATCAGGGCGAGCGCCAGCAGGAACGCCGCGAGCCAGAAGGCGAGAGCGGCGCCGGGTCGTTGCGTTGCCAATCGTGCAATGACCGCAAGCATGCGGCCGATGGCCCCGCTGATCGCCCGGCTTACACGGTGCGGCGGACGAGCGGACGCGACGGGGAGCGCCAGCGCGCCGAGCAATGCTGGGATGCCGGTCAAGGCGATGAGGGAGATCGACGCCACGCCCAGGGCGCAGAGCGCCCCCAGCTCCTGGATGGCAGGGGTATCCGAGAGGAGCAGGGCGCCGAAGCCGGCGATCGTAGTCAATCCCGCGATCAGCACAGGAGCCAGTGTGTAGCGTAGGCAGGCGCGTGCGCCGGCTCGGGCGTCACCGGCGGCGCGCGCCATTTCCTCGAAGCGTGCGAGGACGTGAACCCCGTACACGCTGCCGACGCAGATCAAGGTCGGCCCGAGGATGATGGTGATGAGGTTCAGGGGGCGACCGAGCGCGGCCAGCGCCCCGAACACCCACAGTGTCGCCATCAGGCTGCCGCCAACGGGAACGAACGCACTCCGTAGTCGACCGCTGATGAGCCAGGCGATCGTGGTCCCGACGAGCACCGCCAGAGGGACAAGGCGAAACAGGTCGCTCAGCATCAGATGATAGGCCTGCGCTTTTACGTGTTGCCGGCCGGTCACGAAGAACTGGCGTCCGGGGATGGTCTCGTCATCGAGGATCTTCTGGATGTCTCGGTCGATACCACGTTCGACGAACGTGCGATCGGTCATGGTTCGGAAGGCGATGTTCAGGGCCGCGGTCGCGCCATCGCGGGAGACGATCGAGCGTGGGTAGATCGGGTCCGCGAGGGCGCGGTCCCGCAGTTCGTCGAGCGCCGTCTGTTCGGTCGGAACCTCGTCAATGAAGCGGTCCACCTCGACGAGGTCGTCGGCGGCGATGTACCGATACGTCGTCGTATCCGCCAGGCTCTCGGTGGAGCGCACGCCTTCGAGCCGTCGGACCCGGCCACCGGCTCGTTTGAGGGCGTGGAGATGATCTGCCGTGAACGCGTTGTCCGTGTGCATGGCGACGACGAAAAGATCGTCGTCGCCAAAGTTCAGGATGGCGTCATCGTACACGAGCCGTGCCGGATCGCTGGCGGGCAGCATGGGCTCTTCCGAGGGATCGAGGCGGATCCGGGTGCCGGCGGGGCCGATCAACGCCATGCCGGCAGCGAGCGAAATCATCACCAGGGCTCCGAGCACCAGCCGCGGGTGGTCGACGATATCGTCCGGTCGTCGCCAGGCGAGGACGGCGACGCAGGTGCCGAGGACGGTGACGCCGGCAGCGAAAAGCAGGGCGGGTGGCATACGGCTAGCGGCGTTCCGAGTCGGCCTGCACCGTTGCCAGGACATCGATCGAGCCGTTGGTGACGGGGACGACCTGTTGGTCCAGTCCAAGCGCTCGGAGGGGGGCCTGCACGTAAGCGCTCATCGTGGGTGCGAGCCGGCTCAGGCGATCGAGCGCAAAGGCGACAGTGACATGCTGGTACGCCGGGCGAATCGCCGTGGTTCGCAAACCCGCTCGCGTGAGCATGAGGTGGATGCTCCTCCGGCTGTAGTAGACGACGTGCTCCGGGATCTTGAACGAGACCCAGCGGCGGCCGGAGACGCGCGCCAGGAACGAGCGGATGTTGGGAACCATGATGAGGAGTCGGCCGCCGGGAGTGAGTCGCGCTCGTACGGCCCTCAGGAATGCTGTCGGGTCGGGGATGTGCTCGAGTAGGTCGAGCATCGCGATGGCGTCGAAGCGACGATCGGAGGGGAGGGCCTCGACGGATCCCAGCCGGACATCGAGTCCCTGGCGACACGCTTGTTCCACCGCCCAGGGATTGCGATCGACACCAACCGCGCTGCGGATGCCGAGATCCCGCGCGGCTTCGAGCAGATAGCCCGGGCCGCAGCCGATCTCCCCCAGGGTTTCAACCGGACCTGATTGAAGGAGCCAGCGGAGCTTGGTGCCGAACGTGCGCCGGAAGTGGGAGGCGTTGGCGAGATACTCCGCGTACCCGACCTGGTCGGTTCCCTCGTAGTACTCGCGCGCTCCGTAGAGCTCTGCGAGTGTCTGCTCGCTGGGGAGTGGCGCGAGTTGTCCCAGCTGGCACGCTCGACAGTACACCACGTCGTAGGGTCCGAAGCTGTGACGTCGAACCTGGGGCCGCCCGCACAGCAGGCAGCGTGAGGTCGACGACGCTGGCATTAGGGATCGGTATAGCAGGTGTGCCTCTTTGACAACGACCCGGTGCGTGCGTATGGCGCCTCTATGCGGAACGACGAGCCTGGTGTGTTCGAAACCCTCTACTCGCTGCGAGCCATGCGACGGCTGAAGCCGGACCCGGTGCCGGAAGCGCTGCTCTGGCGTGTCCTCGAGGCCGCGACGAAGGCCCCGAGTGGTGGCAACACGCAGCCCTGGGCGTTCGTTGTTGTCCGTGACCCTGGCCACAAGGCGTTCATTCAGGAGCGCTACAAGAAAGCCTGGGACGTCTATCTGCAAGCGAACCTCGAGGCGGCTGCCGCAGCGGACCCACCTCCGACCGCGGAGGAAGCCGAGAAGCGCATGCGGATGGCTGGAGCCGCCAGCCATCTCGCCGAACATCTCCACGAAGCACCGGTCCTGCTGTTCGCCTGCATGCAGCCGCGGGACCACATCCTCTTGAAGGACGCCGAGGGGAATCCGCGGAGCCCCGCGGCGCTGTACGCGTCGATCTTTCCCGCGGTGCCGACCGTCCTGCTGGCCGGTCGTGCACTTGGTCTCGGTGGGAGACTGACCACCCTACACCTCATGTACGAGCAGGAGATCAAAGTGCGGCTCGGCATTCCCGACGACGTCGAGGCGGCCGCCCTGATTCCGATCGGATACCCGCTCGGCCGCTTCGGTCCTACAACCCGGACGCCGGTGCAGGACGTCACCTATTGGGATACCTGGGGCCAGCAGCGCGGAAGGCCAGGCTAAGCCCCGGGCACGATCTTGAACACTTCTCCGTTCCGATCGGCGACGTACAACTCGCCATAGAAGTACGTGCCCTCGATATCGGGCAACGCGCAACCACGGTAGACGAAGCCCCCCGTGATCGAGCAGCCGGCGAGGTGGTCGTACTCGAGCACGGGTACGTTGAAGACGGGGCCCCCCGGGCAGACCGGGCTCGGGCATGCGGAGCACAGAGGATCCTCACTGGTTCGGTTGTAGCGGGGGAGGGGTACCTCCTTGCAACGCGGGTTAGCGGCGGCCGGCTACAGAGCGTCTTGCAGGCTCGCACTCCGCCCTGCGCATCGGCGTGCGCCTTGCGTGCGGCAGTAGGAGTACGGGGCCACGGCGTGGCATGCATCGCCGGGTGGCTTGAGCGGTCCGGCCGGGCGGGGTACAGCCCGGGGCTGGGATCACACGAAGGGGGACCTCAGATGGTACATCCGAACATGCAAGCCGACTATCCGGGCATCGAGCCCGCCGTGCGCGACTTCGTCAGCTCCGGGGTGCGCAAGATGCTCATTGGTGGCCAGTGGGTCCCTGCGGCGTCTGGCAAGACATTCACGACCGTCGATCCCGCGAGCGAGGGTGCGCTCGCCGAGGTGGCTGAGGGCGACAAAGAGGACGTCGATCGCGCGGTGCGCGCGGCGCGCGAGGCCTTCGAGCACGGTCCCTGGCGCCTGATGACAGCGTCGGAGCGCGGACGAGCCATTTGGAAGCTCGCTGACCTGATCGAGGCGCACACCGAGGAGTTTGCCCAACTCGAGACGCTCGACAATGGGAAACCGATCACGATTTCGCGCGCCGTTGATGTCCCGCTGGTCGTGGATCATTTTCGCTACTACGCCGGCTGGGCGACCAAGATCGAGGGCGAGACGATTCCAGTCTCGACACCGGGCCAGTACGTGTTGAACTACACGCTGCGCGAGCCAATCGGGGTCGTGGGGCAGATCATTCCCTGGAACTTCCCGCTCCTGATGGCAGCCTGGAAGCTCGGGGCCGCATTGGCGTGCGGCAACACCGTTGTGCTGAAACCCGCCGAGCAGACACCGCTCACCGCACTCCGACTCGGGGCGCTCTTCGACGAAGCCGGATTCCCTCCGGGCGTCGTGAATATCGTGACGGGATTCGGCGAGACCGCGGGAGCCGCGATCGCGGCCCATCCGGACATCGACAAAGTGGCCTTCACCGGATCCACCGAGGTCGGGCACGAGATCATGCGGGCCGCGGCGGGAAATCTGAAGCGTGTCTCGCTCGAACTCGGTGGGAAGTCCCCCAACATTGTTTTCGCTGATGCCGATCTCGAGGCGGCCGCGGTGGGAGCCGCGACCGCCATCTACTTCAATCACGGGCAGTGCTGCGCCGCGGGGTCACGGCTCTTCGTCGAGGAAAAGGCGTACGATACCGTGGTGCCGCGGCTGATCGAGTTTTCTGAGAAGATCAAGCTCGGTCCCGGGATGGATCCGTCGACGGAGATGGGTCCACTGGTGTCGAGTACCCAGTTCGAGCGCGTGACGGGCTACCTCGCAGCGGGGAAAGACGCTGGGGCCAAGGCCGCCACGGGTGGTGGTCGGCCGGCCGGCCTCGATCGTGGCTACTTTGTCGCGCCGACGGTGTTCACGGACGTGCACGCCGACATGAAGATCGTCCGCGAGGAGATCTTCGGTCCGGTGGTGTGTGCGGTGCCTTTCAAGAATCCAGAGGACGTGGCGAAGGCTGGCAACGATTCGGAGTATGGTCTCGCCGCGGCCGTTTGGACGCGGGACATCGGCAAGGCGCACCGGATGGCCTCGATCCTCCGAGCCGGGACCGTGTGGATCAATACGTACAATCAGTTCGACGCGGCCTCGCCGTTCGGCGGCTACAAGAAGAGCGGTTTCGGGCGCGAGATGGGGAAAGCCGCCCTCGAGATGTACACGCAGGTCAAGAGCGTGTGGGTAAATCTCGGCGGGCACGAGACGAACGGCGGCTGATGTTCCGCCGGGGGCCGTGGCGGGGGCCGAGTTGGCGTGGCCCCGTTGCGGCTCCCGCTGCCCTCCTTGCTCTGGCCCGGCCGAGCGCATAGTCTCTCGCGGTTTGCCACCAATAAGGAGAGACCCATGCCAAAGGCCGTCATCGTTGCAAGTGCTCGTACTCCCCTCGGAAAGTCGTTCCGGGGGAGTCTGAACGCCACCCGTCCTGACGACATGGCGGCGCACGCCATCAAAGGCGCGCTCGCCCAGGTGCCGCAACTTTCACACGAAGAGATCGAGGACGTCATCTGCGGCTGCGGCCTTCCCGAGGGGCCCTCGGGTATGAACGTGGGGCGCGTCGCCGCGCTGGCCGCGGGGTTGCCGGCGACCGTCGCAGCGACCACCGTGAACCGCTATTGCTCCTCGGGCCTGCAGGCCATCGCCATGGCCGCGCATCACATCACCGACGAGGGGGCGACCGCCGCCATCGGCTGCGGTACCGAGTCCATTTCGATGGTGCAGAACATCGTCAACATGACCAACCTGGTCAACGATCGGATCTTCAAGGAGTGGCCCGGGATCTACATGGGCATGGGGGAGACGGCCGAGGTCGTGGCCGAGCGCTACAAAATATCGCGCGAGGATCAGGACGCCTACGCGGTGGTCAGCCAGGCGCGGACCGCCGCGGCACAGGAGGCGGGCAAGTTCGACAGTGATATCGTCCCGATGAAGGCGAAGAAGGCGGTCCAGGACGCGGAGGGGAACATCACGTTCCAAGACGTCGAGATCACCAAGGACGAATGCAACCGACCTGGAACGATCCTCGAAGGACTCGCGAAGTTGAAGCCGTCATTCAAAGAGGACGGCACGGTCACCGCCGGAAATGCGTCTCAGCTGTCCGATGGAGCTTCGGCGACGATTCTAATGTCTGACGAGCGCGCCAAGGAACTCGGTATCCAGCCGATCGGCATCTTTCGCGGGGTGGCGGTTGCCGGGTGTCGTCCGGAAGAGATGGGTATCGGTCCCGTCTTCGCGGTACCAAAGCTCCTCAAGCGCCATGGCTTGACCATGGACGACATCGACATCGTCGAGTTGAATGAGGCGTTCGCCTCGCAGTTGCTGCATTGTCAGCGCGTACTCGAGATTCCCGACGAGAAGCTGAACCCGATCGGTGGGTCCATTTCGATCGGCCATCCGTATGGCATGACCGGCTCACGCATGACGGGCCAACTCCTGCGCGAGTTGAAGCGTCAGGGCAAGCGCCTCGGCATCGTTACGATGTGCGTCGGCGGAGGCATGGGGATGGCCGGCTTGTTCGAAGCCGTCTGATCCGATTCTTGCGAGCGTCGGCGTTGATACGTCGGCGCTCGCAAGCGGCTCGGCGTTCCTACGCCGCGCCCCCCTCGGTTCCCGACCACGCGCTCCGGGTACGGGACGCCCGACTACACCAGTGCGCTGGCGGTCCCCACGAGGGTCTTCGTGCCGTCGGCCTTCTCGCACCATACGTCGACGAGTGCGCGCTGCTTGGCGCCTTCGGGGATCGTCTCGCGAAGCTTTGCGCAGGTACTGATCACATCTTCGACCCAGACGACGTTTACCAGGCGGAGGTCCATCTTTCCGCCGACATGCCAGCCGTACCCGAAGGTATGTGACATGAGCTCGGACACGAAGCAGATCGAGAGCATGCCCTGGACGACGATATCGGGGAACCCGAGGGCTTGCGCCATCTCGCGGTCGGTGTGGTAGTTCTTGTCCGGGCCGGAGAACGCCTCGCACATGGCGATGGTGATGGGTCGTACGAGCGGAGCCAGTGCCTCGCCGGGGCCCTCACCGATCTCGAATCGGCGCTCGGGGCGCTTCTCGCGCTCACGATCGACGACGACCTGGCCCGCGCCGTCTTCGATGAGGAAGCTCTGGTGTGTCCGGCTCCGTTGTAGCCAGCGGCCCGCCTCGTCGGTGACGAGAACCTCGTTCACGATATAGTTGCGACCCCGCTTGCGATAGCGCTCGACGACTGTCGAGCGGGTGCGCACCGCCTGTCCGACAACGAGGGGCGCGAACAGCTCCCATTCCTGGCGCGCGTGGAGGTTGCCGATCACATTCGGGAGGTACCAGGCGAGCGATCGGTAGACCTCCGAGTGGAAGAGCAAGGCCGGTGCGACGTCGGTGCCGTCGTCGAGGCGGAGCGAAGAGGCCGAGCCTCCGGTGCCCGTCTCGTAGCGGCGCACGTCGTCGAGCGAGACTGCGGCCTCGCGTCCGCCGATATCGCGGCCGGCGTGGACTTCGTGGAGTGGAAAGAATGCTGTGGCGTCCATGGTGGGAGTGCGCCATGTGATGCCTCCCGTGGCACGAGTTGTCAAAGCGGAATCCGTGGAGGAAGATCCGCCCGTGCTTCGACTCCTATTCGTGTGTGCGATCTCGGTCTGGTTGGGTTCGGTCATTTGTTTCTCGTACGTGGTGCTTCCTGCCATTCATCGCGAGAGCGCGCCTGGGGACGTCACGCAACTTCTGCGCCGCTTGTTTACGCGGTACTACGCGACGGGAACGGCGTGCGGCTTCGTCGCGCTCGCCATCGTGTCGCTGGCGCGCGCGGGGGGGGCGTTGCCCCTCGGAGCGGCCTTGCGGATGGGACTTCCCGTGGCCGGGGGCCTGGTCTGTAGTCTCGTGGCGCAGCAGATTCTACTGCCTCGGATGCGGGCAGCGAGAGCCAACCAGCCCGCGCTCTACGAGCGATTGCACCTCATCTCCGCGATGCTGAACTCGACGGTGATTGCGGTACTCTTCCTCGCCTTGGCCGGGGCTGTGATGCGCTGAGCCGTTGCCGACGTCTCTGATTTGACGGTCTCGAGGGGCGCTGCCAGAATCACTGCCATGAACGAGCCCTTGATTCCGGCAGCTGGATGGACCGTCTCGCATTGGTTCTACCGTGTCGATCGCGCTGGCTGGCATGCGTTGGGGGAGCCCGCGCGCGCGTCGGCCATTGCCGATACCAGTGCCTGGCTCCGCTCGGTGGCGGCCGAAGAGGGGATGCAATTGGTTCCGTTCGGGCTGGTGGGCAAGGGCGACCTGGGTATCATGGCCGTGCATCCGGATCTGCGCCGGCACCAGCAGCTCGGCCAAGAGATCGCCTCGAGCGGCGTCGGCCAGCATCTGACGTGCGTGGAGACGTTTCTCTCCTTGTCCGAGGCGAGCGAGTACATGTCGAACGAGTCCGACTGGGCGCGCGCGCTGATCGAGGACCAGGAGCTGGATCCCGGCAGTCCCGATTTCGCGAGCAAGCTGGCTTCGATGCGTAGCCGCATGCAGAAGTACGCCGACGCGCGCATGCATCCGCAGCTACCCGACAACTACCCGGTGCTCTGTTTCTATCCGATGTCGAAGGCACGGGGCGAGCGACACAACTGGTATACGCTCTCGTTCGACGAGCGGAAGCAACTCATGCTGGCGCACGGGGCGGCCGGCCGTCGCCACGCCGGGAAGGTCACGCAGCTCATCACGACCTGTACGGGTATCGACGACTGGGAGTG
>JAJCZP010000289.1 GCA_029262315.1 Deltaproteobacteria bacterium | reverse complement strand
ATCCCCTTGACCGACTCACCCCATGGCCCAGGAACCCCGACCGACAGCACGAGCCGCATGCCGGAACGAGTCTTTGCTTGCTCGACGTCGACGTAGTCCATGTTCCCCCCCTTGGGGGGTCCGCTACCACGCCCGCCAACTCGCCACCACGGGCGCGCGTCCGATGACCGGGGCCTGGTCATGTGCTACGTCGACCTGCGGTGCTCACGCCCGAAACGAGATACGCCAAGAGCGGGGACGTTCACATCGCCTATCACGTGGTGGGCGACGGCCCCTTCGACTTGGTATTCACTCCGGGATGGGTGTCGCACGTCGAGTATGCCTGGGAGGAACCGAGCCTACGCTTTGCCGACCGTGGCTCGCACGCGCTAAAGGGTGTGCCGGGAGAGTGGTTGCTCTTCGCCGTCGCTTGAGTCGTTCCGATGCTTGCACTCGAACACATGCGGGCCGCGCTCGCCCAGTACTCTCCTCGGATCCTTGCCATCGAGGGGAGTCAACGGGCCGCGGTGGCCGTCGTACTTCGGGAGACGACCGACGGCGTGTCGATCCTGTTCATCGAACGCGCCGAGCAGAAGGACGATCCGTGGTCGGGCCACATGGCGTTTCCGGGCGGACGTGTCGATCCCGGAGATGCCGGCCCGCGCGCCGCGGCCGAGCGGGAGGCGCACGAGGAAACGGCGGTCGACCTGTCCGCCGCTGAGCTTCTGGGTCAACTCGATGATCTCGAGGGACGCGGCGGACAGCCGGGGTTGGTAGTTTCGGCGTTCGTCTATGTGGTCTCGGAACCGGGACCGCTGGTGCCGAACTACGAGGTGCGGGAAGCGCTCTGGGTACCGCTCAGCCTGCTCGTCGACCCGGCACGGCAGGTGCGCTATCCGTTTCCTCCCGGGGCGAGCAGCCACTTCCCGGCGGTTCTCGTTGGGAACGAGCGCCAGGTCGTGTGGGGGCTCACCTACCGCTTCGTCGAGATCATGGTGGGCGCGCTCGGACTCGCACTCCCGGCGCCGGCGTGAACGGTCAGCGGCGCCGTCGACCTCCAAACAGACCGAGGATCCGGCTGGCGACCGCTTCCGAGAAGCGGAACCGGCGCTTCAGCGTCGTGTAGAGAGCTAGGGCCCGGTTGTCGAGTCCGATCAGTGCGCGTCTGAGCGGCGTGTCGTCGGGCCGGGCACGATAGAGCGTCGCACCGCGCGCGGCCTCCGCGACCGCGTCCGCCGTGTAGTAGTAGAGCGCCACGCTCTTCCGGGTCATCGTCGGCGGGCAGTCGAGCGGTTGCGGGTGTCCGTGGTGGGAGGTGTCGGTCGTCGCGAACAACAGTGCGTGATTCAGATGTGGCGGGATCGTCGCCATCCGCTGTGTCACGGTGCGGTCCCAGAGCTCGATGGCGCCGCCCCACGCGTCGTCCCACTCTGGATTCATGTAGAGGATGAGATTCAGGCGGCGGCGAAGGTGTGGCAGGTAGTGGTGTCGCGTGAAATCACGATGGATGTTCAGGTAGCCGCCGCGCGGGCTTTGATGCAGGCCTCCGCCGAGGAGCGTTGGGTCGGCTTGTAGATCGGGGATTCCCGTGACGGTCGAGAGCCAGTGCACGAATCGGTCGGAGTTCAGCTCATCGACGAGCGCGCCCAGGCGCGGCGGAAACGCCTCCCGGAGCGAGAGCCCCTTCTTCCGCTCGTTCACGTGCACGTAGTTGATCCACGAGTCATCGTCTGGCGCGGGGAACTCCGCGGCCGCTGCCTGGGCGACGGCGGGATTCAGGAGGTCGACGAGATGGAGGTGCGCGAAGGGCGTCGCCTGCCGAAAGCGGATCTTGAGAGCGTCGGCTTCGCGCCACCAGCGGTCGTACGGGACGAGTCCCGGATCGTCGGATGAGGGTGGACGATTCTGGCCGGCGGTGTCGGGGGAGTTGCCGACCGGCGTATCGGCGGCGGACGAGGGCACGCCGCTGGCTTACCATGGGAGTGCCGTGCTGAGCTACGGGGTTCGCGCAGGGATCGCGGGTCGATTGGACGTGGGAGCCTCCGTCTTCGCTTCGCGCTAGAGGGGCGCTATAAGCCTCGACGCAGGCGAAAGGGGACGATTGTGCCAGAACCTACAGGGCGACCGATGACTGCTGTCGAGGAGCGCATTCTCAATGTCGTGACCAAGATCATGGCGGGAACGAACACCTGGCTGTTTCGGAGGTCGGGTGGAAAGATCGGCAACAAGTTCATGTACGGCGCCCCCGTCTTGCTTCTGGTCCACAAGGGACGAAAGACCGGTGCGTCGCGGACCTCCCCGCTGATCTACCTCGAGGATGGCGACGACCTGGTCCTGGTCGCGTCGAAAGGCGGTTCGGCGCACCATCCGCTCTGGTACCTGAACATTTCGGCGACTCCGGACGTGGAGGTCGAGATCGGTACGGCACGGCGACCGATGCGTGCGCGCGATGCGACCGCCGAGGAGAAGGCGCGCCTCTGGCCCCGCCTGAACGAGATTTATCCGCCGTACGACTCGTACCAGGCGCGGACGGCGCGCGAGATTCCGGTCGTCATTCTGTCACCACGCTGACCTCGGAGGCCTGCGTTCCTACGACGGGGCGAGCGGTCTCGTCGCGTCGAGCCTGCGGAGGACGAGGGGGCCACAGGCGACACCCAGACCGAGTGTCAGGAACGCGAGCCCCCAGGATGCGGGGGTGGCCCCGTGTCCCGTCGCGTCGAGCACGATACCGAACGCGAGCGGTGCGATGACCGCGCTCGTGAATCCGACGATCGACTGCGCCGCCATTGCGGCGCCGCGGCGCGCGGGAGCGGCACTCAGGACGACGCCATTGTGGAGTGCCGCCGAGTCGCCCTGCACCAGCAGCAAGTAGAAGGCGCAGAGGACGGCGACCACGGGATAGGGCAGCGTTGCCGCGAAACCGATACCGCTCGCGGCCAGCGCCGACATCGTCATGACGATGCGGATCACGCGCGCGCGCCCGAAGCGCATCGCGAGCTCGGCACCGAGAATGCTTGCCCCCATGGCGACGACGCCTGTGAGCGCGGCAACCGTTGCTGGTCGCCATGCGGTCGCGGTGTCGGTCGACTGGGCGAGGCTGAAGGTCAGGAAGGCGACCATCCAGGACCGCACGCCGAAGAGCTCCCACATGTGTGCGGCGTAAGCGAGAATGTACGTCCGTGTCTGGCGGTCACGTACGGCGGCGCCGAGATCGAGCCAGTGGCTTTCGTCCACGGCGATCTGGGCCGCTCCCCGTGTCGGCGCGTGCGGACCGAGAAGGCTGGCGATGAGGAGTGCGGCCAGGAGCGATCCCGCACCGCCACTTGCGAACGCGACGTGCCAGCCGTGCTCGGCCGCCAGGTGCCCGGTGACGAAGAATGAGGCTGCCCCGCCGAGGCTGAACGTCGCGGTGTAGAGGGAGACGGCCCGCTCCTGGTAGGCGCCGTCGAGTCGGTCGACGAGTGTGCGCATTCCCGGAATGAACGTGCCCGCCAGGCAGGCGCCGGCGGCCGCCCGGAGCGCGAGCGCGCTCCAGAACCCCTCCGCAAGGAGCCCGAAGGCGAACGCTGCGGCGCTGCTTCCGAGCATGCTGACCAGCAGCACGCGGCGACCGTCGATGCGATCGGTGAGACTTCCGAGGACGGGAACGGCGGCGACATAGCCGGCGAAGTAGATGCCGTTGATCCATCCCGCTTGGGTGTTGGAGAGCCCCCATTCCACGATGAAGGTCGGCAGCAGTGCTGGGAAGGCGAACACCCCCAGCATCGCCATCGCTTCGG
>JAJCZP010000288.1 GCA_029262315.1 Deltaproteobacteria bacterium | reverse complement strand
GTACGGCAGATGCTTGAGATGGCCCTCGAGCGCGTCGAGCCGACTCTGCAACGCCGAGTCGTCGTACGGCGCCCCAGCTGGCGCCGGGACCTCCATCTTCCGCTCCAGGCGCTCCACCCGCTCTTCGAGTGTCAGGCCGCCCTCGGCCCGTACCGTCGTGGCCCCGAGCGCGAGCATCCCCACGCCTACGAGCACCGCTACGAATCCCCTTGTCAGGTTCTCCTTCATCGATCTTTCCTCCATCCTTTCGTTCCACTCCAGTAGATGCGGCGCGATGCGGCGACGCCGGCTACGACGTCCCCGCATCGCACAGCGGTCAGCTAGGCCAGGTGGATCAGCGCGCTTCCTTGAGATGGAGCTCGGTCGCATAGTTGCCCGCCGGCTCTCTCGACTCGGACATTCGGGCGAGGGCGTGGCCGCCAATCGCGCTCACGGTCTGGAAGTCGGCGTAGGCCGGCATCCCGTGCTCGCTGATGTCGAGGCCTTCCATTTCCTCTTCCGGGCTGACACGCAGGCCCATCGTGACGCGTATCGCCGCGAAGATGGCGAGCGCCGCGAGGAAGGTCGTTCCGCCGTAGGCGAGCACACCCGTCGCCTGGTACCCGAGCTGCGCGAGACCCGCCTTGGCGCCGAACAGTCCCACCGCCAGGGTGCCCCAGACGCCGCAGACCAGATGCACCGAGATGGCGCCTACCGGATCGTCGATATGCACGCGATCGAAGAAGATGACGGAGTAGACGACGAGCACGCCCGCGATCGCGCCGATCGCGATCGACGACCACATGGCCATCTGATCCGCACCCGCGGTGATGCCGACGAGCCCGGCCAGTACGCCGTTTAGCGCCATGGACAGATCGGGCTTCTTGGAAATCCCCCACGATGTGAACATCGCGGCGAGCGCACCGGCCGATGCCGCAAGGCAGGTCGTGACCAGCGTCAATGAGACCGCCGCCGGATCGGCGTTCAGGACCGACCCGCCGTTGAATCCGAACCAACCGAGCCAGAGGAGGAACACGCCGATCGTGGCCATGGGCATGTTGCTGCCAGGGATCGCGTTGATACGCCCGTCGCGGGTGTACTTGCCGAGACGGGGGCCGAGGAGCAGGGCGCCAGCGAGCGCGCCCCAGCCGCCGACCGAATGTACGAGTGTCGAGCCGGCGAAGTCGTAGAAGCCGAGGGCGTCGAGCCAGCCACCGCCCCACTTCCAGGAGCCGACGACCGGATAAACGAGGGCAACGAAGATGGCGGCGAACACCATGAACGATCCGAGCTTGATGCGCTCGGCGACGGCGCCCGACACGATCGTGGCCGCCGTGGCCGCGAACATCGCCTGGAAGAGGAAGTCGGTCCAGTAGGTGTAGCCGTCGTTGTAGGCGGACGTGATGTCGGCCTCGGCGGGGAAGGTGCCAAAGCCCGCGAAGCCGACAATGCCGTTGAAGTCTCCTGGGTACATCAGGTTGAAGCCCACGAACGCGTAGGTGAGGATGCCCGCACACACGACGAACGTATTCTTGAACAGGATGTTGGTCGTGTTCTTGGCGCGCGTCAGCCCGGACTCGAGCGTCGCGAACCCGAGGTGCATGATGAACACGAACGCCGCGGCGATCATCATCCAGAGATTGTTGGTGGTGAACATCTCGGCGCTCACGCCCTCTTCGGCAGCGAAGGCCTGGCCGGTCGTGGCGACTAGCGCACACGCCACGAGACTGAGCGATACGAAGTGAAGTCTAAACATTGGATGTCTCCTCCTTGCTTTCTCGGAATGCCTAGACGGCGCTGGCGCCGTGCTCTCCGGTACGAATGCGAACGACCTCGTCGATCGTGCTGATGAAGAGCTTGCCGTCACCGATACGCCCGGTCTTTGCCGCCTCGATGATCGCCTCGGCGGCGCCCGGTGCCTGCTCATCGTCGACGAGTATTTCGATCTTGACCTTCGGGAGAAAGTCGACCGTGTACTCGGCACCCCGGTAGAGTTCGGTGTGGCCCTTCTGGCGGCCGAATCCCTTGACCTCGGAGATCGTCATGCCTTGGATGTCCCGATGCGCCAGGGCTTCTTTCACATCGTCGAGCTTGAATGGCTTGATGATGGCTTCGATCTTCTTCATGGCGGTGTGGTGCTCCTCTCCGAGGCGTCGGCCCCGCGCGGTGTGCGGTACGACTCGGTCAAAGCAAGGGAGGTGCCATCGCCGTTCGCGGCACGAGAGCCCGTCGTTGCAGGCTTCGGAGAGATGCGGCGCTCACCACACGTGCGTTCGGAATGAGCACTGATGAAAAAGCAGGCAGCATGCCCGTGATTGGCATCTCTACGGCCGCCGGACGATGTGCTATTTCCGAGCGGATGCGGGGACACCGGTGAGCGGCGGTTGGCTCTTGCTCGTGGCCGTGATCCTCGGGATCGTCGAGGGCACGACCGAGTTCGTGCCTGTCTCGTCGACCGGACATCTGGTTCTGGCCGGCCACTGGCTGGCGTTCCCCGAGGCCAAAGCCGCGGCCTTCAACGTGTTCATCCAACTGGGCGGCGTCCTGGCCCTGCTGTGGTTCTATAGAGTACGCCTCCTGGCGCTCGCGGGGTCCGTCGCGAGCGACGAAGGCGCCCGTGCTTTCGTCGCTAAGATCGCCCTGGCGTTTCTCCCGGCCGCCGTCGTCGGGTTGGCGTTCCACGATTGGATCGTCGCCGTTCTTTTCGCCCCCCTCCCGATCGCGGTCGCCCTTGCCGTGGGCGGAATCGCGTTCTTGATCGTCGACGGCCCCGGCACGCGACGTGTCGACACCGAGGCCCTCGAAGGCGTCAGCTGGCGCCAGGCTTTCTTGATCGGCGTGGCGCAGGTCGCGGCACTCTGGCCCGGTATCTCTCGCTCGGGGGCGACGATCCTCGGTGGCCTCGCCGTCGGCCTGTCCCGTACCGCCGCGCTCGAGTTCTCGTTCTTTCTTGCGATCCCGACCCTGGGCGCGGCATCGCTGTTCGCGCTCTGGGAGAGTCGCGACCACCTCGCGGCCGCCGACACCGCCGTCTTCGCAACGGGGCTCGGGGTTTCGTTCGTCGTTTCGCTCGCCGCGATCTCGGCGCTACTCCGCTACGTCCGGACCAACGATCTCCGTCTGTTCGGCTGGTACCGGATCGCCCTCGCGGCGGCGATCGTCGCGCAGAGCGTGTTCGGCTAGATCGGAAACGACAACGGCCGGCACCCCGTTGGGAGTGCCGGCCGCCTGTTACGCTGAATCCGTTTCTAGAACCCGGTAATCGAGAGCGTCATCGGCTGCACCGAGGTTCCTGGGCCCGTGAAGCCTCCGACACCGTCGATTGCGTTGTTGCCAGTGCCCGGGATGCAGAAGATTCCCGCTGTCGATCGATTGACCGGGCCCGGGGTGCCTTGGCGAGTGATCCCGCTATTGACGAAGCACTGCCGGACCGACGCGACGCAGGTTTCGGTCTCACCGCAGGCTTCGCACGATCCTCCGACCGATGACGGGCGGCACTGCAGATCGTTGAAGCACTGCCGATAGTTCGAAACGCTACAGAGTTGATCGATCGGGCCGGAGGCGCAGAATCCCTCCTGGGTAGACGTGAAGTCCCCGCATTGCCCACCGGGGCAATCGGATTCGGCGCCGCACGCGGCGGCGTTATTGGTCCCGCCGACGCAGACATCGGGGTTGGTCGACGCACGGCAATCGCCGAAGTGGCAGAAGCCGCCGGGGCATTGCGGATCCCCCGTGCAAATGAGGGAGTCGTTGGCGCCACCGACGCACGCGCTATGGCACGCGTTCGGAGCTTGCGGCGTGCTCGGCGGGCCGGTCGGGCAGAAGCACTGTCCTGTGCAGCTACCGGCACCGCCGCCAATGCACTCGGAGTCCGCGGCGCAGAGCTGGCCGGTGTTGGTGCCGGCTCTGCAGGCGTTGCCGCCAAAGCCCGGCGCCGTGCACGTAAAGCTCGGGAGCAGGGTCGTCGTGCCTGTCACCGCCGGGTTGGTCAGGATGTCGAGGCCGCCGCCCGAGATGTCGTTGCCCGAGATCGGCTGGCAGTCGACACTGGTCGTCCCGAAGAAGATGGAGGCGCCGCCATGCGGTGGATCGGGGCGGCAGGGTTGGTCGACGTTGGCGCCCCAACTACAAATGTTCGCGGTCACGCACGTCCCGGGCTGACCAACGTCGGGAACCCCGAAGCAGTCCGCATCGGCGGCGCAGCGTCGGCGCATTCCGACGCCCGATGAAGGAGGTGCGTTACAGAACCCGCCGCAGACCGGGCACGGCTGATCGAGCGTGCCACCGCCAAAGAACGTCAGCGAGTCCCGCCGCAGGCGGAGGGCCCCCGCGCCCGTCGCGAGATCGTGTGTTCCGACGACGTCTTCGCTGAAGATGTCGACGTTGCAGACGGCGGTACCGCCAGCAGTGGCGCCCCGGGGTGTGCTCGTGAGCGTCTTCCGACAGAAGCTGTCGCTCGGGCAGCCGGCATGGTTGACGCACGGCGTTTGAATCGTGCCGTTACAATGCGGGCCCTGCGCCGTGTCGAGCTTGCGGCAGAAGTTGCCGCCGCCCACGCAGTTGGCGTCACTGACGCACGGTCCGTTGGGGGCAAGGGCGCAGCTCGGGCCGACGGTGCACACGGTGTCTGGTCCGCCAGGGCCGTCGCAATCGCGCAGGGCGACGGTGTAGCCGCTGCCAGTGATGACCGCGGTTTGATCGTGCGAGATTCCCGTCCAGCCGTTGTCGAGATCCCCGTTGTCATGCTCGAAGACGCGTAATCGCGGCGTTGTCAGGCATTGGCATTCGAATGAGGTTCCTGGCGCGCCGCACTGGCCAGGGCAGGCGGTGTCATCGGTGCCGTCGCACTCCTCCGGCGGATCGCCGAGCACGAAGTTTCCGACCCGCCCGACCGACGCGAGTGCATCGTTGGTGATGTTATCGCCACACAGCGCCGCTTGGGCGTACTCGATGTCGATCAGATCGACCCCGTCCCCCTGGTCCGGGTTGTCGGCGGCGTCGTGATGCTCCTGGATGAGGCAATCGACCGCCGGAGTGGCCGTGAGGATGGGTCCGCTTCCCGTGTCGCAGGCATCGAGTTGGGCGAGCTCTGCGTCCGTGCACTTCCCGAGGATCTTGTCGCGGGCCTTGGTCTCTGTCTTGTCGATCTTCTCTTTCGGTTTCGGTTCGATCGGATTGTCGCCGCAATCGACTGGAGCGAATCCCGAGGTCTTCCCGGCGAGGAGCGAGTTCCGACACTTCGAGATCTCTTTCAGGACCGTCGTAGTGATCTTCTGGGAGTTCTTGGCGATCTCTTTCTGGCACGAGACCAGGAGTTTTCCTTGGGCCGGGTCGCCGGCTTGGGTGGCGAAATCGGAAACTCCGTCACCGGCATTGCTCCCGTACTCCAGGGCGATCAGTGCTTCGGCGATGTCGCGATGGGTCTCGAAGATGCAGGTCTCGAGATCGAGAGCGGTGAACTGACCGCCAGTGCCGTCGGCGCACTTGCCGGGGTAGCCGATGATCAGGAGGCTATCGCTCGTGAACGTCGCAACGCCGCACTTCTTGTCGATACCGGAACGGAGCTTCGTTTCGGCCTTTGCGAGCTTCTCACCGCGCTTGATCAGGTCGCATCCGCCCGTGGTCTTGAGATTCTTGTCGGCACACTTCGAGCGTTCTTTCATGTGCGCCTTCACGTACTTCGCGCCGGACTTGGCCACGGTCTGCAGGCACTTCTCCTGCTCCTTGTTCAATTGGGCGTGCGCGTTCGGCACGGCGATGGCAAATGCCAGCGCGGCGGCAACTGCGATCCGATGAGTTCTCACCAGTCCCTCCATGGCTTTCCTCCTAGGCTGCTCGCGGGCTCGATCAGGTCGCGGATTTCGGCACGGTAGTGCGACGCAAAGACGATCGCCCATTCAGACGCGAGGCTAGAGGCCCACGGCTAGAGGGTCAAGGAATTTATGCGTGGATGTGCGGTGCGGATGACGCGCTGCGTGAGGTCCCCCGGCGCTCCACATGGAGCGCCGGGGGTTGGAATCATTCCGCGGCAGGCCGCGGATGCAAGGATGGTTAGAAGCCGGTGAAGAAGACGTCCTCTTCACCCTCGGTCGGTCCCGGACCGGGGAAGCCACCGCCACTGTTCACGGCGGAAATGGAGGCCGCGGGAATGCAGAAGGCCGAGGCGCGCGTCCGCGTCGGCAGTCCTGCCGAACCCGAGCGCGAGATGCCCTCGTTGACGAAGCACTGCCGCGGGCGGGTGACGCAGAGCTCGGTCTCCTGACAGAACTCGCAGCTGCCTCCGACCGACGAGGGTCGGCAGTCGAGGTCGCTGAAGCACTGCTTGAAGGAGGTCTGATCGCAAACTCCGTCGAATGGTCCGCCGGGGCAGAAGCCTTCTTGCGTGGAGTCGAAGTCTCCGCAACTGCCGTCCGGGCAGTCGGAGTCGGCTGCGCACGCGCCGGCGTGGTTCGATCCCGCTACGCACACGCCCAAGGCGTGGCGACAGCTCGCGGGCTGGCAGAAGCCGCCGCCTGTGCAGTCGGAATCGGCCGTACACGCCGTGTACTCGTTTGTGCCGCCCCGACATGCCGAGAGGCACGCGTTCGGCTGTTCGGCGAGACCGCCGATTGCGGGGCAGAAGCACTGGTTGGCGCAGCTACCGGCACCGCCGCCACTGCAATCGGTGTCGACGCCGCAGCCCTTGCCGGTGTCGGCGCCAGCAATGCAGACTTTGGTGCCAAAGCCCGGAGCGTTACACGGGAACGACGGAAGCAGAGTCGTCGTGCCCGTGGTCCGTGGGTCGGTAGTGATGTCGAGCTCGGATGCCCCATTGATGCTCGGCGGACAATCGATGCTGGTCGTCCCGAAGACGGGGTGCGTTCCGCCAAACGGGATGTCCGGTCGACAGCCGAGATCCGCGTTCGGACCGAAGCTGCAGATGTTGTCCAGCACGCAGGTGACACTGGCCGAGCAATCGGAGTCGTCATCGCATGGGGTCCGCGATCCCGCCTCGACGTTGGTGCTCGAGCAGAAGCCACCACAACGCGGACACGGCTGCGACTGGACCGCCCCGAACGTTTGCGTGAGGGCAATCTGACGCAAGCGTATCGAACCGGCGCCGGTCGCGACGTCCACGGTGCCGACGATGTCCTCCTCGAGAAGGTTGAGCGTACACGTGGAAACGCCACCAGCGGATGTCGGAATCGGCGTGCTCGCTGGGGTCTTCCGGCAGAAGTCCGTCAGGCCAGGGCAGTCCGCCTTGGTGGAGCACGGTGTCTGGACGTCCTCGTTGCAATGCGGACCCGTCGCGACAGAGGTCTTGCGGCAGACGTTCCCGCCGCCGAGACAGTCGGCGTCGCTGACGCACGGTCCGTTCGGGGCCAGGGCGCAACTCGGGCCGACGGTGCAGATCGTGTCTGGTCCGCCAGGGCCGTCGCAGTCGTAGAGGTCGACGATGTGTCCGGCGCCTTCGACGATCGCCTGATCGTGGGCGACACCGTTCCACCCGTTGTCGCCGTTGATCGTGCCCTTCTCGACAACGCGCATGCGCGGGGTCGTCAGGCAGAGGCACGGGAAATTGCTCACCGGCGTGCCGCACTGACCGGGGCAGGCCGTATCGTCAGTGCCGTCACACTCCTCGGCGGCGAGTGCAACCACGAAGTTGCCAAGGTTGGTTCCCCCACCATCGTTCGTGATGTTGTCGCCGCAGGTTCCCCGCCCGCGGTATTCGATGTCGACGAGATCGGCAGGGTCGCCGGGGTCGGGGTTGTCGCAGGCATCACGATGCGTGTCGACGATGCAGTCGGTGGCCAACGGCTCGGTCGCGAGCCCACCGCAGACGTCCATGAGTGCGATGCTGGCATCCGAGCACTTGCCCATGATCTTGTCGCGCATCTTGGTCTCGGTCTTGTCGATCTTTTCCTTTGGCTTTGGCTCGACCGCGTTGTCGGCGCAGTTCTCAGGCAGGAAGCCGGAGGTCTTGCCGGCCTGGAGGCCGTTCCGACACTTCTGGACCTCTTTCAAGATTGTCTTCACGAACTTCTGCGCGTTTTTGGAGATCTCTTTCTGGCACTTGCCGAGAACCTTCGCGGTGGCGGCGTCGTTGCCCTGATCCTCAAACGACAGCGCGGTATCTAACGCGTTCGCGCCGTATTGCGCGTCGATGAGCGCGTCCGCGATGTCGCGGTGGGTCTCGAAGATGCAGATTTCGAGATCATCGTTGGTGAACGGGGCGCCGGTCGTGTCCTGACACTTTCCGGGGAATCCCATCAGCTGCAGGGTCAGATCGGGCGAGGGGAACTTGCTGGCGTCGCCGCACTTCTTGTCGATGCCGGCCTTCAACTTCGTTTCGGCTTTATCGAGCTTGGCGTTGCGTTTCGCGGTATCGCAACCGCCGGTGGCCTTGAGGTTGGCGTCCGCGCACTTGCTGAGCTCTTTCATGCGCGCGCTCACGAACTTCGCACCGCTCTTGGCGATGGTCTCGAGGCACTTGCGCTGATCCTTGTTGCCGATGACCTGCGCGTGTAGCGCGGGTGCGGCAACCGCGAATGCAATGGACACTGCCACTGCAGAACTGAGAAATCCCCTGAGAGTCATGGCTCTCCTCCTTGAAAGGCTCTGGCCTGGATCAGGCGGCTACGGCACGGCACCAAGCAGATGTTCTGAGTAGAATTGAATAGATTGATGAGAGTGGTCAAGTTGAATTCGCGGGGTTTCTGATGCCGCGGTGCGGCAAAGGGGCCCATTCCCGCGTACGCCTCGGCAGGGCGCACGTCGGTCGCATGGGGTCTGCGTGGGCGTTCGAGTCGGGAATCCGCCGCATAGGTCAACGCTGGCGTCATCCCGGATGGCCGTCTAAGAGGGGTTCCGGGTCCTGATGGCGGAGTTGGCGCATATACCCGATCCACGACTCGATCGGCGCGTGGCGGCGATCGATGCGCGGCTCGATCTGTTCGAAGAGATCGCACGCCTTCGCGAGGAGCGCGATGCGATTCTGCTCGCGCACTACTATCAAGAATCCGAGATCCAGGACCTGGCCGATGTCGTGGGGGACAGCCTGGCGCTGGCGCAGGCGGCAGCGAAGGTGCAAAAGCCGGTCATCGCCTTCGCCGGAGTGCACTTCATGGCCGAAACGGCGAAGATCTTGAGTCCCGACTCCACCGTCGTAGTGCCGGACATGCGGGCCGGGTGCTCGCTTGCCGATGGGTGTCCCGCGGACCAGTTTGCGGCGTTCGTGGCGAAGTATCCCGATCACTACGTGATCAGCTATGTGAACAGCTCGGCTGAGGTGAAAGCCCTCTCCGATGTCATCTGTACGTCGTCCAACGCGGCCAAGATCGTACAAGCGTTGCCCCGGGAGCAGAAGATTCTCTTCGCGCCCGATCGCTATCTGGCGCGGTGGGTGATGAAGCAAAGCGGTCGGGACGACATCGTCTTTTGGCCGGGGACGTGTATCGTGCACGAGATTTTTTCGGCGCAGGAGATCGCCAAGCTCGCGACGGAGCATCCGGCAGCCGAGATCATCGCGCATCCAGAGTGCGATGATCCGGTGTTGTCGCAGGCGGCGTTCGTAGGGTCGACATCGGCGCTGATCGAGCATGTCGTCACCTCGGATTGCCGCGAGTTCATAGTCGCCACCGAGCCGGGTGTCATCCATCAGATGGAGAAGCGGGCGCCGGGAAAACTCCTCATTCCCGCGCCAGCTCAGGGGAATTGCGCCTGCAACGAGTGTCCGCACATGCGTCTCAACACGCTGGAAAAGCTCTATCTCTGTTTGCGTGATCTCGAGCCGGCGCTGGAGGTCTCGCCTGAGCTCCGCGCCCGCGCGCTGAAGCCGATTGAGCGCATGCTCGCGTTCTCCGCCGGCGACACGGGGGCGTTGCTGCGCGATTGAGGCCCGGGCGCGGGGACGCTCAGGCTTGACGCGCCGAACGCTGGCGTTGGGTGGCCGAATCGGGCTTCGAAAAGATCTCAGCTCGCGGGTGGCCATGGGAGGCGAACCAGGCTAAGAAGGTGCCTACGCCCCCTCCTCACCGAGCTGTCGGGTGCCGGCAGTACCACTGGTGGTGGAGCGTTTCTGCGGTAGCGTCTTGCGAAGCCACCGCTCCTCTCGGTGTGACATTTTGGGGGCTGAGGTCGTGTGGCACGTGCAGCAACGTCCGGGCCACGGGCTGTGCGCGGAGGGGCGACGTGCCTTCGCGGGCGCGTACCCGAGTGCGGGCGTCGTCGCGCATCCGAACGAGCACGGAGTCGAGTGAGCGAGAAACGGTTTTGAGCGAGAACAGTCAGCCTCGAAAGAGCGAGCCCAAGCGGGCCGACGGCAAGAAGGGCGAGGGCGGCGACAAGCGGCGCCGTCGTCGACGGCGGGGTCGGCGCGCTGGACGCGGCCCGCGCACACAACCGTCGAGCGAGATCATGGCGGCCGCGGCTCGCATCGGGCTGAAGCGGCTCTACCCCGAGCAGCAGAAGGTCCTGGCCAGCATCGCGGCGGGTCGTGACGCGTTGGTGGTGCTCCCGACGGGCTTCGGAAAGTCGGCCTGTTACCAGATCCCGTCGATGGTGCTGCCCAAACCGACGGTCGTCATTTCGCCATTGCTCGCGCTGCTCCAGGATCAGTACGAGAAGCTGCTCGGCTGGGATGTTCCGGTCGTGCGGCTCGACGGCACCGTCCGGGGGCGCGCGCGCAAGGCCGCGCTCGAGCGTATTGCTGCTGGCGGCTCGTTGCTCGTCATGACGACGCCCGAGACGTTCGGGTCGGTCGACGGTACCGAGGCGCTCGCCGCGTCGGGAATCAGCATGGCCGCGGTCGACGAGGCCCACTGTATTTCAGAATGGGGTCACGATTTCCGGCCTGCGTATCTTCGCCTCGGAGAGAATATCCGTCGCTTGGGACGCCCGCCGGTGTTGGCGCTGACGGCCACCGCTACCGAGAAAGTGCGCGAGGACATCCTCCGCTATCTCGGTCTCAAAGAGCCCGATGTCGTCGCCGGGTCTCCGCACCGTGCGAACCTCGCCTTCGAGGCGCTCGAGTGTCAGGGTGATTCGCGTCTGCGGGCGCTGATACGCTTCGTTCGCCGGCTGCGTCGTCCCGGCATCGTGTACTGCGCGACGACCCGTGAGGTCGACATTCTCTGGGGCGGCCTGAAGCGCTTCGGGATTCCGGCGCACCGCTACCACGGCCGCATGGGGGCAGGGGATCGAGCCCGCGAGCAAGAATGGTACATGAAGCATGGTCGTCGGACGGTCATGCTCGCCACGAGCGCGTTCGGTCTCGGCATCGACAAGCCTGACATTCGCTACATCATTCACTACCAGTCGCCCGCATCGCTCGAGCAGTACGTGCAGGAGGCGGGGCGCGCCGGGCGCGACGGACGGCGGGCCGACTGCATTTTGCTGCACGACCCGGAAGATCGAAACATCCACGAGGCGTTGCTGAACTCGAGCCGGATCCGTCCCGATCAGCTGAGCAAGCTCGCCGCGGCGCTCGCGGCCTGGGCCGGCGAGGGACGCACGCCGACGACCGAGGCGCTGGCGATATCCGCGGGCCTTGGTCCGCGTATCTCGGGGGCGTTGCTCGCCATCATGGAAGAGGCGAACCTCGTACGGGTCGAGGATCGTACCGTCTCGATCACGACCGCGGTCGAGGACTTCGAACAGGAAGCTTCGCAACTCGCCGTGCGCTTCGCGAATCTTCGCACACAGGACGGTCGTCGCCTGGAGACTGTGTCCGACTACGCCGAGAGCAAGGAATGCCGTGCCGTGTTCCTACGCCGGTACTTCGGCGAGATGGACGGCGAGCCGTGCAAGCTCTGCGACATCTGCCGGGGACGCGGCAAACGGCCCTCGACCTTCTGGGCGCCGATCGCCGCGCCACCGCGCAAGCGGCGCCGCCGCACCAAGACCACCACCAGGAAGCCTCGCACCCGATCCACGCCCGCGGCAAGTCGTTCCGCCGCCCCAAGCTGAACCAAGCTGGACCTGGCTGGACCTGGCTGCGCCGACCCTCGTCGGGGTCAGCCTCCGAGGTAGCTCGTCATCTTTGGTGCGACGATGTCTCGTAGCGCCAACAGCGAGTTGATCGGGCGGATCAATACGTCGAGGTTGCAGATCTTGCCGCTCGCGTCGAGCGTAATCAGGTCGATGCCTTGTAGCTGATGGTCGCCGACGTGGCCTGTGAACTCCAGCGCGATCTCAGCGCCCGCAACCCACTGCCGATGGTAGGTGAAGTCTTCGATGGTGCTGACGATGAGGCCCAGGAGGTGCGCGACCAGGTCCTTCCCCTCGAGCTTGGACCAATAGGGAGGGGCGCCCATGCTGATGTCGTCGGCAAGGATCGTGGCGAGCGCGGCCAAGTCTTTGTTGCGTACGATCGGGTGCCAGCGTGCAAGGAATGTGTCTGCGGTGCTCATCGTGGAGGGCACCATAGGGGATGCGCCGCGGCGCCGCCATCCTTCGCTCCGCCATTGCCACGCCATGTAGCTTCTACAGGTGAGATTGTAGTTATGCGCAGGCAGTCGCGACTCTCGCGCAACTGCACGGCCTCACATAGGCGGCGCGGCGCCCGCAGGGATGCGAACTATCGAGCGTTTGCAAAGGCTTGGCGGGAGCGAGCTGTTTGGAGTGAGCAGGCAAGCTTCTTGCTGTTGTGTCGGCTGGTGGGGGTGCCGGTCTCTTCGCCCCACCGGGAGGCTCGATGGCGAAGCTCATACCAAGCGCGATCCTGCTCGCGATCGTCCTCGCCCTGACGGGTGAGGACGCAGGTGCGGTCACGCGGGCGTGCGGCCTCGATCCGATCGTCAACACGACTGACGTGCTCTGCGCGGCGCCGAGCGGTCCGTGCACGGCGACGCTCGTCGAGGTCAGTACGAGCATCGACATTCCCGACGGGGTGCCCTGCACCTTCGACCTCGGGGGCCGGGCACTGCTGATCGATCGCGCGATTGAGACGACCGGCCGTGGGGGCGGCCTCAACGGCCAACTCAAGTTCATCAACGTCGGCGACACGACGATCACCGATAGAGGCAAGCTCAAAGCCCACGGTGACTTCGTCAAGCCCACGGGCTTCATCATCAACGGCGGTTTCGTGTCGATCGTCAGTACGGGATCGATCAGCCACGACGGGGTGATCGACGTGACTGGTGACGGCGCCGGAACGATCCTCCTCGAGGCCGTGGGCGACCTCGAGACCATCAACGGCTCGACCATAGTCGGCAACGGGATCAGCAGCTTCTTGGACGAAGGGGAACGCTTTGCCGACGGCGGAACGCTCGACCTGATCTCGACGGCCGGTAGCGTGACGGTTGGCGGCGACACGTCACTGCGCGGCGCGAATCAAGCCACGGGCGGCTCGATGACGATCGAAGCGGCACGGGACGTGGCGCTAAATCGGGCCATCGACATGACCGGCGGGGGCGGTGATGGCGGATCGCTCGAGGTGACGGCCGGCGACAACATTACCATTACCAAGCAGATTGACGGCAGCAGCCGCGGCGGCGGTGGTTTTGGTGGGGCGATCGTCCTCGAGGCCGGCGACGATGGCCCCGGCGATTTGGTTCCGGGTGGCGGCGTCGACGTCATCGGCGCGACGCTGAAACTTCAGGGGAGCGAGTTCGACGAGTTCGGTGGCGATGGCGGCGAGATCGACATCACGACACTCGGGCCAATTCGCTTCTTCGGTTCGGGCGTCTCGGCTCGCGTGGATGCGGCGACGGGTTGGGACGGTTTCGGCGGTGTCGTCACGCTCGACTCCACCGACTTGCAGCCGCATCGGGTGACCGCCCTCGACGGCGACATCGAAATCGCAGGCGTGATCTCAGCGCGCGGCGGGTCGCTCGACAGCAATGGCGGGGAGTTCACCGCGAGCGCTGGCGGTAACCTCACGGTCACTGCCGACGTCGATCTGAGTGGCAAGAGCAGCGGCGGCGATTTCTCGGTGGATGCTGGGGGCGATATTCTGCTCGACGGTATCGTGACGCTCGACGCCACAGATGCCGACGGTGATGGCGGATTGTTGGAGGCGTTCGCCGGGTCGGGCGCGAACGGGACGCTGACAGTCGCGCGGAGCGTTGTGGCCCAAAGCGGTTCCACCAGTAACGGGAGCCCAAGCCTCGACTTCGAGGCCTGTACGATCGTCGTCGAGGAGAACGCGAAGATCGACGGTCGCGGTGGCACGAGCACCGGAGGGATTCCTGGAGGCGCCGATATCAGTCTCGTCTCGCGGCACCCGATGCAGCTGGGTGTGGATTCGCAGTTGCTCGCCGGTCCCGCAGGATCCGTAACCCTGACCTATCCCACAGGTGTGCTGCCGATCGTGAGCTCCGGGGTGGTATTCGCGCCTGGACGCACGGATTTCCCGTCTTCGAATGACGCCATCTTTCCGAACTGTCCCGTGTGCGGCGACGGGACCCTCCAGCTGGGAGAGATCTGTGACCCGGCGATCGAGCCCTGCTGCAACACGTCTTGCGACGGCTACGCGTGCGCCACGCCGACCACGACGGCTACCCCGACGGTTACCCCGACGCCGACAGTGACGGCGACCGCTACCGCGACCATGACGGCGGTACCCACCGCGACCGCGACACCTCTGCCAACGGCTATCCCAACCGTGACCGCTACGGTCACTCCGGTGCCCACGGTTACGCCTACCGCGACGGCCACCGTCACGGTTGTCCCGACAGTGACGGCTACCGCGACCCTCGTCGCGACGCCCACGCCCACGCCGACGGTGACCGTGACGCCGACGGTGACAGCGACGCCGACGGTAACGGTCACGCCGACGGTAACGGCGACGCCGACGACGACAGCTACGCCGACGCCCACGCCCACGCCGACGGTGACAGCGACGCCGACGACGACAGCTACGCCGACGGTAACGGTCACGCCGACAGTGACGGCGACGCCGACGGTCACGGCGACGCCGACGGTCACGGCCACGCCGACAGTGACAGCGACGCCGACGACGACAGCTACGCCGACGGTAACGGCCACGCCGACAGTGACGGCGACGCC
>JAJCZP010000287.1 GCA_029262315.1 Deltaproteobacteria bacterium | reverse complement strand
TGCTGTTGATTCTGGCTGGCAATAAAACTTCCTGGACTGTCAGTTGAACCGTTATTCCTCAAGTCCCAGAGCTTCCCGGGTCCTCTGGATCGCGCCCCATTGGCGCAAGTTTTTCATCCGATCGAGGGCGGCGCGCCATTCTGATCGGGCTTGTTCAAAGTCGCCCAACCGATTCCAGGCCATCGCCGACTCCAGCCGGGGTTGGTAATTTTCCGGATCGATCGCCGCCGCTTTTTTAAAATTCTCAAGCGCGGTTTTTGCATTTCCCTTCTCCCGGTTCAGGATTCCTTCCGCCAGATAACGGAAATAATGGTCGGAAAACTGGTCTTTCATTTTCCGGAAATATTGTTCGGCGTCGGCGATTTTGCCGTCCAGCGCCCGGTTTTCAATTTCATTAAAGAATTGTTCCGGTCCGTCGATTTTCAGGAATTCGCGCATCATGCCCAGAACGATTCTCTCTTCGGCGAGGAAACTGCGGTCGTGAAAATAAAAATGAAAACTATTGATCAGGTGGGCAAACATGATGGATCGGTTGAGATCCCTTGTGTATCCTGGCTTCTTTCTTTCCTCGGATAGAATAGCCATAAATTCGTCCAAAACTCTTTTCGTCTCTGAGGCGGGAGGGTGGACCGGTTCCATATGATACCGAACCAGAACATTTTTGTAAGGCGACAGGTTCTGGACCATTTTGGAACGCTCGAAAAGAACGGGGTCCAATTCCAATACAATGGGATAGCGGTCGAAATTGCGGTCGAGGAGTTCCTGCGTGTAATCGGAAACGCTTTCCATGAACTCGACGTCGACTATTTTCGGATCGGGCAGATCCAGGCTGGGAAAGCGCCGGGGGGTGACCATCTCCGTAGGATTTTTCAACAAAAGCGCGTAAGCGTTCATTCCGACAATATCGTCGCGCAGGCGCATCACGTCCTGGGCGTAAAAAAACCGGAACCAGGACAGGCCGGAGACAAAAAGAGCGCGATCGGGAATGGTAAGAAATATATTATTGGTCAGGCTTTCCCCGAAATAATATCCGGACTTTTCCACCCGGTAATAATTTTTAAAAGCCGAGGCGGCAATCATCAGGAACAGAGCGACAACAACCAATTGGTTCCAGCGCACGGGCCGTGTCGACGAGCCAGGGTCGTCGTCAGACCGAAGAGCGTTTCCTGTCGCCGCGCCTGGAGGCCGACGGTTAGCCAGTTTTTCAAAAACCCAATACAGCGCAAGGCTGGTGAACCACAAGGCCATAAGGTAGGAGGGGTAGCTTTCCTTTTCCCAACGAGCGAAAAAGGCGGCGCTGACGACGATGATCAACAAGGAAAAGAAAAAGAACGGGCGGCTTTTTTTAAAGCACAAGTAGCCGCCGAAAAAAAAGCCCAACAAAACGGCGGGAGATAGTTGAGAGAACAATTCCTTCAGAAACCCCTTTGTTGCCAGCCAGGCTAAAGGTTCTGAATCCTGGAAACCGTCGAAATGGGTATACGCCCGTTCCCGGTCGGTAATATGCCCAATGAATCCATCCAGAGTTTCCGTGTTTCCCCAGTCGAATGAAGGCTCGGCCAGAGAGCGTATCGGAAGATAGGCGTAGACGGAAAAACCGACCAGGAAAAACAGCGCGCAAAGCGACAGCCGGAGCGCAGATTTCTCCCGGTTCCAACAAAAAAACAAGAGCAGGATCGACGGCAGGAAAAAAGCCATCGTGGCGTGGTTGCCGGCGCTGATTCCAAAAATAAAAGAGGCTGCAAATAAATAACGCAGATCGTCGCGTTGTTTCCAAGTCAGCAGGAGATAAACCAGCGCACAGGCGAACAGGGTGTGCAGGGAGTACACCTCCGCCATCAGCGCGTGATGCCAAAAAACCTGGCTATAGGCCAGGAACCCGGCGGGGATCAGGGCCGCAAAAACCTTGTTCAGAGTTTCCTTTTCGCCGAAAAAAAGGGCCAGCAACTTTAGGGACGCCAGATAAAATCCCGCCAGGGTCAGGCAGGCGCAAAACACCGAGAACAGATTGACCTTGAAGGCGATGGAGCCAAAGGGCAAAAACGTGAACAGTCCGGCGAGTAGATTATAGGTTGGAAATCCCGCAGGATGGCCTATGCCCAAGGTAAAGGCGGTGGTAATAAACTCAGAGGAATCCTGGTAGGTGACGCCGGGGGGAATAGAGAGAAGGTAAAATCCCCAGGCAGTCAGGACAAAAAAAAACAGCGGGAGTTTTTTTGGCAGAGTTCATCAAAACGGAGGGAAAGGAAAACCCTTTTCCACCTTCTTTAAAAAGAAGATGGAAAAGGGCGAAGTCAAACCAATCAGGTGATGTTGCCGTTAGAGTCCAGAGCCAACACCTTGGTGCTGGACTGGTGGCTCGCTGTAGCGGCAAATACTGTTTCAGTCGTCGCAGCGGCGGTCACGTCGACCTTACTGGATTGAACGTAACCGTAAGAGGTTCCCTTTGCCTCGGCCAAGCCGCAAGCTACTGCGGAACCCTGGTCAGCCCAATAAGCTTTGCAGGCAAGATACAGGTTGTGCAGGTTGGCCTTGGCGTCTGAATCATAGGCCCGGGATTTGTATTGGTTGAACTGCGGAATCGCGATAGCCGCCAGAATACCGATGATGGCGATAACGATCAGCAGTTCGATCAAGGTAAAACCCTTTTCATTTTTGATCGAAAGCTTTTTTAACATTTCTCTTCTCCTTTATTAAAAATAATCAATTCGTCTCTGCTCTACTTTAAGCAAACTGGGCGCCAAAACTAAAACCCATACCCGTTAACCCCGCCAACCTATTAATAAATAATGAGTTGCTTTGTTATGATTTTCTTCTTTGCCGGGAGCGGCCCGCAAAACAGAGAAAACCGACGAAAATGGTCAGAACAGACTGACAAAATTTGTCCCCACTCTGGTGTTAATATAACCACGCGGTGGCAGGGTCCATGTGTTAATGGACTCGGAAAGCTTCCTTACAACGTTGATTAAGATTTACACTCCCCGCAGAAGCTAATACTATGCAAGGCAAATTCCATGCCGAAATTCATGAGCCGGGTTTTTATTGATTTTTTCTTGAACTTACGAGTCCATATATACACGGAACAATGGTAAACCGAGTCCTGAGCAAAAAATATTTTAACGAATTGCCATTGAAAAACTGGCGATTAAAATCAGGCCGAAGATGAATACGCCGCGCACCAAAAAATACGCCGTCCTGGGAGGCAGTTTCGATCCGGTGCATTTTGGGCACTTGGACCTTGCAGACCAGGCACGACAAAAATTGTCGCTGGACATGACGCTTTGGATCCCCACTCACCTGTCGCCGCACAAGACGTCCGACCACCCCGCGTCCGCCAATCACCGGCTGGAAATGTTGCGACTGGCAACAGGCGGCAACCCGGCGAACGA
>JAJCZP010000286.1 GCA_029262315.1 Deltaproteobacteria bacterium | reverse complement strand
CCGCTCCGCGGCTGCACCGGCCTTCTTGCCGGCCGACAAGGCTCCGGCCTGGACGTCGGCGATGAACTTCTCGACCATGATGCAGAGGAAGGCGGGTGTTCGGTCGTCGGGCGCGGCCTTCAGCGTCGTCAGCAGGACGTCGGTCAGTTCTTCGGGGGTCTTCATCGCGCACCCCCGCGCCGAATGGTCACCTCGACGGCGATGACTCCGAGCCGAACCGTGAGGTCTGTCAGCAGCTCGTGCCAGGGCCGCCGGTCGTCACGCTCGGTGCGCCCACGCCAGGCCTCGGTGACGGGCCAGGCCCAGTCGTGTGAGCATTCAAGGCACACGCAGGGGCCGTCCCAATGGTTCGTGCCGTGGGGCCGAAGGCCGGTGGCGATTGGTGTTGTCAGGCTGGGCCCGCTCGCCGACGTTGCGGGGGTGTGTTGAGTGTGGAGGGTGATGAGGCACAGCCCGGGATGACGACGAGCACCATGCCGAACGGAGGGCGGTCGCCCTTCTTCGTCTTGGTCCAGCCAGGCCGGTCGAAGCGACGGCGGCCCTTCAGGTTGAACACGCGGTAGGTGCCGGCCCGGGCGTGCTCCTCAATGAAGTCGTGCCACCAGCCCTGCTCGGTTCGGTTGGCCGGCAGAAGGCAGACGATGTTACGGCAGCGCGCCCGCTCTTCGTCGACCTTCTCCATCCATGCAGGGAGCGCCGAGTAGGGCGGGTTCAGCCAGACGTTTCCGGACCACGGTTTGCTGAGTCCGTCCTCGTCGAGGGTGTACCAACCTCGTCCGCGGGTCGATTCGTCGCGTGCACACGGGTCTAAGTCGAAATGGTAAATGCCAGCCAGCGCGCAGCATTCGGCGAACAGGTCATCCGGCGTGCGGCGGTCATCGACCGTCTCGCGAGCTCCATGCTTGGCCGTCTGCTGCGGGTGGTTCCGAGCGACGAAGCTCATGAGGCACCGCCCGCGTCGTCGCTGGGCTCGGTGGGCAGCTTCGTTTCGAGGCCCATCGCCTCGCTCGTCTTGTTGAACTTCCCGGCGACAGCCTCGTCTAGGTCAATGCCTGCAGCGGCGGCGAGCAGGTCGGCGCAGATGAGGAGGTCGCCAAGCTCGTCCGCGAGCGCTTCTTTGGTGGAGCGTGAGCCGCCCCAGCCCATCTGTTCGCGGACCAGCTTCTTGACGACGTTCGCGACCTCGCCGGCCTCGCCGCACATCTCGTTGGAGCGGAACAGCAGCCCAGGCTTCTCGCCGTCCTCAACGCCGGGCCATTCAGCCTGGCGCCGCTCGTTGGCTTTGCGGAGTTCGTCGAGGGTCATGCGTCCCTCCAGAAGGCGAGGACGTTGGCGAAGAGCATCACGCCGGCGCCGAGGCCAATGCCGCGGCTCCACTCAGCCAGCCCAGAGACCATGACCACGAGCGCGGACAGCGTGCCGCCAACGCTAAGGATCTGAGCAGCGGTCGGCTTCCTCATGCTGCGCTCCAGTTCATTTCGATCTGGGGTCGCGAGAGGTTGACGTTGGCGCGCACGAGCGCTGTGGCGATGGGCGGGCAGACGCTGTTGCCGACCATCTTGATTTGGGCGGTCTTCGTGAGCGGCTTGCCGTTGAACTGTGGGTCGACGACGTAGGAGTCGGGGAAGCCTTGTGCGCGGAACAGCTCACGAGGCGTGAGCATCCTCATGCCGATGTCGACGATCGCGTAGTCGACGCCGTGGACCGTCACCAAGCCGAAGCGGTCGCGGGTCGTCACCGTGCCCGCAGGACGGTCGATCCGCTGACCGGTTCCCTGGCCGTAGTATTTGAGGAGGAACGCGCGAACCTCGGCGAGGTGCCCGCCGCCCTTTCCATTGGCCGTGACCGTCGGCATCGGCTCGGTCAGAGGAGCACCGTCTTTCGATGTGCCGTAGAACTTGGTGAGGTGGCTGGTGACCAGCGAATGGTGGTCCCACGTCGTCACCGCCCCGACCTGGCCGGTCATCGGAACGCCAGTCACACCGGTGTAGTGCTTCGCGAGAAACGCCTGCACGAGGCTGTGCTTCACTCCGCCAGCGACGATCGTGCCTAGCGGGGCATGGAGCTCGAGCACGCGCGGGTCCTGCCCCTTCCGTTCGCCGTAGCTCGTCTGGATGAGTGAAGGCTGGCAGAGCGCGAGCTCGCCACGGTTGGCACCGGTCACCGTGCGCATGGGCTCTGCGATGTCGTGGACCCGCTCGTCGCCCGGGTGGGTCACCGGCAGAATGAACGGGTCGGGCGCGTCGATGCAGAACTTGAAGATGCCGCGCGCGATGCGGCGGCAGGTCGCGTCCGCCAGAGGCCTCTTGCGCTCAAAGATGGAGGGGGCCGGCACCGACCAATCGATGCACTCGGCAGCCGTTCGGTGGGGGATCAGCCCAGGGCCGTGTGTGGGCTCGGGCCAGACGATCGGCTCGCCGTCGCACCGGGCGATGACGAAGAGGCGCTTGCGGATGGTCGGCGCGCCGTAGTCGCAGGCGCGGAGCTCACGATGCTCGACCTTGTAGCCGTACCGCCTCAGCTTGTCGGTCCAGGCCGTGAACGTCTGACCCTTCCGGTTGGGGCAGGGCTTGCCCTCGATGGTGAGCGGCCCCCACGACCGGAACTCCTCGACGTTCTCAAGGATGATGACCCGCGGCCGCACGGCCTTGGCCCAGCGGGTAACGACCCAGGCCAGGCCCCGCACGCCCGAGGAGACCGGCTTGCCTCCCTTGGCCTTGCTGAAGTGTTTGCAGTCGGGGCTGAACCAAGCCAGCTCGACTCGGCGGCCGGCCGCGAGGCGGCGGGGGTCGACCCGCCAAACGCTCTCGCAGAGGTGGAGCGTCGCCGGGTGGTTCGCCCGGTGCATGGCCAGCGCCTGGTCATCGTGGTTGATGGCGAAGTCCGGGCTGACTCCGAGCGCCTGCTCGATGCCGGCGGAGGCGCCGCCGCCACCCGCGAAGTTGTCGACGATGATGCCGCTCATCGCCAGGCCCCGCCGAACATGACCCCCACCACCCGACGTGCGGGGGTGGGGGCACCTGCCGCGTGTGCGGCGCGGCTGATCACTCGCCCATGGCGGCCTCCGAAATGCGGGTTTCTGCCTTGTTCAATCCAGCATTGGTGGTGCACCTCGTCCGAGCCGGTGCCGCTCTTTTGACTGCTGTCGTGTCTGTTGGTCGAACGCGCACGCTCGGTCTGCAGCCTGAGCGCTGGGGCTTTACCCCCGACGCGGCATGGCGGGCTCCTTTCTGGTTGGATGTAGCGGCGGCGATCTGGGTGCAGCCCAGATGCAGCCCGCTCTCGGTGTTCACCCCCGTTCGGGCCTCGTTTGGGCTGATCCGAGTCGCTTCGGTCCGCTGGTCCTTCGACGACGACGAACGGGGTTTGCAAGGAGCGGCCGAAACCGTGCTGTAGGACTTGAAATCCGAAGTCGGGGCAACTCGATCGGGGGTTCGAATCCCCCCTCCTCCGCCAACACAATGAACCTCCGGGGTCCTCGCCAACACGAGGGCCTCGGAGGGATGCAGCCTGAATGCAGCCCACTTTCATCGTCGCACCTCGGGCATCTCACGCACGCGAAGGTCGGCCGGCCACTCGTCCATGTCGCCGCCCTTCTTGTTGACGAGATGGATCCGGCAGTCGGCGCCTTGGTGGTCGTCCCGGTAGCCGTTGATGTTGTGCTCGATGTTCAGGTCGCAGGTATCTGGCGGCCAATGGTCATCCTCGCCTGGCTCGTCGAACTGGAAGGCGTCGTTGCGATCGACGACCACCGCGCCCAGCTGCTTCACGAAGCACGGCACACGCGCGGCCCTGCACTGCTCAACGATCGAGCGCGCCCAACGCACATCGAACCGACGGGCACCGGGGCCGCTCTCGCCGCCAACGATCACCCAGTTGAGATGGTCCAGCGGAGTCGCCTGGCGCATGAGACCGCACCCGTTCATGCACTCGACGCGCTTGAGTCGCGTGTCGACGCCGACAGTGCCTGCGGAGACATCGATCACGTTCGTGTACGTGAGGAGTGAGCAGCGATCGCACTTCCACTCCGCACTGAGCGGCCAGTTCAGCCGGACGTCCTCGAGGAGCGGCTCAACGGAGAGGAACCGCACCGAGGCCATGGTCTGCATAAGGAGAGGGATGCGCTCGTCGGCACGCTGCTGATCCTCGACCGACACGCCCAGCCAGACTCGCGGGAGGGGCCACTTCATGACCTCCGGCTCGACCCACTGCCTGCCTTTGACGATGTTCAGCACCTGGGTGTCGGAAATGCTGTGCCGCTCGGCGATGTCGGCGGCGGTCCACCCCTTGCGATGCAAGCGTCGAATCGACCTCACCTGCGCTTCACCCAGCTTCGACCACGAGCGGCCGTTGCCATGTCGCTTGCGGTCGCCCCAGTTGTCCGACTGCGAACCCCATTTGAGGTTCCAGAGAGCATTGTTCTCCGGGTTGCCGTTGAGATGCCGCCCCTGCTCTCCATCGCGCGGAGCGCGGTCGAAGGCTTCGAGTACGAGCCGGTGGATGAGGTGTCGGCCTGCGCAACCGGCGTCGTCGTAGAGTGTGACTCGGCAATGTCCCATCTCGCCTCTGTCGTAGGACATCAGTCGAGGTTCGGACTCAGGCTCCGACCATCGCCCCCTCGACTGTTCGTAGTGCGCTCTTTGCTTGCATTCGGATGAGCACCACTTGCGCCTCGCAGAACCCCCGACGTCGTCGCCGCACCAGGGGCATCTGGCCGCGCCTCTCGTTGAAAAGACGTGACCACGGCTGCTGACCAGATAGCCATCGAAGCCGGAGATCGGCGCCCGTCGCTCATCAGCAAAGTACTCGGCGATGCGTCCCGCTAGCGCGAGGTGCTTCATCCCCTCGACGTGACTTGCCCGGCCGTCGGCTGAAAGCCAATCACGCATCCGCTCCGCTCGCTTTGTGAGCACCTGGAACGTGTGGTGAGGACATGCCGCCATCACCCCGAACACTGCCGCGAGCTGCTTGTCGCTCACGTCTTCGTGGAAGAGGTCCGACATCGAGTTGACGAAGTAGGTCGTCGGCTTCCGCCGCCTGAGCGGCACGTCGAGCTTCGACGGGATGAACCGCGCCTCGCCGGTCCACTGGACGCCGGCCTCGTTGAGGACGGTCAGGTTCTCGTAGGCGCCGCCCGGTCCGTGGGTGCGCCGAGCTTGGTACTTGGCGAAGCAGTTGATGCAGCCTGGGCTCACCGGACGACAGCCGCGAACCACATTCCAGGTTTTGTCCGTCCACTCGATGTTGCTCACTTGACCCTCCGCGCGCCGAGGTCGATGACGTCGGCGCCGTGGTCCTCCTCAGCTGCCTCGGAGACCTCGGCGAAGCGGTCGAGTGCTTCGATCGCCGTGGTGAGGTGTGTCTGTGCGAGGTGCCGGTAGAGCTCGACCATCGCCATCGACGAGTGGCCCATCAGCTCTTTGATCTGCGCGTCGTTCACGCCCGATGCAGCGAGCCAGGTGCCGAAGGTGTGGCGCAGGTCGTGGACCCGAATCTCCGGCAACCCGCAGCGACGGAGAGCGCGCTTGAGCGCCTGGTTCGGTGCGCTCTGGTGCATCGAGGTGCGAGGGCCGCCGTTGCGGGTCGTGAAGAGCCAAGGGCCCTCGGCTTCATCGACGACGGCGCACAGGTAGGGGTGGAGGCGGTTCATGTATGAAACCGTGCGGGCCCGTTTCCCTTTGGTCGTTGTCTTCTCCGGGCCACCGCGGCGCACGTGAACGCACTTCGCAGTCAGGTCGACGTCCTCTTTGCGCAGCCCGCACACCTCTCCGAGGCGCAGGCCGGCGAAAGCGAGGACCGCGAACATTCCTTGCCACCGCGGCTCGAGGGCGGCGAGCAGCGAGGACATCTCGCGTGGCGTGAGCACACGAACATCAAGCTTCTCTTCGCGGCGGCGCTCGACCTTCGCCAGCGGGTTCGCTGAGTGGAAGTGCCCGGCCTTGATGGCGAGCGCGTACGCGCGGTGGGCGTAGGAGCGGATGCGGTTGAGGGTCGTGTTCGACCGCTTCTCTTCGATGATGAGTTGCTGGAGGTAGCGCTCGAAGTGGGCCGCGGCCATCTGGTCGGCCGGCAGCTTCCCCAGCGGCGACCTGATGAGGTGTTTCTCGCAGGTGGGCTTGGTCTTCGCGTACGACGGCTTCGCCTTCAGGTACGTCTCCAGCCACCAGGTGACGAGCTCGCCGACCGTCCAGCGCTTCGGGTTGGGCGTAGACGGCGACATTCCTCGACGCTTCCGCCGCTCATCTTCGTAGACGTCGAAACGGAACTCCTTCCGCGCTTTCGCCGTCTTCAGTTTCTCGGGGTAGCGCACATAGAAGCGCTTGCCGGCTGCTGCCACTGTCGCCGGGACCCGGAGCCAGACCGCCCAACCACCACCGGCCGTGTTGTAGACACGCTCAGCTGCCGCACGTCGGGCCTTGGCGTCGTCGGGGTGAAGCGCCCTCGCCTCACCCATCGCCTTCGCCCAGAGCTTCGTGTTCGTCGGACGGTGCTCGTCACCCATGAACGACCTCAATTAGGTCGAGGACCTCGGCGAGGCGGAGGCGGGTCATGTCGGTTCCCTTCAGCTTCAGCTTCGTGAGCTGCCCACGCTTGATGTACTCGTAGACGGTGGTCCTCGAGACGCCGAGCAAGCGCACGGCCGCGCTGACCTTGATGGTCCGCTGCTGCTCAAGCTCGGGCTCGGTGATGTCGTTGGCGGTTTCGATATCCATGACGTCCTCCTCAGGCGGCGACTTCGGCTTCGGGCTGAGCGTGGTGGTCCTCGACGACCTCGCCATCGGAGATGAGGACGGTGACCTCCTCGCGCTCGCCGACCACCTCGACGATGAGCTGGGTGTCGGTCTCCTCCGCGATCTTCGCGAGCAGCTTGATGCCGTTCTTGTCGAGGAGCGCGCCGTCGCGGACGAGCATCACCTTCAGCTTCGGGTTCATCGCCGCACCGATCGCGACCGAGGCCCGGAGCCGCTCAGCCTGCGAGCCCTGCTCGAAGGGAACGCCGTTGAGGCGCACGCCCTCCTCGTCGACTTCGAGCCCGTCGACCGGGTACTCGGCAGACGCGATCGCCTCCGCCTTGGCCTCGTCGATGTCGTCGATCTCAACCTGGAGACGGCGGTGCTCGGCCTCCACCTGGTCAAGCTTCTCGGCGAGCTCGGCGCGCTCGATCTTCGCCCGAACCTGCTTGTTCGTGGCTTCAACGCCGGCGACCTCAGCTTCGAGGTCGGCCGTGTCGACGTCCTTGAGGTCCTTCACGTACGCCTCACCGCTGGTCACGCGGTCGGCCAGGTCGGCGACCCGCGCCTTCGCCTGATCGAGGGCGGCCTGCGCGGCCTCGAAGGCCTCGAGCGCCGAGGCCTCCTGCTCCACCGCAGCGGCGTGCGAGGCGCGGAAGCCGTCGAGGCCCTCGCGGATGCGCCGGTTCTCGGCGTTCACCCCCCGTGCGGCCTCCAGCTTGTCGACGAGGCTGGCGACGGAGACCTCCTCGTCAGGAACGTCGCCGGCGACGGGCGGCTTACCCTCCAGCGTCCCGCGGAGGCGACGGAGCTCGCGGCCCACCTCGGTCCGACAAGTGAACGCGTGCTCGCGCTTCTCGTTCTGCTCGGTGAAGTCGAGGCCCCCCAGCCGACGAAGCAGCTCGGCCTGTTCCCGCCCGCCCATGCGCTCGAACGCGAAGGGGTCGAACGTCAGCGAGCCGAAGAGCTTGTCGAGGAGCGCCTGCGGGCCCTTGATGGCGGTCCCGTCCTTGGCCTTCACCTCGACGCTGCTGGAGTCCTTCCGCCCGAACTTCCGCGTGACGATGAAGTCGTCGGTCTCGACGATGATGTGCGCCCGCTTGGCGCCCTTGCGGAGCGGCTCGTCAGGCATGTTCTTCTTGCCGCCGAGCGCCATCTGAATCGCCGCCAGGACCGACGTTTTGCCGGCGCCGTTGGCTCCGCCGATGACGACGCTGTCGCCGTTGGGAGTCAGCCGCACGGCGCGGAGGCGCATCACGTTCTCCGCCTCGAGGCTGATGATCTTCTGGGTGGGGTTCATGCGTCCTCCGGGGTGTTCGTGGGGCGGGAATCGGCGCCGAGGCCAAGCTCATCGGCCTCGAGCAGGAAGAGAACAGAGCAGGCGGCGTGTGCCAGGTGCGGGAGCCCGCTGTCGTCGTCGACGTCCTCACCGGCCGCGTAGGCCATCAGGTGACGAAGCGTCGCTCCGAGGTAGCGGCGGCGATCGTCGACACGGCGCCAGTTGTCGGCGGAGTACTTCTCTGCGCCGTGGCCGAGGACCTCGCCTACCCGGCCGATGGCGACGGGCGGCAGGAGCTCAAGCCGGGGCTTGGACTGGTCGTGCTTCACGAAGTCACTCGGCATTGACGCCTCCCTGCTCGAGCATCGTCCGAGCCTTGTTGGCCGTCGCAATCTCCGCGGCGTTCATGCCCTCTTTCGGGTCGAGGCCGTCGAGCTCGTTGCCGCGTCGCTGGGCAAAGGCCTCAAGAAGGTCGGCGTCGTCCCCTTCAAGGTGGGCACCGGAGGCCTCGGCGGAAGCGAGGGCCATCGAACTGTTGGCCTTCGAGACCGCTGCGAGAACCTCGACGAGGCTCCGCGGCTTGGCAGCAGCCGACTCGGGGGCCGGAGCGTCGGCGGCGTTGGCGTCGGCTGCCTCTGCGCGAGCCTTCAGACCCGGGTGCTCGGGCTTCAGCATCGCCTTGCCGGCGCGACCGAGGCCGCCCACGAAAGCCTTGTAGGCGGCCAGGCCATCGTCGGCCGCGGCGCGCGCGTTGGTGAGCAGCTGTTCGAGGCTGAGGACGGGCGGGCGCTCGGAGTTGGCCCAAGCGGCCAAGGCTTGCCCGGTCTCGACGGAGATGCGCTCCCCGTCCGGGATGATCTCGGCGAGTTCGTCGAGCGTGTACTTCGTCGCGCGGAAGCAATGGCCGTTGTCGATCCAGCCGTGGACGAACATCTCGAAGAGAATGTCTTCGGACTGCTTCGGCGAAGGCGTGTCGGCCCGAACCATGTCCTTCCTGCCGCTGGGCTTCTTGACCTCGAC
>JAJCZP010000285.1 GCA_029262315.1 Deltaproteobacteria bacterium | reverse complement strand
CGTTGTTCAGTGCCCGCCCGGAGAGCATTCAGCGCCTGTACTGCGCCGATCTCGTTGGCGCCGGCCTTGCGTGCGCCGTGGTCGTTCCCATGCTCGGGGTCCTCGGCCCGCCGTCGTGTATCGCGCTTGGCGGCATGATGCTGGCGGGTACCGGAGCGTACCTTGCGTATCGACAGTACCCGGTCGTCTTCGGGGCCTCGCTGGCCGCGGCGCTCGTGCTGGGTGTCGGGGTAGTGCGCCCGGAAGCGCTACCCGACCTGGTGACCGATGCGACCAAGACCATCAATCCGAGCCGAGAAGATCAGAGCGATGTCCTTTTCTCACAGTGGAGTCCGGTATTTCGGGTCGATGTGACCAAGACGCCACTTCGCGCCGACGACGAGTTCCGCATGATTCACCACGACGGATTGGCGGGATCGACGTTGCAGTATTTCGATGGCGATCTCGCGAGTCTTGGGCGGTTCGATACCGATCCCCGGGCGCTTCCGTTCAAGACGGTGTATCCCACGCCCAAGAAGGTGCTCATCATCGGGGCCGCGGGAGGCCACGAGATCCTGGCGTCCCTCCATTTCGGCGCCGATGAGATTACAGCGGTGGAGCTGAATCCGGTGACGCGGTCGCTGCTGACGACGGTGTTCCCCGAGTATTCCGGCAACCTGCACCGGAACCCACGCGTGAAGCTGGTGACCGCCGAGGGACGTTCGTTTCTTGCTCGCCAAGAGCAGAAGTACGATCTCATCTATTTCGTGGCGCCCGACAGCTACTCGGCGATGAACGCCGCGACCGCCGGCGCATTTGTGCTCTCGGAGAGCTACCTCTACACGACCGAGATGATCGTCGAGAGCCTCCAGCACCTCACGGACGAGGGCGTGATTTGCATGCAGTTCGGCGAGTACGTGTACAAGCACAAGCCGAACCGGACGGCGCGATATGTCGGGACGGCGCGCCAGGCTTTTCGGCGGTTGGGAATCAAGGATGTGGCGCGCCATGTGATGGTGGCGACCTCGCCGGGTATCTTGCAGCTCTCGACGATCCTCCTGAAGCGGACGCCGTTTTCCGAGTACGACGTACAACGGTTCATGAAAACCTCGCGGGCGGTGGACGGCACGACGCCGCGTCACGCCATCGGTCGGGTGCTCGATGACGGCGCCGTGAACAAGATCATCGCGCTCGACGATGCGGCGCTCGAGCGCTGGTACGACGCGTATCCCTACGACGTGCGCCCGATCTCCGACGATGCGCCGTTCTTCTGGCACTTCGCGCGCTTTCGCACCGTCATCGCCGAGCTGAATACGTCCCTGATCGTCGATGCCGAAGACTCGATCGGCGAGCGGCTTCTGCTCGTCATGGTGGGCGTGTCGGCGTTGTTCGCGTCCTTCTTTCTCTTGCTGCCGTTCGTGGCCATTCGTGGCGTGTGGGGTCACCTGCCGCGTAAGGGGCGGACGGCGGGGTTCTTTGCCGCGCTCGGGCTCGGATTCATGTTCTACGAGATAAGCTTGATCCAGCAGCTGACGCTCTTTCTCGGCTATCCGACCTATTCGCTGACCGTGACGTTGATGTCGATCCTTATCTTCACCGGCGTCGGTAGCCTGTCGACCGTGTTGTACACGCATCGCCGGGACCAGGCGCTCGTCGTGCTCTTTGCTGGCTTGGTCGTCATGACCGTCTTTTACCGCTTCGGGTTGCCGGCGCTGACCGCAGCTTTCTTGGGGTCGTCGCTGGCCCTGCGAGTGTCCCTCGCTATCATTTGCCTGGCGCCGCTCGGCCTCATTCTTGGCGCGTTCATGCCGCTCGGTCTTGCCACGGTCGCGCGCCTGACCGAGCACAGTGCGGAGTACGTCGCCTGGGGATGGGCGGTGAACGGCTTTTTCTCGGTGCTCGGCTCGGTGCTGACGACAATTCTCTCCATGACGTTTGGCTTTCAGTTCGTCCTGTCGTTGGGTCTGGTGGTGTACGGTATCGCTATCCTGCTGCTACGCTCGGTGCCGTTCGGGAATTCGGACGTTGCGCGCGTGCGCTGAGCGCAGGTCTCGAGGTTGGAGAGAGAGGGATTGAACTTGTCACGTCGGAACAAATCGAAGCCGAGCCGGTGGCCCTGCGGAGGTACGTCGTGAGGCGGGGCGGGGCGCTCGTGGTCTTCGCGGTGGTGCTTGCCGGCGCTTTCGTGTTCGGGAGCGCGACGGGGCTGCGGGTGCAGCATGCGCTGCGGATGGAGCTAGCGCGGTTCGCCAGCGTCGCCGTGATCGAGGTCGAGCCGGTGGGCAAGTTTCGCATGTTCCTGAATCCGGACGACGCCGCCGTGACCCGCGCCATCATGGCGGCGGGTGTATGGGAAGAGAACGAGACCCATTGGTTCACGAAATTCGTGGATGTCGGCGATACGGTGATCGATGTCGGTGCGAACGTCGGCTACTACACGATACTGGCGTCGCGGCTCGTGGGTGAGCGCGGACGTGTCTATGCGTTCGAGCCCGATCCGACCTCGTTCGCGCTCCTCGAGCAGAACGTGCGTGTGAATGGCGCCCGCAACGTCGTCCTCGAGCAGAAGGCGCTCTCGAACGAGAACGGGACGTTGCAACTCTATCTTGCCGAAAAGAACAAAGGCGACCACCGGATCTATCAGACCGAGGAGGATCGTCCTTCGGTGGACGTCGAGACCGTTCGGCTCGACGACTACCTCGCCGACGTGGGCGGTACGGTCGACTTCGTGAAGATCGATACCCAGGGTGCCGAGGCCGTGATCATTGCCGGGATGCCCGAGACGATCAGGGCCAATCCCGGCATTGTGATGGCTGTGGAGTTCTGGCCCGAGGGATTGCTGGCGCTAGAAACGACCGCGGAGGGCATGCTCGAGGAGCTGCGTGGGCACGACTTCCGGATGTTCGATCTCGGCCTCGGGATGTTGGGGACGACAAGCCTGCGAGAGGTCGCGCCAGAAGGACTCCTCAAGCAATACACGTCCAAGGGATGGTCGTTTACCAATCTGCTCCTGATCAAGGGTTTTGCGCAGTTGCGTCAGCTGACGTGGGAGGTCGCGGCCAAGCGGAGCGCGTTGGAGCGCGAACTCGCCCGGGGTGAGTCGAACAGCGATCGGCAACGCGACGCGCGTGCGGCGCTCGCGCTCGCAGAGGCTGCCCTGGTCGCGTATCGAGACGGCGCGATTCCACAATAGGAGTTGCTGCATGCTTCGATGGCGTTCGCTGCCGAGTGACGTGGGATGACGGATCGTGTGCTCGCGGGCAGCCGCGATCTCGTCGCGGCTGCGCTCATCTTCGTGACCACCATCGTGGTTCAGCTGCCGTTCTTCGACCTGTGGTTGGCCCCAATGGACGAGGGGCACATGGCGCTTTACGCGGAGATTGCGCGTACCGGGGGCGCCTTTTATCGCGACGCGACCTTCTACCCCCTGCCGGGCGCATTCCTGCTGTTGTCGTTTCTCTTTGAGTTGTTTGGTCCGTCTCTCTGGGTGTCGCGCGTCTTCGTGATGCTGCAGTTCGCGCTGTTCGTCGCCCTCCTGTACCTGATGGCGCGGCGCATGACGTCGGTGAACGCCGCACTGGTCGCGGTCCTCGGACTCGTCCTCTACCGGGTCTGGACCTTTCCCCACTGGCAGATGTTCAGCTACTCGACGACGGCGCTCCTCGTCTTGCTGATTTCGGCGCTCATGCTGCTGCGCTTCTTCGATCGGCAGGACGCGCGGTGGCTGTATGGAGCGGGCTTCGCGTTCGGTCTTGGCGTTTTCTGCAAGCAAGACTACGGCGCGTCCGCGCTGTTCGCGTCGTCGATCGCGTTGGTCGTCTTCGTGCGATCGACGCCCGCGCCCGCACGGTCGTCAGGCTTGCGGCTGGCGTTGGGTTTCTTGCTTCCCGCGGCCGGGGTGGGGGCGCTCGCGGGTCTCTGGTTCCTCTCCCAGGGGACCCTGGGGGCCGCCCTTCAGTTCACGGTCTTCAATCACTTCGCCGGCATGGCGAGCTACGAGTACACTTCGCTTCCGCCCCTCTTCCCGCTCTTTCGGCAAGACCCGGTCCTCCGCGTCCCGCCTGGGATAGGCCTCTACACACCCAGCATCCTCTTTACCGCGGACGCGGAGAATTTCTTTGGGAGCAGCCTGTTTCACGACACGGCCGTCGTCGACACGCTCATCAAGATCTTCTTCTTCGGCCCCTATCTCTTGTACGGGTGTGGCGCCGTCCTGCTATGGCGACGGCGGGGCCGATTCGCGGAGGAGCGCGGGCGCAGGGCGGCCATGGCGGAGCTCCTGCTCTGGGCTCTTGGTACGGGCCTACTGATCCTCTTCACGCTCAATCGGCCTCAAGACTTTCTTCATCTGGTGGTGCTCTACTGGCCGATTCCCGTCCTGCTGGCCGCATACTCCGCAGCGACGCTCGTGGGACGGCCGCGTGCTGTGCGGATCGCGGCGGCTCTCGTTCTGCTCGCGGTGGTCGTGCCGGTGAGCGTCTATTCGGCGGTATTGGCACACGGTCTGCGAAGTCAGCGATCGGCGCGGATCGACCTCCCGCGTGCGGGGGTCAAAGTGAGCCCGGGTGATGCCGCCGTGCTCGAAGAGATCGTGGCCTACGTGACCGCGCATTCCGCACCAGACGATCCCGTTGCCGTCATGCCGTACTGCCCGGCTATCCAGTTCTTCGCGGATCGCCGCGGCCCGCATCCCGCGAGCTACATCGTCTGGCCGACCGCCGAAACTCCGGATCGCGACCAGCAGATTATCGAGGCCATGCAGCGCACACAGACCGAGCTTCTGATCTACGACTTCACATATTTCCTGGACTTCCCGCAGGTCGCCGAATATGCGCCCGATCTCTTCGACTATCTCGTGGATCACTTCCGCATCGAGCGTGTCTTCACGCGTGAGCTTGTCGGCATGCGGATGGGGGCGGCGTTGCGGCAGTCCCCGCGCGCGGGCCGGGCCGTGGTTCCGCGGGCCGTCGCGGATCTCTCTATCCGCCGAGTCGGCCAGGATGGCCAGACGAAGCCCAGTGACGATATGCTGGAGGCGTGGGTCATGGAGGATCGCTGGCCACTGCGCCGGGTCCTTGCCATTCGCCCGGCGTCCGGAGGGGATAGCACCGTCTTGAGCGTGGCGGTGACCCCCCGGAGCGGCGAGCGATTGCGGAGCGCGGTGGGCGTTCGACCGGATGCGTGGGCGAGCTACCGCCCGTCTCGGGTCACCTTCTCGATTGCCGCGCGCCAGGGAGGCGAGCGCCACGTCCTCTTCGAGCGGACGCTGGATCCGCATCGGAAGCTCGAGGACCGGGGCTGGTTCGAACTCGACATCGACCTTGCCGACTTCGCAGACGCCCCCGTCGAGCTCGAGTTCGCGACCGCCACCGACCGACCCGATGGCGAGCGATTTGAGCTTGGTGGATTCGAGCGGCCGCTGCTCGTGCCAGGGAATCCGGAGTCTGGAGCGCAGTCATGAGCGCACCGATGAGCTGGCGGAGCGAGGTGCGGTGGGCCCTTGTTGGGGCGGTGCTCCTGATCGCGGGTCTCTACGCCGTGTTTGGTGAGGTGTGGCGGCACGAACTCGATACCTTCGTGCCAACCGAGATCTCACGTCCCGACGGCGTTCTGGCGTCCGGCGAGGTGCGTGAACTGCTGCTCGGCGACCAGCGATTCGTGGCGTGGCTCGTCTCTCGCAATGCCTACACGCTGCTCGAGGATCCCGGCAGCCTCTACCAGGCCGAGCCGTGTTTCCCCGCGGACGGGGCGCTGGCGCTGGGTGAGCCGGGCATCACCATGGGCCTGATCGCGATGCCCTTCTTCTTTCTCAGCGGGGACCCCATCATCACCTACAATCTGGCCCTCGTTGCCCTCGTCGCGCTCGGGTGCCTGGCAATGTACATCCTCGTTCGAGGATGGACGGGCGTGCCCGCCGCCGGCATCGTGGCCGCGCTTCTCTATGGCTTTCACGAGATAAAGATCGGCGACATCGGCCACCCGTACGGCTACGACACCAGCGCGTTCGTTCTCGGACTGTTCTTCGCCACGCGGCTGCTCGACCGGGCAAGGTGGCGCGATGCCGTGGGACTCGCCTGCTGTGGCGCGTTTCTTCTCGCCGGTAGCTTCTACCCGACCCTCTCGTGCCTCCTGGTGGCCGTGCCGCTGCTGCCCAGTTTCCTCATGCGCGCCGGTTGGCGCGCGTGGTCGAGGATTGCCGTCGTCGTTCCGGTCCTGTTCATCGTCGGGGCGTTCCTCTTCGAGCCGTATCTGGCGCTCCGGGCCGAGGGGGTGCTGGCTCCGCGCGCACTGCAGTTTTTCATGCCGTGGTCGCACTTGGCGCCCTCCGGAAAGTCGTTCCCCGGGTGGACGCTCCTCGTACTGGCAGCCGTCGCCCTGATCGCGCGAAATCCGGGAAACTCGAGTGATACGCCAGCGCCGCCACGCTGGGGCCTTCTGCTCGGTGGCCTGTTGGCGCTCCTGCTCGCCGGAGGTGGGCAGGGGGGCGATTTCATGGAGGCCGTGCGGAATCCAGAGTTCGCCGGCCCTTCGTTTCCGAATCCTTACCCCTGGCTCGCCGGTTTCGTTCCCGGATTGGACAATCTTCGTGGACCGTTCGGCCTCGTGATGGGAGCACATTTAGCCCTCTCGATTCTGGCGGGTCTCGGAGCCGCATCGCTCCTCAAACGCCTGTCGCATCGCTCCGCGATCCTGCTGGCGATCGCGTTGATCGCCGTTGCTTGGGTGGATACCTTCCGGCCGCCGGGGCTCGGGTTCAGTCCCCGGGTCGAGTACGGACCGGCGAACATCAAGCCGCCAGACGGTATGCTTCGGTTCTTTGAGGATCTTCGAGCGCAGGGCAACGCGGGGCCCATACTGGAGATTCCAGTAGCGGTTTTTCACTCGAGCCATGCGGTGCTGTTGTCGGCGTATCACCGGCGCCGGACCTCGCACTGCTACACGTCCTACCTGCCTCCCAGCTTCGCTGTGGTGGAGGAGTTGGCCTCGCGTCTCCCCGCGCCGCCAGCGCTCGCCGGGCTGCGCGAGATGGGGTTCACCACGATCATCGTGCACCATGGCGAAGCCCAACCCCTCGCCAAGGTTGTCGTCGAGCGCTTGCGCGTCGTGGCGCAGCAGTCGGCCGGGCGGGAGCTGCGTCTCCTGCTTGCCTCGGGAGAGGCAACGGCCTTCGAGCTCCGTCCCGAGCACGGGTCACGAGACGGCGGGGCGGAGAATCCATAGCTGTCGGTAGGCCCGGCCGATGCCGAAGGACACGTAGTCTACGACCTCGGCGGCTGGCAGCCACCAGGGCGGGTCGATCGCCGCGAGCCATCGACGGAGATGCGCGCGGTAGTGCCGTTCGTCGTCGACGCGGAATCCCCCGAGTTCCACCAGTCGGTGCAGCGTGGCATCGGTGAAAAACCAGTTGTGGTGTTCGTCGTAGAGCAGTTCCAGAGTCCCGCTTGCTCGTCGGCCGCCTACGCGATGCAGCAGATGGCCGAGCTGGTTGAAGAGGCTGGAGCAGTCGATCGTGAATACGAGGAGCGCGCCTCCGGGCACGAGGTGGCGCCGCGCCGCCGATAGCGCTTCGATCGGGTCGCGCACGTGTTCCAGCACGTCCCACATGGTGATGGCGTCGAAATGGCGTCCGAGATCGAGTTGCTCGACGTGCCCGTGGTGGATCGGTAGTCCGAGACGCGCGCCGACTTCACGCGCGTGCGTCCTTGAGATCTCGAGCCCTTCGGCCTTCCAGCCGCGCTCGCGTGCGAGGGCGAGAAAGCGGCCGGCGCCACATCCGACGTCCAGCAGGTGGGCGGGACCTCCGATGGCGTGCTCGAGTAAGGCTACGCCTTCCCGATAGATGGCCACCTCGGGTCCCTCGGACGTCTCGGGGTGCGACCGTTGCTCGCGGAAATAGGCGCTCTCGAGATAGGCCGGCGCGTCGTACATCTCCTCCATCGCCGCCTCGCTCGCGGGCGGATCCCGATACAGGAACCCACACGAGCCGCATTCGCGAACGGTGAAACGTTGCAGCACGTAGCGGGTCCGTGATCGGCTCGCACAGCGCAGGGGGCACGGCGTCTGCTCGTCAGTCGACATCGCCCCGCAGCTTCCTCCACGGTTGGGCCTCGCCGGAGTCCCCTCGCACTATAGAGTTCCGGAGAGTTCCGGGCGAATGCGCCGACGCGTTGCGTGTATGGATCATGCGGCCAGGAGGATGGTATCGTAGTTGGCCTTGAAACTCGACGTGGACAGTCTCGAGCGCATCGTTCCGAGCGCGACCGAGGACGGAGAGACGACCGGTGGCGAAGCCATGCGGCTCGCGCTCGATCGCTATCGTTTCGCCGCGGGGCATGTGCGTCCCGGGCGGCTGCTGGATGCCGCATGCGGTTCCGGGTACGGCACGCGCCTTCTGGCCGACCAGGCGGGTTGTTCCGTCGATGCCCTCGGGATTGACCTCTCGGAGCAAGCCGTGGCCTTCGCGACGGAACACTTTGCATCCTCCAACGTCAGCTACCGAGCGGCGAATGCCATGTCCTTCGCCGACCCTGAGGGCTTCGACACAATCGTCAGTATCGAGACGATCGAGCACCTTCCTGATCCAGCGACTTTCTGCCGGCAGCTCGCCTCCATGCTTCGGGAGGGGGGAGTCTTGGTGGCATCGGCGCCGGTGACCCCCTCGGTGGACGCCAACCCCTACCATCTGCACGATTTCAGCGAGGCCTCCTTCTTGAATCTTTTCGATGGGCTGGGGCTCGAGCCCTTCGATACCTTTCGCCAACGGCAGCCCTTCGATGCGGTGGCGGTTCTCCGTCGCACCGAGCCGAGGATGGAGGGCATGCGACGGAATCTGGCGCGATGGTACGTCGAGCATCCCGATGCGTTCGCGCGGAGGCTCTGGTCGACGGTGCGTCACGGCTTCGCGAACAAGTATCTGACCGTGGCGATGCGACGATGACGGGGCGCGAGCCGACGAAGGGGACGGTCATCCTGCCCGCGTACAACGAAGCGGACAGGCTACCCGACGTGTTGGGCGGCATCTCGTCCTGCAATCTCGGACTCGAGGTCGTCGTCATCGACGACGGCTCGCATGACGCGACGGCGGCGACGGCGCGGGCCCACGGCGCGACGGTCATCAGTCATCCGCTGAACCTCGGGTACGGGGCGGCCTTACAGACGGGTTACAAGTACGCGCTGCGGACCCAGACGGGCTTTCTCGTGCAGATGGACGCGGACGGGCAGCATGATCCGAGCCAGATTCCCCTGTTGGTCGAGCCGCTGCTTCGGGGCGAATGCGACCTCGTGATCGGGTCGCGGTTCGCCGAAGAGACGGGGTACAAGATGGGAGCCTTCCGATCGATCGGTCGGAGGGTCATGACTGGCGTCGCCCACCTGGCCGGACTCCAAGTCACCGATCCCACCTCGGGGTTTCAGGCGATGAACAGGTCGATGCTCGAGCGCTACGCCTCGGGCGACTTTCCGGCCGACTACCCCGACGTCGATGTCCTCATTCGAGCGCATTGGGGTGGGTGCAAGGTGCTCGAACGATCCGTCGAGATGTCGGAATCACTGCGCGCATCGACACTGCACGGTGGCACGCGATCCTTCTACTATGCCTATCGGATGATTCTCTCTCTGCTCGGCGCCGCCTTTGCGCGGCGTTCGGCCTAGGAACCGCGACCATGACATCTAAGATTTCCATCGAAGAGCTGCGCGATCTCTTTCTCTCCGCGCCCGAGTCGGATGCCACGCGCTGGATAGGAATCTTCCTCAGCCTGGCGCTGGTGAGTGTCGTGCTCTGGTTGGTGAGCCGCAGGAGCCTGCGTGAGGAGCTGACGCCGATCTGGATGGGCGCCGCGCTCGCGTTCGTCGTCGTCAGCGTGGAGCCGCGCGCATTGTTTGCCTTGACCCGCGCCATCGGGGCTTGGACGCCCAGCTCGACGTTGTTTTTTCTCGGCGAGTTCTTCCTGCTCGTGATCTGCCTGAACTACGCGGTGCGTATTTCCAGGGCCGGAGATCAGATACGCTGTCTCGCGCAGGAGGTCGCGCTCCTGCGCACGGAGCTGGATCAGCGGACCCGCCCGGATACGGTGAGCGTTGAACGACCAGGATCGTAGAGCGAACGCGCCCCCCTTTCTGCCGAGCTTCGATCTCGAAGACATCGGCAGTCTGATGCCCGGCACCACCCGCTATCGCGGCCGGGTTCCGGCGCTGGTGGATCAGTTTCTCGAGTTCCTCGACCGCCGTGGGCTCGGGTGCACGTTCTTTTCCACGGGGGACGTGGCGCGGCGCCATCCGGAGGTCATCAAGCTGGTCGCGAGCGCTGGTCATGAAATCGCCTCGCACGGAAGTGATCATGTGACACTCGATCAGATGACGCGAGCCTCGTTCAAGGTCGATCTTGAGCGCAGTCGTGACTTGCTCATGGCAGCCGGCGCCGAGGAGGTGGTGGGTTTTCGCGCCCCGATGGCCTCACTCACGAACGAGACCTCCTGGGCGTACGACGTGCTCGCGGAGTCCGGGTTCATCTACTCGAGTTCGGTCGCGCCTTGCTGGAGCCCGTTCTACGGATGGCCTGGATTCCCGCTCGATTGCTCACAGGCCGCCTCGGGAATCTGGGAGATTCCTCTCTCGGTGGGCGGGTTCGGTCCTGCGAGGATGCCCTTCTCTGGAGGGATGTATCTGCGCGTGCTTCCGCGAGGACTCGTGCGCTGGTTTCTCCGTGCACAGCGCCGGAGGGACCACGTCGTCTCGTACATTCACCCGTACGACTTCGACACCCAACAAGAGAAATTCTTCAACCCGGAGATCCAGCACAATCCGGTCTATCGATGGATGATGTACCGCAACAGAGCGTCGGCGTTGGACAGGCTCGATGAGTTGATCTCAGCCTCGGGCCCGGTGCTGCGATACGTCGACTTCGTGCGCACGGCTCTGGTGTCTTCCGTCGAACGTGATGAGCGCGGCCGTGCTTGAGATTCGGCGAACTCCGCTCGACCAGCAGGCGCTGCGAGCGATCGCTCCGATGATCGCGTCGGTCTTTCCGCAGCTTCCCGGCCTCGACGACCGTTACCTGGCGTGGTGGTACCGGGACAATCCGCAAGGCCAGGCCATCGCGTTCAGCGCCTTCGATGGCGACAAGCCGGTGGCGCATTTCGGCGCGCCGATCATGCGCGGGTTCGTCGAGGGCCGGGAGGAGACCGGCGTGTTGTTTCAGAACGTGGCGACCATTCCCGGTTACCGGCGCCAAAGGCTCTTTCCCAGGCTCATGGAGGCGGTCTTGGAGGCCGCGGCGCACGAGGGCCATACCTTCGCCTACGCCGCCTCGAATGCGTCGAGCACGCCGACTGCGACGAAGCACTTCGGCTTTCAGCTGCTCTGTCAGCTCGATGTTCGCGTCGGCGCCGGCCTGCCGCATCGGATCGGACCCGAGATCGAGAGCGAGTTCGCGATCTCCTTGTCGCCGGCGGCGCTGGAATGGCGGCTGCGTCCGCCACACCGCCGTTACACCACGGCGCGAAGCCGTGATCGGAGCTACGTGCTCGGCCCCTCGGGGGTCCGAGGCGTTCCGGCAGTGCTGGCATCGTTCGACGAGCCCTGCGACGGGCTGGACCGGGCAGGGCGCGTGGCGACCTCGGTGTGGGTGGGGTTGGATCCCGGCCGGCGCTGGCCCTTCTACTGGCCGCGTGTTCCGTTGCGCCTGCGACCCGCGCCGTTGAACCTAATCTTCCGGGACCTCCGCTCCGGTAGGAGATTGGACCCTGCCCGCGTGCGGATCGACGC
>JAJCZP010000284.1 GCA_029262315.1 Deltaproteobacteria bacterium | reverse complement strand
GTCTTGCTCACGTTGCAGGAATGGGGTGATCGCTGGCTCGATGACGGGAAGGGTCCACCGTTCCCGCTCGTGCACAGCGCGTGCGGTAAGCGGACCCACGCCCGGCTGCATTGCACACACTGCAATCAGCCGCTCGGCCTCGAAATAGAGGGCCGCCCGCGCCCCGGATCCTGGGCGCGCGACCGCAAGCGCACGCGGCGCCCCCTGCGCCCCTCGCGTCGCCGGGCGTAAGCCACCCGCCATTCCACGGCGCCACTCGATCGATCGAGCCCGCGCCGCTGCCATGGGGATTCCCCGAAAAAAGGGGACTCTGGCCCTCTTGCGTGGACACGGGGGCCAGACTAAGAGTGAGTTCAGTTTCCAGACTCACGAAACATCTACGACACCGAAGAGGAGGCCATACATGAGTTTCAAGCTGACAGGCATCAGCGTCTCGCCCTGGGTGAAGCGCACACGCGTGATCATGACGGAGAAGCAGATCCCCTACGAAGCAGACCCCTATTTCCCTATGGGCAACCCGACGCTGGAGTTCCTGGCCATCAGCCCACTCGCCAAGGTGCCCGTGCTGCAACATGACGGGGTCACCATCCCCGACTCACTGGCCATCTGCGCCTACGTCGAGAAACTCTATCCGACGCCCGCCTTCTTCCCCGCGGAGGCAGCCGATCTCGCCCAAGCGCTGTGGATCTGCGAGTACGCGGCCGCCCTCTTCTCCAACGTCGAGGGCCCGCTCTTCACCCAGAAGGTCCTCCGGCCGCTCGTGAAGCAGCCGGTGGACGAGGACGCGTTGGCCGCGGCCATCGAGAAGATGCCGCAGTATCTCGCGTATCTCGACTCGCAGCTCGCGGATCGTACGTTTTTCGTCGGCGAGCAGATCTCGATCGCTGACGTCACCGTCGCGGCGATCATGGTCGGCCTCCGCCATGCCGACTCGCTGCCAGACGGCGCGATGTATCCGCACCTCGCTGCCTTCGTCGCACGGATGCATGGCCGCCAGACGTTTCAGGACCTCATCGCCGAAGACAACGCCGCGCTCGGCCGCGGCGCCTGAAGGAACAGTCTCATGGACAACGCACTCGTCATTGGGGTGGGGGCACGTGAAGGCGTCGGGGCGGCCGTGTGTCGTCGCATCCGCCCGCGAAGGGCGAAGGTTCCCGCCGGGTTCCCGGTTTCGCCCTCTCGCTCGCCGTCACGGTGGCCTCACTGAAGACTCACCGCCCGGTCGTCAGACATCCGACGTGCAAATTACGCGTGGAAAGAGTCGGTCTCATGGGGCATCTTCTGGTTAGCCGACCTTCGGCCCATGCGGTCCGGCAAAGACAGGGCGCAGTGGCGGGAAGATGAATCCACTACTCGAAAGGAGCAACCGCTAGATGCGCTGGCTGATCGTGCTCCTCGCGTGGATAACACCGGCCGTCGTCGCCGGCATTCTGGGCTGGTCGGGCATCTGGGGAGGCGGAAGCGCCGTCAGCGACTTCCTGATCCCGATTCCGGTAGCCGGCGGGGCACTACATGTACCGAGCTTCCTGATTGCGGCGGCGCTGATCCTGACGCTCGATCGTCAGCCGAGTGCTGGAGGCCGAGCCATCATGCTGCTGGCGATGGGCGTATTCATCACCGTAATGACCCTGCAAATCGATTTCGACCGGCTGAACGAAGCACTGTTTACCGACTACGATCCTCATGGCTCACCCGTCCGGTTCGACGGGAATCCGCTCTACCTGTTCATCATCACAGATGCCTTCTGGGTGGCGTTCGGCGCGTGGCTGCAGGGCAACCGGGGCCGCCCCCGCGACGCTGCTGTGCTGGCCATCATCCCGGCCACCATCGTCGGAGGTATGTTGCTACGCTACTCCGTAGGGGATCCGAAGCTGACCTACGGCTTTACTCAGAGCACCGGCGAGCGGGGTAACGAGATCGCGTTCGTTCACACAAGCGGGGACTACGACGAGGAGCTATTTCGTCACTGGCTCGAGGAAACTGGCATCGTTCGTTTGCCTTGGCAATCCCAGAACGCGGAGAACCTTGCCGTGTTCTTCACGAACAGCATGCAGAACATTCGCTGGGGCAAGTCGGAAAGCCGTGACGGCATCGTAGGGACCTTGTGCTTCTTCGAAGCCGACCAGTCTTCCCTGGCGAACGTCGGGTATTTCGACTGCTTCGCTGATCGGGTGACGCTCAACCAGCGACTCAATCAGTCCCTCGATGAGACCGATACCGGGCTCGGCCGCGAGCTGGACCGGTGGTTCGCCATGGCCAGACTCTGCGAAGGAGTCAGCATCCCGGATGAATACGACGGTGTCGACATCGAGCTGATCGATCTGTGTCGGAGTCTGAAAAGAAGATTCCCGGAACTGCTCGATAGCCTGCGAACCCAGTACGGCGAGAGTTCTCCGCAGGTCGAATTCGCTGTCTCGAATGCCCGGCTGATCAGCGCGGGCAGCTCCGACCCATCAAACTGAGCCCCACGGAATACCCACCGGCCAATCAACGCCTGAGCTTTCGCATCTGCTCGAGACCGAACGCTTGGTCCCGTGCGATAGTGCGCGCCCGCGCAAACGGAAGGATCTCCTCCCGGAGCCGCCGTGTGGTACGCGGAGGCGAGCGCTCACCACACCGAGCAGGAGCCATTCGCGGTGCCGTCGTCGATCAGATCGCAATCGATGCTGCCCAGATTGTCGAGGTGGCCGAGCACCATGCAGACCAGGCAGGGGATCTCTTCGACCATTGCTGCGTGTGTCGCCTCGACGTTTCCGGCGACGCCGTGATCAGGAAATACGGCGCCCAGCGGCACGTTCTTCGCGAAGCACTTCTTGTCGAGCACCTTCCGGAGCTTGTCGGGCTTGTCGACCTGATCGCAGGCCTTCGCGATCTTGCCTTTCGGATCGGCGTTGATGCAGGCCGCGAGGGCCGACTCTTCGGAGGCGCCGGCCTTCAGCGCCTTCTTCTTGCACGAGGTGTACTCCTTGAGGTGGACCTCGAAGCACTTCTTGAGCTGCTTGATGAGCGCCTGCTGGCACTTCGTGGCGTCCTTGTCGCCGGCGAACGATTGCAGCGGCGCACTCACCGAGCCACCAAAGGCGTGCATGGCGAGCAGCAGGGGGGTCGTGTCCACGGCGTCCGCGACCTCGGGATCGTTTGGATCGTTGGCGCCGAACGGCGGGAACTTGTCGAGGCCGAGCTTGTCCTGACCGGTACACTTCTTGTCGAACGTCTTCACCGCCTTGGCGTCGGCCTTGGCGCGCTTGCCCTTGGCATCGGCATTCAGGCAGTCGGCGATCGTGGGCGCGGTCCCCGGGTTCTTCACCAGCGCCTTGATGCAGTTGCAGAGTTCCTTGTTGCCGATGCTAATCGACTTTGCGAGGCTCTTGCTCGAATCGTTGGCGCACTTCTGCATGTCCTTGGTGAGACCGAAACCCTGGAAGGACAGCGGAATCTCGCATACTCGCGGATTCACGCCGTCGTCCTGATGCAGCATGCCCTTCATGCGTACGCGGTCCTTGGGCGAGAGGGTGAAGGCGAGGTTGGCCTGCACGAAGTTGGATGTCAGGACGCTCGTGGGTCCAGCGAGCGGTCCGACGGTAAACCCATGCGTGCCTGGGGTCGTGATGGTGTTGCCGAGGGGGGCGCCGTGGTTGGTGAACCCGAGGCTCGACGCCTGCAGGGCGCCACTGAGGTCGCCGGTCAGCGAAACGACACCGTTGTCGTCGGCATCGATGAGCTCGACCTCGAGCGTACCTGCGATCGTATTGGCGTTGGGGAAGGGGCCGACCGGAAACGTGTAGACCACGGAGAACGACTCCTGGGCGTTCGTCTTGTTCGTATGGTCGAGGTTGTAGCAGAAGGAGATCGCGTCGATGCTCTCGAACGCCACGCCGCTCTTCTTGTTTCCGAAGTCGGTTTCGGCCTGGTACTTCGTCCCGGCGCTCGAACCACTCGTGCTGCAGTCGCTCGATGAGCTGCCGGAGTTGCTGCCGTTGTGGGAAGGTCCGCTGCCGCCCCCGGCATTGATGCCGCCACCGGTGCCGCCGGTGCTCGCAGTGCCGAGGGTGACGCAGATGACGATGGTCACGTAGACGGCGAGGAAGACAACGGTGGTAGTCGTCAGTCGCCGGATGCCGATATCGCTCATGGGGGGATCCCTCCGCCGCGGGTGCAGTCGACGATCCCGTTCTGCGCCGGGAGCCGCCGCCGAGTCAACCTGCTCCGGGGCAGCAAAACTACGGGAGCCGCCTACCGCGATAGGCGACCTTGCGGAGTAACGGAGCCGTGGGGAAGAGCGCGAACGTCGAACACGTCCCGAGGCTTTTGATTCGCCGCACGGAATGGTCTGATCTGTAATGGTGGCGACCCGGCCACTGACATCTGGTACGATTCTGCGCGCGACGCGCCCCTCTGATGCCTGCACGTCGCTGCAAAACACCAATCCGGCGCGGTGTACGCCGCGCACCCTGCACACGGAGGACGCGTCATGAACGAAGTCTCACTACCTCTCGCCGGGGGCTGCCAGTGCGGATCGATTCGATACAGCGTCTCCAAGGCGCCACTGGTAACCTACGCCTGCCATTGCACGAACTGCCAGAAGCAGACGGGGAGCGCCTTCGTCCTTTCAATGGCCATCCCTGAGGATTCACTCTCGTTCACGACGGGCGAGCCGGCACGGTTCGCCTGGATCTCCGACGCCGGGACCGAGCGATACGGGCTGTTCTGCGGCGGTTGCGGCGGCCGCATCGCCAACGGCCAAACACCGACGATCGGAGTCTTCAGTCTCCGCGCGGGAACGCTTGACGACGCATCCTGGGTTCGACCGGCGGGCCACATATGGATGCGAAGTGCGCAGCCATGGTTCAGTGCACACCCCGACGACGTGCTGTTCGACCAACAGCCGACGGACTACACGCCGCTGATTGAGCGTTTCGCCACCTTCCAGATTTTCTCGATCTGAGCGCGGGCGCGATGACGACTCCGTTCTCCCGCAACATCGCGAGCCGAGCCATGTCCGGCGGCGACTATGCCCTCGCGTTCGACGACACGTTTCGCGGCGTCGCCGGTCAGTTCGGCGGCCTGGCGCTCGCGGCCTCGCTGCAGGTAGCGGCTGACGAGCTCGACGATCCCTCGTTGCTCGTACGCAGCGCAAGCTGCGTATTCGTCGCACCGGTGCCGGTCGGCGAGGTGAGCGCCCGCGTAGCGATCTTGCGTCGCGGGCGATCGGTTGCGCACATTTCGGTGGCACTGCGCTCCGACGACGACCGACCGCTGCTGCACACGATCGCGGTGCTGGGGCGCACGCGCCCAGGCTTCGCGTTCACCGCGCGACGTCGGCCGGACGTACCAGCGCCCGACGCGTGCCCCTCGTTTCTCGCACCGCCACCGCATGGCGAAACGCCACCGCCGCCCCCCTGGACGACCACGCCCTTCTGGCAATCCGTGGATCGACGGATCGCCGCTGGACACCACTGGTGGGAACGCGGCTGGCAGGGCGGAAACTCGACCGGCGCTCTCTGGCTGCGGCTCCGCGAGCCGCCGCCTGACGAGGCGGCCAGACGGCTCGTCGCGATGGCCTTTACCGACATGGCCGGGCAGTCGATTGCCGAGTACATCGGACCCGAGGCGCCGCCGTGGGGCATGGTCAGCACCGACCACACGGCGCATGCGCTGGCGTGTCCGCGATCGGACTGGCTCCTGGTGTCATTTCGGGCGAACCGGGCCGCCGACGGCTTCGTGTCGGTCGCGACCGAGGTATGGGATGAGACCGGCGAGCTCGTGGCCCTCGGCACGCAGGTGGTCCTGCTCCTGATGGACTAGCCGTCGAGCACCGCTGAGCCCAATCATCTCGATCATAGGCGTTTTGATCGACCCTCGACGGACGCGCTCCCGCTCGGCGCCCCCCAGACTTTCGTGCTAGATTCTGGCACCGCCCGGTCGACAAATGGAGCCCCGATGAAGACACCTCGCCCGCTACTCTCGTGCTGTGTTGCCCTGGGGATGCTTGCCGTCTCGTCGGCCCAAGCCGCCGACCTTTCCGACCCGGACGCCGCCAAGGCGGCCGACAAGTGCCAGAAACAGATCGGCAAGGTCGGTGGCAAGTTCGTCAAGAACAAGCTGAAGCGTCTCGACAAGTGCCTTGCTGGAATCTTCAAGTGCATCCAGACGAAGGATGCGACCAAGCAGCCCGCGTGCACCGCGAAGGCGGCCGCGAAGTGCGACAAGGAGCTCGCGAAGATCTTCGCGAGCGACGAGCCAAAGCTCGAGGACGGCCTGCTGAAGAAGTGCGACGATCCCGGGACGCTCGACATCGCCGACCTTCGGTCTCCCGACGGGCTCGACTTCCAACGCGTCGCTCTGTTCTGCGACACGGAGTACGACCTCGCGCTCGTCACCGTCGACGAGGTGGCGCGCTGCGTCCGCACCCACAAGGAGTGCCGGGTCGAGCAGATCTTCCGGGCGCAGTTCCCGCGCGCCGCCGAGCTGCTCGACTTCGCCGGTGTCGACGGCGCGCTCGTCGCGAACCTGACGTGCCTCACGGGATCACCCGGACCCGGCACAGGCTTCGGCGACACCGACCCGAAGGGCGACGGCAAGATCGTCGACAAGTGCGCCAAGGAGATCCGCAAGGCCGGCGCGAAGTTCGTGACCACGAAACTCAAGAGCCTCGAGAAGTGCCTCGGCGCCGTCTTCAAGTGCGTGCAGACCAAGCCCGGCGACGACGGCTGCATCACGAAGGCGAGCGGGAAGTGCGACAAGGAGCTCGGGGCGGGCGGCAAGATCGCCAAGGCGGAGGCGAAGCTCCGAAGCTCGGTCGAGAAGCGCTGCAGCGACTTCACTCCCGTCTTCGGGACCATCGGCCTACACGTCGACGATCTGACGATGGAATGCGCGCGCTATGACGTACCTGGCGTCGCCACGCTGAACGACTACGTCGAGTGCCTCTACCGGCAGCATGAGTGTCTCGTGGACGACATGGTCGCCCTCCAGTACCCCCGGACCGAGGAGCTCCTCGCCGAGGTCGGTCGCGAGGACGACGTGCCCCCGCTCTACTGTGCCACCCCGACGCCGACCCCGACGACCACCACCACACCGACGCCGACGATCACCCCGACGCCAACGGTCACGGCGACGGTCACACCGAATCCGGGCGAGTTCCTGCTCGCCATTACCAAGACGGGCACGGGTGTCGGAACGATCACGTCCTCACCGGCCGGCATCAACTGCGGGGACACCTGTGCCGCCAGCTTCCCGCCGGGCAACGTCGATCTCACGGTCACGACGACGAACGGCTCGGACACGTACTTCCAGGGCTGGCACGGCAACGTCGACGGCACCTGCACGGGCCCGCAACGAGACTGCCAGCTGTCGATGGATCAGCACCGGTTCCTCGACGCCCACCTGGCGCCCCTCGACCACAACCTGATGTTCGTAACGTCCGACTCCTTCGCCATGGACCTCGGCGGAACGACCCCGTACGACGCCGCCTGCAACCAGGCCGCCTCGAACGCCGGACTCAACAACCTCGCAGGCGACGCCTTCATCGCCTGGGTCTCGGACAACTCGTCGACGGCAGGCTCGCGGCTCGGCAGCGCCCGCGGCTTCGTCCGCCTCGACGGCAAGCCGGTCGCCGACCAGGCATCCGCGCTGACCTCGCTGAACGGAGCCGTGCTGCACCCCGTCCTCTACAATGAGCTCGGCGTCCGGCCGATCCCGGCCCCGCAGGTCGCGACCGCAACCCTCGTGAACGGCCTTCTCGCCGACCAGAACTGCGCGGACTTCACCGACGCCACCACCGCCGAACGCGTTCGCGTCGGCCTGCCGACCCGTGGCCCCGCTCACTGGAGCGACGCCGGCCCCATACCCTTCTGCTCGAGCCCGTTCCCTCTCTACTGCGTCATGACCACCAAGAACGCGCCCGCGCCGGCCGCGCCGGGTGGCGGCAAGTTCATCTTTCAAACAAATGCGCTGATCGCCATAGGCGAGGATCTGGACGCCCGCTGCGATGCGAGCAAGCCGGCCGGCGCCGGCGCGGTGAAGGCGCTGGTGACGACCACGACCGTCCCAGCAGCCGACCACCTCGACCCGAACGAGGTCTACGTACGTCCGGACGGACACGTCGTCGGCACGGGTGCCGAGATCATCGCGGCCGCCGCGAGTACGGACGGCACGAACATCCTCCAGAGCGGCATCTGGCAGGAAGGCGACGGAACCTACCTCACGTTCTTCGTCTGGACCGGGGATAGCGGCAACGACGACATGACGATGCTCGGTACCGTCGCAGGGACCTGCAACAACTGGACCGACAGCGGCGGAACGGGATCGGCCGGAGTGCGGACCGACGTCACCAGCGACTTCTGGCGCGGCTTCACCGCCCGAGGCTGCACGGCCCCGGGTCGGGCACACTGTGTCGAGCAATGACGGCGGACGCATGAGGCGCAACGCAGGTCCATGCTCGAGCGCGCACAGGAGAAGCGAGCGGCTCGACTGAACTGTCGCGCGTCGCTAGCCAAGCAAGATGGCTACGCCGAGTAACGTCTGACATCGGAAGAATAGTAAGAATAGCAATGACGCAGATCGCAGCCAGCCCAGGCCCGGATGGACCTCGTCGGCGCGCCCTGATCACCGGCGCGAGCGAGGGACTGGGGCGGGTCTTCGCGACGAAGCTCGCGCACGCCGGCTACCGCTGCGTCGCGGTCGCACGCAACGAAGCGCGCTTGCGCGAGCTCATCGACGAGATGCCGGTCGGCGACCACGAGTGGATGGTCGCCGACCTGGGCACGACCGACGGGCTCGAGCGATGCGCCACGCGGCTCTCCGAAGAGCACTTCGACCTGCTCGTGAACAACGCCGGATTCAGCCGCTTCGGCCTCTTCCACGAGTCCACCGCCGCGGAGCAGGAACAGATGCTCGACGTCGACTGCCGCGCCGTGCTCCTGCTCGCGCATGCGTTTCTCGCCGTCGCGCGCCCCGGTGACGCGCTGATCAACCTGTCGTCGGTCACGAGCTTCCTACCCACGCCCATCCAGCCGACCTACTGCGCCGCCAAGGCCTTCATCGCCTCCCTGTCCGAGTCCCTCTGGTACCAGCAGCGCAGCCGCGATGTGTACGTGCAGGGGCTGTGCCCCGGCGCGACACGGACCCGTTTCATCGAGCGCGCGGGGGACGTGCGGATGAAGTTCTTGCTGGACGCGATCTCGCAATCACCCGAAGCCGTCGTCGATGCCTCGCTGCGTGCACTCGCCCGGCGACGACGCCCGATCGTGGTCCCGGGACTGCGCAACCGACTTCTCGTGCTCGCCACCAAGCTGCTGCCCCGCCGGGCCCTCGTCCTCGCCTCCGGGCGCGCGGGCGACCTCGCGTGAGCGATCAACGGCGTTCTCGCACCCGCCAGGCCTCGGGACGCCACGTCGGACGGAAACGCGACGGCCGCACCAAGCCACGGCCTGGTGTCGAGGAGCAGCGCCGAACCCTCGTCGACCAGGCCATCCAGTTGTTCTCCAGGAGCAACGCTCGCAACGTGTCGATTCTCGAGATCTGCCGCGCGGCCGACATCTCGCGCCCGACCTTCTACCGCTGCTTCGAGGACAAGCGTGCCCTGCTCGAGTACGTCTACAAGCTGAGCGTCGACCGCTATGTCGAGCACATCATCCTCGACGAGCTTCCCCGCGACGGCGACGTCGAACAATGGATCG
>JAJCZP010000283.1 GCA_029262315.1 Deltaproteobacteria bacterium | reverse complement strand
GCCAGCTTGGCGAGGGATGTTTCCAAATCCTTTTCGACGGCCGCACTTTTCGCGACCCCTCGTGTCTTCTTCTTTGCCATCACACCTCCCGCAGGCAGGATCGCCTGACTCATCCTTAAGCAGCGTATACTACTCCGGCGCGGGTCAGAAGCGCCTGGCCAGCGAGGAGACGGAAGAAGGTGGTTTCAGATCGGACCAGGCCCCTGGCGGTCCCCGAGAATCCATCGGATCATGGGCAGGTGCTGCCGGCCATAGAAGACCTCGTCTTCGAGCACGTAGGCGGGTACGCCGAAGAGCCCGTGCGTCCGAAGCTCCGCGTCGAGTGCTGTGGCTGCCGCTCGTCCCTCGGTCTCGGCCCATGCTCGGAAGCCCGCGCCGTCTGTCTGGATGGCCTCGAGCAGCGTCGCGACATTCGCGGTACTCGACGCGTCGAGCTCGAGGGCCCAGTACGACCGGAAGAGTTCGTGGAGGTACGATCCGAGCCGATCGGGATACCGGTCCCGAATCCACAGCCAGCCGAGATGCGCCGCGTCAGCGTCGGCCGCGCGGTAGTAGTCGCGGAGGAGGAGGTTCTGCGCTCGGGCATAGACGGCAACTTCACGTGCGATCGCGGTCGCGCGGTAGCGTCGGTGTCGAACGCTGCGGTCGTCGGTGGGGGAGGGCGTGGTGGGCGCGTGGAGCGGTGGGGTCGCCAAGGGGAGCCAATTGATTTCGATCCCCTCGGCTTTGCCGAGCGCGGTCGCGGGCCCGAGCGCGAGGTAGGCCAGCGGATGACGAACATCCAGGAGCACAGTCAGGCGGGACTGCTCCAGCTCGGCGGTGCGCGTCACGCGGAAAAGCTCCGGTTCGCAACCTCGGGTGGTGGGCCGACGCTCCCCCCAAGCAGCCAGGCGACGCGTGGAAGGTGCTCACGGCCAAACCACATCTCGTCGCGGACCAGATAGGTGGGCACGCCGAACACGCCGGCGTCGAAGGCCGCAAGATTGATGGCGTCGTGGCGTGCGCGCCCAGGTCCACGCGCGAAGTCCTCGAAGCCGGTCACGTTGGCCCCAGCGTCGCGGAGAACCGACGCGAGCACAGCGAGATCCTCGATGTCGAGCTCGCGCTTCCAGAAGCGGGAGTACAGGAGATCGAGGTAGCGATCGAACAGTGTCGGCCCCTGATCCTTCGCCCAGAGCATCGAGATGCCCGCCAGGCTCGAGTCCCAGATTTTGATGGTGCCGCGGACGGTCTTGCCGGTGAGATTCGCGTAGCGACGGGCGTCGCGATAGGCGTACTTCACGCCGGTCCATTGTTGCGCCGAGCGCTGGCTGGTGGCGACCTTGCCTCGGGCGTCGAGCTTCGCCGAGCCGAGATAGCTTGGGATGTCGAGGGTGAACGGTCGCCAGTCGATCGGCACGCCCACCCCCGCGGCCATGGCGCGCGTTGGCTCGATGGCGAGATACGCGTAGGGGCTCTTCAGATCGATGTAGACGGCAAGGGCGCTGTCTCCACGAAGCGCGGCGTCGAGACTCATGGCAGTCGAGATTGTGATCGCGTAGGCGCGAATAGCAAGGCCAGGGCGGTCGCGTCCAGACGATGCGACCGCTTCGCGCAGCGCACGTTGCGCTAACGCCGAGTGCTTGCTCGGCTCACTTGATGAACAGCATCTCCTGGTACGTGGCGAGGGGCCACAAGTCGTCGGCGACTATGCCCTCGAGTGCGTCGGCGGTCTCGCGGACGGCCGCCATCGCCGGGAGAATCTCGTCGTAGCAGTACTGAGCGTGTTGCAGGGTCGTCTCGCCAAAGGGATCCGAAACTGTGGCCGCCTCCAGCGCGGCGATCCGACCCTGCATCTCCGTCACGAGTCCGGTCGTCGTATCGAGCACGGTGGTGTCGAAGACGGAGCCCAATGACTTCAAGCTCGCGCAGGTCGCGGCGAGCTCCCCCTGATAGCGAATGGCCGCGGGCAGCACGATGGTCTTCGCCATCTCGACGGTCGTCCGTGCCTCGACCCCCACACTCAAACAGTACTGCTCCAGGTAGACTTCCTGCCGGCTCAGGGTTTCTCGCCGCGAGAGGACGTCGTACTTCTCGAAGAGCGCGATCACGTCCTCGTTGGCGAGCACCGGCAGGGCGTCAACCGTTGCGCGCAGATTTGGCAGTCCGCGTTTCTCCGCCTCCTCGTGCCAGGCGGCGGAGTATCCGTCTCCGTTGAAGATGATGCTCCCGTGCTCGGCGACGATCTCGCGGAGCACCTTTTGGATCGCGGTGTGCAGCTCGCTCGGATCGTGCGCGACCGCGGCCTCGAGCTCGGTGGCGATGTAGTCGAGCGACTCGGCCACGATGGTGTTGATCGCGACCATCGGGCCGGCGATCGACTGGTTGGAACCCACCGCCCGGAACTCGAAACGGTTTCCGGTGAACGCGAACGGACTCGTGCGGTTGCGATCTCCGGCGTCCTTGGGGAGCTCCGGAAGGGTATCGACGCCGACGACGAGTGTTACCCTCTCTTTGGCGGTTCTGGAGAAGCCGTCCTTGGCGATCTGCGCGAACACATCGGCCAGCTGCTCGCCGAGAAAGATCGAGAGGATCGCCGGCGGTGCCTCGTTGGCGCCGAGCCGGTGATCGTTGCCCGCCGAGGCTACCACGGCGCGCAGCAGGCCTGCGTACTTGTGCACGGCGCGAACCATGGCGGCGCAGAACACGAGGAATTGCGCGTTCGCGTGCGGGGTGTCGCCGGGGTCGAGCAGATTGCCCTGCGTGGCGTTCCCGAGTGAGAAGTTGACGTGTTTTCCGGAGCCGTTGACGCCAGCGAAGGGCTTCTCGTGCAGAAGGCAGGTCATGCCGTGCTTCTCGGCTACCCGCCGCAGCATCACCATGGTCAGCTGTTGATGATCGGTGGCGACGTTGGCCTGCTCGAAGACCGGGGCGACCTCGTACTGCCCAGGGGCGACTTCGTTGTGCCGCGTCTTCACAGGTACTCCGAGCTTGAAGAGCTCGCGCTCGCAGTCGAGCATGCAGGCCAAGACGCGCTCCGGGATGGCGCCGAAATAGTGGTCGTCGAACTCTTGGCCCTTCGGGGGCGGCGCACCGAACAAGGTACGGCCGGTCGCCAGCAGATCGGGGCGGGAAAAGTAGAAATGCCGGTCGATCAGGAAGTACTCCTGCTCGGCGCCCGCAAAAGAAACGACATTCTCGATGTCCTCGTGCCCGAACAGCCGCAGAATGCGCTGCGCTTCTTTGTTCAGCGCCTGGGTGGATCGGAGGAGTGGCGTCTTCTTGTCCAGCGCCTCCCCGGTCCAGGAGACGAAGGCGGTGGGAATGCAGAGGGCCGTCCCGTTCGGGTTCTCGAGGATATAGGCTGGGCTGGTGACGTCCCACGCGGTATATCCGCGCGCTTCGAAGGTGGCCCGGATGCCGCCGTTCGGAAAGCTTGACGCGTCGGGCTCGCCCTGAATGAGGGTCTTGCCGGCGAACTCCGCCACGGCTCCGCCTTGGCCGTCGGGCGTGAGAAAGCTGTCGTGCTTCTCGGCCGTCGAACCGGTCAGGGGATAAAACACGTGCGCGTAGTGGGTCGCACCCTTTTCGATCGCCCAATCCTTCATGGCCGATGCGACGACATCGGCGACGCTCGGGTCGAGGACCGAGCCGCTCTCCATAGTACTCAGGACCGACTGGTACACTGGTTTCGGGAGCCGCGCCTTCATCACCGCTCGGCTGAAGACGTTGGTGCCGAAGAACTCGCCGAGCGATACGTCGGAGAAGTTGAGGGGCTGCGAGGTGGGCTTGTAGCTGGTGACAGCCTCGATGGCCTGTAGGCGGGCGGTGCTTCCACTCATACGTTTGGTCTCCTCTCGCCGACCTGTCGATCGGCGCTGAATGTATAGGAGCAAGGTACATGCCCGCCTGGCGCGTGAGTGCGGGCCGTTGCGTTTCCTGAGCTTTCTGTTGCGATATCCCTTCGCGAGCGTTCGCCGCCGCGTGCGGTACGCCCGAAGCGTGGGCAGCTGCCACAAAAAGAGGCAGGTGCGGGAGGTGAGTAGACAACGAAAGCGGGGCCGTGTTACGCCCGCAAGCGGTATGTCAGTGGCGAGGGGGGCGCCGAACGCTCTGCGGTTCGGGCCGCGCGGCTGGACGGCCGTGGTGCTTGGCTACGTGGTTGTGGCGTGCGTGGTGACGCATCCACTGCCCTGGAACCTTGGGACCTACCTCCCCGGAGTGAAGGGCGATGCCCCGGTCATTCTGTGGGCGATGGATCATTTCTGGAGTCGCCTCGGCGAGGGGAAGTCTCCGTTCATCACGGAGCGGATTCTGGTGCCGAGGGGCGCCAACATGATGTACTCCACGCCAGTTCCGGTGCTGGCGTTCTTCGCCTTCCCGTTTCTCGGGAACCTGCTCTTGTACGGTGGGTTGCTGACCCTCGCGTGTCTCGTGGGCGCGGCCGTCGCGATGGCAAGGCTCGTCCGTGCCTTGACTGAGGACGACAGGGCGTCGGCGCTTGCCGGACTCATCTACGCATTCAGCCCGACCATGCTGTCCCTGGTGGCCACGGGACGTCTCCCGCAGATGAGCTGCGTAGCGCTGATGCCGCTCGCGGTGCTCGCGCTGGTGCGTTTCAGCGAAACCGGCGCGGGACGCTCGCTCGCGATCATCAGCGTTGTCCTCTGGGTGCTGGCGCTCACGCAGGTTTACTCGATGGCGTCGCTCCTGGTGCTGCTGGTGGTGATGGGGCTCGTCCTGGCGCCTCGGATGCTGGTGCCGAGGCGAGTTGGCGCGGTGGGTGTCGCTGTCGGGGCGAATCTCCTGGTCGCCTGGGTGATGCTGACGTGGGTGCTGCCGGTGAGTGACATCAGCGACGTCGTCAGCGGGGGCTTCGGCTTTACCTCGACCGGGGTCGTGAATCTGCAAGATCTCTTTCTTCCGAGCGCGCGGAATCCCCTTCTCGGCGGATTGCACGAGCGCGTCTACGATCTTCGGAACGGCGACATCCCGTCGTACTTTCTGGGGTGGGGTGTCCTCGTGCTTGGCGTCGTGGGCGTGTTGCGAGGGTGGCGTGATCCGCGCGTGCTCGCCTTTCTCTTGGGAGGCATGGCCGTGGTGTCGGTGGCGGCGGGCTCGGTCATACGTTTCGGCGCGCACGATGTGCTCGGTCCGGGGCAGATGCCGTTCGAGTGGCTGACGTCGATTCCGTTCCTCGGCCTGCTCGATACCCCGCGTCGGCTGATCGTGGCGGCGACGATTCCGGTGGCGGCGCTGGCGGGGATCGGTCTTGCTGGGCTCGTCCGCTGGACCGGTCGCGGATGGCTGATCCTTGCGGCGGCGGTGCTACTCGTCGCTGTGGAGTACGGGCAGATCGGTGGTCCCGCGTCGGCGGTGCCCGTTCCGGAGATCTATGAGCGTCTCGCGGCGCGTCCCGGGACGCGGACGGTCTACGAGTTTGGGGGCGGGCTGGCGTCCAGCAACGTGTACCTTGGCCTCGACTTTTCGACGCCGTCGGCGTTTCTGATGTACTGGCAGACGTTGCATCGGAAGCCGCGTGTTGGTGGTTACGTCGCGCGGACGACACGGTCGACGTATCAATGGTTCGAGCGTGCGCCCATCATGGGAGACTTGATGGCGTTGATCGCCGGCGAGTGGCGGGAAAAAATCTACACGGACGAGGAGGTCGACGCGTTCGTCGAGACCTTCAATCTCGGGCACGTGGTGATTCCGCCGGGTGGGCGTCGCGACGAGTACGCAAAGATCACCGAGGAACTGCTCGCGGGGTGGATCGCGGCGCGTGAGGAAGACGACGCGGGGTATCTGCTCTACGACCTGAGCGAAAGTCGTGTGCCGGCGGCTGCTCTGGGGTCGCCGGGGCTCTCCTAGGAGCTTCAGCGGTCTTCCAAGCTTAAGGATGAAACGCGAGTGGTCGCGTCACGCGGGCGACGGTGTAGCGCTCCGGTGGGACCGGGCCGAAGGTGAATGGTAGCGGTCCGTAGAGCGCGGCGTAGAAGCCCGCGCCGCGTGCGGTGGAGAGCGTCGTCACGCCGACGCCGGCGGGAAGCTCGAAGGTTTCGAGTTCGTAGAGCGCCCACTCCGGCAGGGTGACGAGGTTGGTGTTGTTGGCCGGCGTGACGACGAGGTCGCGAGGCAGGAGCCGGACGCCGTCGAAGTCGAGTCGGGTGGCGCCTGCGGTCTCCATATATTGTTGGAAGCCCCAGGCGCCTTGGAAGTAGATCGTGCCGCCGGTGTCGCCGTGGTGGGTCGTGACACGTGTGGCGGCGGTGCGTGCCGACGCCGCCAAGCTGTAGTCGGCCCACGCGACGGTCAGGGAGATGGCGAGGCCGGCGGTGAGAGCCGCGGCGGTTGCCGCCGCGCCCGGTCCGGAAGACCGGTGCGCGAGTGCGCGGGTAAGAAGGATCGCGGCCGCGGGCGCCGCGGGGAGGACGGCACGTGCGGTCGTGGTCCAGTTCGTGAAGCTGGCGAAGAACCAGACGCCGCCGAGCCACAGCACGAGGACCAGGACATCGACCGTGCGGTCCTGCCAGAGGGTGCGCGCCGCGAGTGCGAGAAGGTGCGCACCGGCAACGATGTAGACGGCCAGCTGGAGCGTCACGTCCCAGCGGGTCGTGCCGTCGACGTGCAGGGCGAGAGGGCCGATCGCGCCGAGCGCGCGTAGGCCAAGGGCCGTGGCGACCGCAACGCCGGCCCATGCGAAGAGCATTGCACGGGACCAGAGGTATGGTGCGAAGAACAGCGTCGTGAGCAGGCAGCCTCCAAGAAAGGAGAGGCCGACGAGCACTCGCTCGGCAGGGGCATACGTCTCTTTCACCTCGATGTTCAGCGCGTACTGGGCGACGTCGGCGAGCGGATTCCAGTCGTGGTAGAGGATCATGTACCCCTGATAGGCGCCGATGATTACGAGCGGGATGGCGAGATACCCGAGCCATGACGACACGCGCCGCGATCGCCCCCACGCGGCGACGGCCAGCAGCGGAAGGAGCGCGAGCCCGAAGTACTTGACCAACGGGCACAGGCCGAGGAGCACCGCGCCCGCAACGAGGCGGCCGCGGCTGTTGCGGTCCACGCCGTCGATCCACAGCGTGGCCGCCCAGCACCACACCGACAACATCAGAACATCCGACATGAGCGTCGTCGCCGAGACCAGCATGACCGGTGTGGCCCAGGCCGTCAGCGCCGCCAGGAGCGGACGGGCCCCGAGCTGACGGGCCAGGGCTTGCACCCCGAACGCCAATGCGATCGCGGGCAGGAGCATGCCGACGTGCAGCGCCACTTCGCTCCAACCCAGTAACATGCCAACGGCGGCGAGATAGAAACTCACCAATGGCGGATTCTTGTTCAGCTCGTACATCGGGGCGAACGAGCCGTACCAGTTTACGTCGAAGTCGTAGAAGTGCAGCGGATCGACGGCGATGTGCTGCGCGGCCCAGAGGTACATCGGGTCGTCGATGTGAAACGGCTTGCCGATGAACGGCAGGAGCGACGCGACGACGACGGCGCCGAGAATGAGACGGGGCACCCGTGTAGTCTTGCGTGCGACGGTTCGGGTGTCCAGCTACGGTCGTGTCCGAGCGGAGTTGCCGCGAGCTTCGGCACGTGGCGCTGGATGGAGGCCGCGATGGCGGACGGGCGTGTGGCGCTGGCCGCGACGAGATGCTAGTCGGCGGCCGCATATGAGTCTGCCCAAGCGCGTGCTGCTATTCGTGATGGCGATCGCCTACGTTCTTGCGGGGGTGAACCACTTCATCGACGTCGACTTCTATCGGCCGATGATGCCGCCGTATCTGTCGCTCCACGACGAGCTCATCTACCTTTCGGGGGTCGCGGAGATCGTGCTCGGAATCGGGGTGCTGATTCCGCAGTTGCGGGTCGTGTCGGCGTGGGGGCTCATCGCGCTCCTGATTGCGATCTTTCCCGCAAACATGCACATCGCGCTCAACAACGTGCCGCTCGGAGGAGCCGCCGAGGGTTTCGGCGTCTTGAACTGGGTGCGGCTGCCCTTTCAGGTGCTCTTCGCTGCCTGGGCCTGGTGGTACACCCGGCCCGACGATGCGCCGCGTTCGCCGTGAGCTGTCCCCGGTGGATCAGGGTAGGGGGCAGAAGTCGCTGTGCGGATCGCGGCCAACGAGCGCCAGTAGCTCATCGATGCGGGGCGAGGCGAAGCGCACCAGTTCTTCAACGGCGCAGATGTGCTGGCGGAGCAGGCACTCCTCGTAACTCGGGAGGCTCGTCACGGCGCTGATGCCGACCGCGGCGCACGTGGCATCGAGCGCGTCGAGGTTGGTGCCGGCGCTTGCCTCGAGCGTCGCGAAGTCGATCGCGAGGCAGCGCTTCTCGATCGCCGGTGCGAACTTGGCGGCCTCCTTGTCGATGCGCGCGTACTCGCGATTGCACTTGGTGGTCGCGCGGACAAGACAGCTCGGCTTCAACGGTTTGGTTTGGATACAGGCGAACAGCGCGTCGAGGCACTTCGTGACACCCTTCAGGCGTTTCGTGGCGTAACGCGTGCCGGTCTTCCCGATGGTCGCCTGACACTTGGTGATGGTCTTCCCGAGACCCTTGGGATCGCCGACATCGGTTCCGGGGCCGCCGAAGTCGGCGAAACAGGAGTCTAGGCCGAGCGGGACGCCGACCAGGTCCAGAAGCTCGCCGATGCGCGGTACCTGCGTTTCGAAGGCTTCGTCCAGCCGGCACGTGTGCTGCGCGGCGAGGCAGCCGGCCACGCTGGCGGCATCGTCGGCGGGCGCGCCGAAATCGGCGTCACATGTCGCGGCCACGTTCTCGTAGGCGAGGCCGATGGCGTCGGTGAGGCTCGCCGTCGCGATGGTGCCGCAGCGGCGGACGACATCGCTGGCGAACTTGGCTTCGGCGTCCGCGATCTTGGCGAGCTGCTTCGTGCAACGGGTGCCGGCGCGATCGAGGCAGCGCTGATCCCCAGGCTTCGTCTGCAGGCACTTGTAGATGGCGTTGGCGCAGCGTGCGAGGCCTTGCAGCTTCTTGCCGGCGAACTTGCCGCTGCCCTTGGTGATGTTCTTGGCGCACGTGTTCGCGGCCTTGGCCTCGCTGGGATCGCCGAGGGCGTCGAGCGCGGGTGTGGGGCTCGGGGTCGTCGTGAGCGCGGGGCTCGGGGTGAAGGCGGGGCCCTCACGCACCGTAATCACCGAGTTGTCCTCGCCGCTCGACGATACACCTGTCCCCACGTGGGTCGCGGAGATGATGGCGACGCCCGGCGCGCGGCCGATGATTCGGCTCGCGTTGCCTTCGAGGTTGAGTGCCTCGACGATACTCGGCTGGTCCGATGAGTAGACGAGTTGCTGGGTGATATTGCGTTCCGAGCCGTCCTCGAAGAACCCGAACGCACCGAGGCCACTGGGTTGGTCGATCGAGACCGTACGGGCGGCGGGGCGCAGCTCGATCCGGACCAGACCCGGCGTTGCGGTCGGTGTCGGGGTGGCGCTCAGTGTGGGTGTTGCGGTCGGACCGGTGCTAGTGGGCGTCGGCGTGCCGCTCGGGGTCGGGCTCGGCGGGGGATCGACGGTGACGGTGGCGCTGCCATCGCAGCCCGCGTCGTCGGAGCTGACCCCGGTGGTCGGGTCCGTGGCGCTGATGACCGCGGTTCCGACGCCGACGATGTCGACGCGGCTCTTCT
>JAJCZP010000282.1 GCA_029262315.1 Deltaproteobacteria bacterium | reverse complement strand
TCGATGCGCTGGCGTCCACGAGCAGCATGACCGTCAACTCACGTTCTTCGGCGAAGCGCTTGACGTGCGGGACGCCCGTCCGGGCGGTGACGTTCCAGTCGATCGTCCGGATGTCGTCGCCCGGCTGATAGAGCCGTACCTCGGCGAACTCCATGCCGCGGCCCTTGAAAGCGCTCTGATACTGGCCGGCGAAGACATCGCTCACCAGATGGCTCGTGCGGATTTGGATCTTCCGCACGGCCTTCAACTGCTCTCGTGTCAGCACGATTCGCGACGTCGGATCAGGGGACGGGTACCCCGTCGAAGACTCGACGTACGACCTCGTCGGCATCGATTTCCTCGGCCTCCGCTTCGTACGTGACGATGACGCGATGGCGGAGCACGTCCGGACCGATCGATTTGACGTCCTGCGGTGTGACGTAACCCCGTCCTTCGAGAAAGGCGTGCGCGCGTGCCGCGAGCGTCAAATACAGCGTTGCGCGCGGGGACGCGCCGTATTCGATGAGTGGGCCGAGATCGAGGCCGGCCGCGGCCGGATCGCGCGTCGCGAACACCAGACTCACGATGTACTCTTTGATCTTGTCGTCGACGTAGATCTGATCGATCAAGTTCCGGGCGCTGAGGATTTCGGCCGGCGACGCGATCGTGCGAACTGATGGCTGTTCACGGGTGACGGCCATGCGATCGAGGATCTGACGTTCTTCCTCGCGCGTGGGGTAGCCGATGCGGAGTTTCAGCATGAAACGATCGACCTGCGCCTCCGGGAGTGGGTAGGTGCCTTCCTGCTCGATCGGATTCTGCGTCGCGAGGACGAGGAACGGATCGGGCAGTGGGTGCGTTTCGTCGCCGATGGTCACCTGGTGCTCCTGCATAGCTTCGAGGAGCGCGCTCTGGACCTTGGCCGGGGCGCGGTTGATCTCGTCGGCAAGGATCAGTTGCGCGAAGATCGGTCCCTTCTTGGTCGTGAAGGTCCCCTCCCGCGGATTGTAGATCATGGTGCCGATCAGGTCCGCGGGCAGCAGGTCCGGGGTGAACTGAATTCGCTGAAAATGCGCGCTGATGGTTTTGGCCAGTGTTTTCACCGAGAGGGTCTTGGCCAGCCCGGGTACCCCCTCGAGTAGGACGTGACCGTTCGCCAGTAGACCGATCAGCAGCCGATCGACCAGGTACCGTTGTCCGACGATGACCGAGCCGATTTCCTCGCGCAGCCGGTAGGCGAAACCCGACGCTTCCTTTATCTGGTCGTTGACCGCACTCACTGCAGCATCCATGGGCGGTGTCGATACCAAAATTTGAGCAGACGTAAAGAGGGGTTAGGCAGCCCGCCCCGCCGCGGGCGTGGGCGCAGATAGTGATTGTATCACCGTACGGGACCGTGGTAGTTCCACGGACTATCGGAACGTCCTGCCGGAATCTTGGACGTTCGCCCAGCCAAGGAGGATCTCCCATGTTCGCTCGCCGTGCCGCCGCGCTGATTCGGGGCCTGTGTCTCGTCGCCCTGATCGGACTTGTCCTGCCGACCGTCACCCACGCCGCCTTCACCTCGGATCAGCAGAAGTGTGTGACGACGTTCAACAAGCAGTTCCGGAAGGTCGCCAGCACGGTCGGGAAAGATTTCTGCGGCTGCATCAAAGATCGCAGCAAGTCGACCGACACCGACGACAAGCTCGCGGGCTTGTCCGTGACGGAGTGTTTCGACGCCGATCGTAAGGAAAAGGTCGCCAAGACGTCGACCAAGGCTACCGAGAAGATCGCAGCCGCGTGTGCGGGTCCGGCCGACCCCGGGGTCGCCGTGACCGATGCGGCGACGCTGATTACGCAAGCGATCCAGAAAGAGAAGTCGGTATTCGAGGCGATGTTCGGCCCCGACGTCGACACGGGGGTAGCCCGCATCGTCGATGCTGGGAAAGACCCTTCAAAGTGTCAGCTCTCCGTCGCGAAGGCCATGAAGAAGTGTCAGGACACGAAGATCAATGCGTTCGTCAAATGCAAGAAGGACGCGATGAAGGCCGGCAAGGAGCCCTTTCTCACGGGTGCCATGACCACCGAAGAGATCGCCTCGTGTATCAACACGGCCTGGGTCGTCGACGAGAAGCAGAAAGTCGCCAAGAAGTGCAATCTCGACGCGCTCGGCAAGGTCGACGGCATCCGCAAGACGATCACCAAGAAGTGCGTCGAGAAGGCGGTCGATCTGTCCGACACCTTCCCCGGCTGCGGCACCGATGACGGCGAAGAGCTACACACGTGCATCGAGACACAGCTCGAGTGCGCGACCTGCCTGGCGCTCGAGGCTACCGACGCCCTTGGCAGCGCGAACCTCGTCGGCGATCACTGCGACATCATCGACAACGGTCTGCCCGACGACAGCTGCAATCTCCTGACGGCGACCGTCGTCACCATTCCGAGCACGGCCGAGCCGGCCGAGACGCCCGGAACCTCGGGTGTCGTCGTGACCAATCCCAATCTCATTACCCAGTTCGGGGGTGCAGGCTTCGACCTGAACACCGCGACGTACACGCGTTGGCGTGCACGCGGTGGCCCCGACACTCCCGAGGCGATTGTGATTCTCGTCGCCGGGTTCGGTGGCGGTGCGAACAACTTCAAAGTGATGGCCGAGGATCTGATTCCTCGCGTACGCGCCGATCATGGACTCGAGATCGAGGTCTGGGGTTTCAGTCGCCGAACCAATCAGCTCGAGGATCGCGAGGGCGCGCTCATCGGACAGAATCTGAACGACGCACAGGTCGCGCTCGATTGGTACTACGGCGACGATCTCGGCATCCCGTTGAATCCGGCGTTGGTCGCCGGTCCCAACCGGCGTGCGTTCATCTACAACACGTCTGACGACATCCCCTTCATCGCCAACTTCACCGGCCAGACCCACAGCATCGACATCGATATGGTGGTCGAGGCGGCGAGGGCGATCGTCAACAACGACAACGTCTTCCTCGGCGGTCACTCCGCCGGCACGGGCTTCACGGCGCGGTACGCGGCGACCGATTTCGATCTGACCGGCGGCGGCCCGGTTGAGGCGGGGTATGCCAAGCTGCGCGGTCTCATCATGCTCGAGGGCGGCGCCGGCAGCACGGCTACCGATCCCCTTACCGCCGATTCGATGGACCGCATGGAGGCGAAGTTCGACGGCGGTCTGTTCGGCGCCGTACGCGACAACGCCGCGCGCTGCGTCGACGGCACGACGCCGTGTACGGTCGCGACCGAGGCCGTCGACTGTGTCGCCCAGGTGCCGCCGAAGTGCACGTTGCCAGAAACGGCGTACGGTGCCGTCTTCGGCCTCAGCCCGGGGGTGGTGGCCTCGTCGGAACCTGGCGCAATCCAAGGAGCGAGCGGCGATCCCGATACTGGCCTCTTGATTCTCCAAGTCGACCAGTCGGGGCCTGACACGAGCGCCATCGAGTCGGTTCCGGCGCTCGCGCTGCTGAACCTCCTGTTCAATCCCAATACCTTCCCCGCGACCGCGTCGGGTCTGGTCGGTGCCTTTCTGGACGACGACGGCCTTGGTGCGGGCTTGTCGCCGGCGATCTCGACGTCGTTCGGTCAGCCCGGCCCGGTGGTCGGCGGCATCAATACCTGGCTCGACATCAACGAAGGCGGCGGCATCTTTACCGACAACGGTCCGCCGCCGACGACGATTTCGAGCGCGCCGTGGGGCGTGGAGGCGGAGTCTGTGCGGATCGACCGTTACTCCACGACGTTCCTTCATGCCGGGACGAATGCGGCCGACTGGTACTTCGGGACGGCAGGCCTCGGGATGACCAATTCCCCAGGTGTCTGCGACACGGGCGGCACTCTGCTCTGTACGGCGGGGAACGTTGGCGCGGTATGCGCAGCGGACGTCGATTGCGCCCAGTTCATCAGTCTCGACTCGACGGCCTTGTCGGTCGGGCGTGGTCGTCGCGACATCGTCAACTTGACGCAGGCGGGGAACATCGACATCCCGGTGATCTCCTTCGGCGGCAGCAACGGGCTCGTGCCGGTGCCGGGACGCATGACGGCCTTCGGCGAGAGCATCGCGACCTGCGCGGCGCCGAGCTGCACCGGGACGGCCCGCGTGGTCGATCCCAACGCCCCGAGTCCGGCCTTTCCGACGTTCGGCGACGTCGACGGTGGCTATGAGGTGCACATCAGCGAGGGCTACGCCCATCAAGATGTGACCGTTGCCGAAGACGATGCGACCAACAACGTGCTTGCTCCGCTGTCGGACTTTATCGCGCGCAACGTCATCCCCTAGGGCGAGACAGGCGTCGGAGGTCGCGCACGCAAGTCGCATGGCCTCCGGCGCCTGATTTCACCGCTAGCCCGATAGAGGTGTCCACGGCAGTGTAGCCCAAGTGCTGGGGGCGCAGTCGATGGGGTATTGGTCGAGCGTAGTTGGAGGCATTGCCGCGGTCGCGTTGATCGCCGGGCTGGCCGCCGCGCCGGATCCGGCACACGCGGGGAGGCGAGTCGTCGTCCGCGCGGGAGGCGAGGCCGCCCTCGCGCCTCCCATGGTGAGTTTCGAGCTGCGTCACACCAACGGACGGGCGCTCGCCGCCGACGACGATGAGCTGCTCGGGGACCTGCTGGGGGTGCTGACTGGCGCCGCCGTGCTCGATACCGGGGCCAGTGGGACGGTGCTTTCGGGGCCGACGGCGGCGCGGTACGACATCGCCCCCGAACGCGGTGCGCGCTACGTCGAGGTCGGCATGAACGGCGAGCACACGATGGCGGTTTCGCGGCCATACGCGCTGGCGCTCTGCGAGCCGAGTCAGCCGTCGAGGTGTCAGGAATCTCTCGTACTGCGCTCGCAGCGTTTTCTGTTGAACGCGCCGGCGGGTGGTGTCGCGAGCGCTTCCGGGGGCGATCTGATGGCGCTGCTCGCGTCACCTGGTCAGGCAACCAACGTGATTGGTATGCCGGCCATTGGCGAGGCGGTCGTCGAGCTTCGAAGTGCAACCCAAGGAGCCGCGCCGCTCGCGGTCGAGATCCACCCTCGCGGCGCGCGGGTGTCGGCCGATCATTGGATCACGCTCGATATGGTCGACTTCAACCGGCGCCGCCACCCGAAGAATCGCGGACCGTTGCCGAGCCTGGCGGTGAACCCCATGGTGCCGGATGTCCGCGTGCACGCTGGCGCTCGCGAGGCGCGCGGGGATTGGTTGCTCGATACAGGGTCGATCGTGACGGTGCTCTCCAGCCGTCTCGCGCGTGAGATCGGCCTGGTCGATGGCGCGGGGCGTCCGGCCCGGCCTGCCGACTTCGCGCTGCCGATCGGAGGCATCTCGGGCACGCAGAAGAATCTGCCCGGATTCTATGTCGATCGCATCGAGATCGACGCTGACGACGGGACGACCATCGTGGTGGAGCATCCCGCTGTGCTGGTGCACGACGTGACGACGAAGACGGATGACGGGCGGGAACACCGTCTGGACGGCATCCTCGGGATGAACGTCCTGTCGGGATCCGGGAGCGGCCTGACGCTGACCGGCTTCGCGAAGACGCACGCCTCGGCGTTCGACCGCGTCGTCATCGACGGCCCGCGCGCGCGCCTCGGGCTCACTCCCGCTCGCTGAGGCGCCTGGCGAGCCATGCGCCCCGGGACCCGCGTCTCTTGAGTCCCCCCCACCCTGCGAGGTAGGCGGGCTGCGGCGCCTGGTGCGTCCGCGGCGGGGAGACGAGTGAGATCAAGCGACCAGAGTGCTCGACACGTGCGCCGCCGCCGCGTGCGCTGTTTCCTGTTGGCCGGCATCGGCGTGCTATACGCCGTTTCGGTGCCGTGGTACCGCGCGTCCGGCGCACCGCCGGTCGTCGTACTCGGTCTTCCAGACTGGGTGCTCGTGGCGTTCGTCTGCTACGTGGGTGTCGCGGTGATGAACGCGGCGGCGTGGTTACTCACCGACGTTCGTGACAGCGAGGAAGAAGACGCTCGATGAGCCCGGGGACGCTTGGTGTGCTCGGCCTTGGGTTGTATCTCGCCGTGCTCGCGTGCCTGGCGGTAGCCGCGCGTCGGGCGCGCCGCGATCTGTCGCCCGCGGACCATTTCCTGGCTGGCCGCCAACTTGGCGTCCTCGTCCTCTTTCTGACGCTCTACGCGACGGCCTTCAGCGGGAACTCGCTCGTCGGCTATCCTGCCGAAGCCTATCGGCGCGGGTATGCGTGGATCATGGCGACCGCATTCATGCTGGCGATCTCGGTCGTGAGCCATGTCCTCGTGCCGAGGCTTCGCCCGCTGGCGGTAACGCACGCGTTCGTGACGCCGGGCGATTGGATCCGCCATCGTTTTCGCGGCGAGTACGGTTGTCAGGCCACGACCGTCGTGGTCGGTGCCGTCATGACGGTAGCGTTGGCGAACTTTCTCCTGGCGCAGCTCGTGGCGATGGGCCACGTCGCGGGTCAGGTGAGCGGCGGCCTGCTTCCGTACTGGGCGGGTGTGGTCGGGCTCGCCGCCGTCGTCCTCGGATACGAAACACTCGGAGGCATGCGCGCAGTCGCCTGGACCGACGTTCTGCAGGGCCTGCTGATGTTCGTCGGGCTCGGGGCAATGCTCTCGTGGGTGTTGGGTGAGGCGGGCGGGCTGGCGGCCGTCACGCGGGCGGTGGCCACGGTACGTCCGTCGGCCGTGATGGTGCCCGACCGCCAGGCCTGTCTGAACTGGGCGAGCACGATCGTCCTGGTCGGCATTGGCGCGGCGGTTTATCCGCAGGCGATTCAGCGCGTGTACGCGGCGCGGAGCGGGCGGACGCTCAGTCGTGCGCTCGCGCTCCTCACGCTCATGCCAGTGGTGACGATCGCCATTGTGACCTTGGTGGGCGTAGCCGCGATTCCCCGTTTCGCGCATCTCGGCGTGATCGAGGCCGATGCAGTGTTGCCACGGTTACTTGCGGCGTGGGCAGTCTCAGGGCCGTTTGGCGCTGTATCTGCGACCCTCGTTTTCGTTGGCGCCCTTGCCGCGATCATGTCGACCGCCGATTCCGTCTTGCTGTCCCTGGGGTCGGTGGTAGCCGGGGATGTGCTTGGGCGTTCCGGCTCGGATCCGCGGACGACGCGGATGGGCAAGCAGATTGCGGCCGCGATCCTGCTTGGCATGACGGCCATGGCGCTCGCGCCGCGTTTCACCCTCTGGCGCCTTACCGAGCTCAAGATGGAGCTCCTGGTGCAGTGCGCGCCGGTCTTCCTGCTCGGGTTGCACGTCTCGCGTCTGCGCGCGCTGCCGGTGCTCGTCGGCGTCATCGTCGGGACCGCGATTGCTTCGGCGGGTGTGCTCACCGGCGTCGCGCGTATCCAGGGCATCCACGTCGGCGTGCTCGGTTTGGTCGCCAACGTCGCCATCGCCGTGCTCGGTTCCGGTCGGCGTCCTTGAGCGAGGGCTGGGAGGACGTTCGTGACGCCCGCGACGCGGCGCGAAGCCGGCCGTGACCCCGTGTCCCCGGGTGTGCTAGGCGGGGGCATGCGAATGATGGGAGGGCAGGTCGGGGTCGGAGGATACCAGCGGAGCGCGTGTGCGGTCGTGCTCGGCGCAATCGCAGCGATGTCCGTCGCGTGCCCGCCGCATGCGCACGATCCACGGCAGACGCCGGTGTGCAACGCGCCGACCGAGCCGGCGCGGCTCGTCCGGTACCTTCCACCGGGTCGCGACGCGGGGGCACCGCCGGCGTTTGGCCTCGTCCTCGAGGATATAGACGGGATTCCGACGCGTATCTTCAATTTGACCGCGTGGAGTCGTGACACCGGTCGGGCGACGGCAACGATCGGCGGCGTAAAGTCGCAGCTCTACACCCGCCAGTTCGCGCTCGCACGGGAGCGCTGGGCCGAGTATCGCCGCGCCCATGAGAAGGAGATGGTTCAGGGCGACTCCCGCTGGCGCCGCTATACGGATGTGATTCCGCCCGAGGAGCTGGCGGCGAGGATCTGCGCACCAGTGGCCATGACGCAGGGCGAGCTCGATGGCGAGAGCCGGATCATCGTGGCGGCAGGATTGAACTTTCGTGATCACGCCGAGGATGCTGGCGGCGGCCGTCCGATGCTGTTTCCGAAGCCGGTCCGCCCGACGGGTGCCTATCGGACGGTGCGTCCGGCACGCGATGTGCGCTTGCTCGACTACGAGATCGAGCTCGGTTTCGTCGTGCTCGCCGATATCGATCTCGCGACGATTCCCTCGGCCGCCGAGCTCGAAGGTATGGTGGCCTACTTCAACGCGAACGATGTCTCCGATCGCGAGCCGATCATTCGTCGGAAAGGTCTGTTCGGGCCGAGTACCGGCTTCGTCGAGGCGAAATCGCAACCTGGATTTCTGCCCATCGGTCCGTGGATGGTGCTGGGCGAGGATGTGGGCCTGCTCCGTGGCGATTGTGCGCGCTCCCTCCGGATGCGCCTCTCGGTGCGCGAACAGCGGGGCACCACTCTTCGCCAAGACTCCGAGACCGGGCTCATGGTCCTAGATCCTCGCGGGATCCTCGAGTCACTCGGCGCGCTCATCGACCCCGACGATCCCGGCGGTACGCGGACACACATGAGCGTGTCGGTGGGTGGGCGCGAGCGCTACTATCCGATGGCGTTGATCGCAGACGGCCATCCGGTGTTGCCGAAGGGCAGCATCGTCCTCGGCGGCACGCCGGGAGGAACCGCCGTCCATGCGCCATCGGCACTACCCCTCCTCGGACGCTCCTTGATCAGATTTCAGCGCCCCGTCACCCGCTTCCTTGATGAGCAGCTCGCGAATCGTGACACCGAGGGCTATCTGAGCGAAGGGGATGTCGTCGTGGCCCGTATCGACGGGCTCGGGACACAGTGGTGGAACGTCCAATGGGGCCAGGGGGTATCGACGCCCCCGGATCCGTGCGCGGCGCGCGTTTCAGAAGGGAGCTGAGCCCAGCGTCAGTGAAGTTCGGTCGACGGCGGCCGTTCGTCGTCGTCATCGTCGGCTACGGGTCCCGCGTGGTGATGGACGAGCTTCCACCCATCGTCTTCGCGAACGAACATGTTCGTGGCCACCAGCATGCCGCCGGAGAGCTGCTCCGTGCAGAGGACGAACGCGGCATCGCCGCAAACATGGACAGTCACGTCCGTGCAGACGATGTCGGGCGAGCCCGGTCCCTGGAGAATGCCGCGCCAGCTGGCCATGACCGCGTCGCGCCCGTCGAGTGCGTGCCAGCCAGGGTGAATGCACGCGATCGGCGCATGGTCCGACCACAGCTGCGCCATCGCCTTGACGTTTCGTTCGGCAAAGGCAGCGTAGAATGCGGCATTCGCCGCGAGGACGTCTTCGTGCGCCGACGACATCACGGGTCTCCTTCCGAGTCGCACGCGGATCTTCGCACGCGCCCCGCGCAAAGCAAGCCTCTGCGGTGTCGCCGCCTTCGCCTGTGCCTGGCGCAACTGTTAGGGTTCGGCCACGCGGCAGCCAGCCGCCAGGAGGCTCATGATGGCAGCCAGAACCGGCATTGTCCCATTCTGGAAGGGGTACGACCGGAAGGCCGTCCTGCGATTCGCGCAGATGGCGGAAGATCTCGGATACGATTCGATCTGGGTTCCCGAAGCCTGGGCCTATGATCAGTTCTCGCTACTCACCGAGATCGCCACCGTGACCAAGCGGCTCAAGCTGGCGACCGGCATCGCGAACGTCTTCAGCCGCAGTCCCGGACTCCTGGCGATGGCGGCGGCCACGCTCGACGAGATCTCCGAAGGACGCGTCATTCTCGGGCTTGGGACCAGTGGCAAGAACGTGGTCGAGAATTTCCACGGTGTGCCCTACCGGAAGCCGCTGACACGTCTCCGCGAGACCGTCGCCATTCTGCGTACGCTGTGGAAGGGGGAGCGTCTTTCTCCCGAGCTCAGCTCGCTCGCTGAGCTTCGTCACTTCAAGCTCGAGATGACTCCCGTGCGTGCCGACATTCCGATCTTGTTCGCCTCGCTTCAGGAGAAGGCGATTACCGACATCGGTTGCGTCGCCGACGGCTGGATTCCCACGTTTTGGCCCTACGAGCATTTCGAAGACGGCCTGGCGTGGATGCGTGCTGGCGCCGAGGAGGCGGGGCGCGATCCCGACGCGCTCGAGCTGGCGCCGTTCATGGCCGTGCTCCCGTTCGACGATGTCGTGGCGGCCCGGTCGCTGATCAAGCCACTCGTCTCGTTCTACATCGGCGGGATGGGTACCTACTATCACGCGATGTTCTGCCGCTACGGCTTTCAGGAGAACGCCGACCTCGTGCGTGAGCTGTACGGGGCCGGCGACCGGAAGCGCGCCGCCGTCGAGGTGAGCGACGCGCTCGTCGACGCGATCGCCATCTGCGGTGCGCCGGAGCACTGTCACGAGCAGCTGGCCGAATGGCGCCGGTACGGGGTTGGCACGGCGCTCCTCAACCTGCCGACGGGCGTCCCGCCAGAAATGACCGAACACTTCCTGCAGACGATGGCGCCTCGCTAGGCCGTTCCAACCACCCGAAATCGCTTACGTTACACTTGGGCTCCCAAACTGCCGATAACGGAGGCGGATGGGTGCGCCCGTACTTCGGCAGTATTTCCTCGACCAGTCGCGTGCGACCGGGGTGGTCGTACTGCCAGCGGTCGCGCTCCTCTACGGGGTTCTTGCTCTGGTCTACACGGTGGTCCCCCCGCTCCAACCCGCGTTGCCGCTGGTCATCGTGACGGGGGCGGCCGCCGTCGGATTCGCTCTCCTCGGGATCAGTCTTTCCGTCGCTCGGGACGAGATGGTGCAGCCGATCGTGCTCACCGGCGCGATCGTCGGTGTCGGCGTGGCAAGCTCCTTCCTCTCGATCACCGGCGATCCACCGCAAACGGTGGTGTTGATCATTACGTTGCTCGGGTCGGCCTACTGCCTCCTCTTCGTTTGGACGACGGTTGTGACCGTGGCGGTTGGCGTCGGCGCGTGGTTCGTCCTCGCGTGGGACTATCCGCAAGCGGCCTTGACCCACTGGGGACTGAACATCGGCTCGACGGGAGTCCTGGCGGTCATTGTCTCCTCGGCGCGGGCTCGAGCGGTGCGGGGACGCGCACTCGTCGAGGAAGGGCTACGTGAAAGTGAGGAGCGTCACAGGCTCGTCGTCGAAAGTGCTCTGGATGCTGTAATTACCTTTGACGACACGGGCGAGATCGTTGGCTGGAATCCTCACGCCGGATCGATCTTCGGGTGGAGCGCGGCGGAGGCGATCGGGCGTTCACTCGAGACGACCGTCATCCCCAAACAGCATCGTGACGAGTTTCGAGGGATTCTTCATCGGTTTCTCGAGCAGGGTGAACGCTCGTTGTTCGGGCGGCGGTTCGAGGTGAGCGCGATTGATCGGAGCGAGCGCGCATTCCCGGTCGAGATGGCGATCGTCCCCGCACAGCAGGGCCGCCGGTACATCTTTACGGCGTTCGTTCGGGACATCACGGAGCGCCGACAAGCGGAGGGGGCGCTGCGCCACGCCAAGGAGGTGGCCGAGGCGGCTGCGCGTACGAAGAGCGAGTTTCTTGCGAACATGAGTCACGAGATTCGGACGCCCATTCACGGCATCTTCGGCATGACCGAGCTGGCGCTCGATACCGAGGACGCGATCGAGCGCAACCGATGCCTGCACCGGGCACGCGCATGCGCCGAGTCGCTGATGACGGTCATCAACGACATTCTCGACTTCTCACGTATCGAGGCCGGGAAGTTGGAGCTGCAGTGTGTCGAATACGACCCGCGCGCGGTCCTTGCAGGCGTGTACGACACGCTTGCGCTCGAGGCCGACCGTCGTGGGCTGGAGTTCCATTGTCGTGCGGCCGAACGACTTCCCGCTCGCATGGTCGGCGCGCCCGATAGGATTCGCCAAGTGCTGATCAATCTCGGCAACAACGCACTCAAGTTCACCGAGCGCGGCGCGGTGTCGATCGAGTTGGTGGTCGACGAGGTGGACTCCCGGATGCTGCGCGGGACCGTGCGCGATACCGGCATCGGGATCGCGCACGCCAAGCAGTCCGCGATCTTCGATTCGTTCACTCAAGCTGATGCCAGTACGACCAGTCAGTACGGAGGGACGGGGCTCGGACTTGCGATCTCCAAGCGGCTCGTGTCGTTGATGGGTGGCGCCATCGGCCTCGAGAGCGTGCCCGGTCAGGGCAGTACGTTCTGGTTCACGGTGCGCGCCGAGCGGTCGTTGGACGCGGCGGCTGCCGCGGCGCCGACGATGCGGCCCGGTTCGGTTGCGCCCGCGGGGCTCGACTAGGGGCCCTGCGGGTTCACCTACTCGCCGCAGGAATTCCCGCGCCAGGGCATGGTGCGCCAGCGGCGCGTCAGCATGTCGACGCCCCGGTGGCGCGGGAATCCGGCGCTACTCTTGGGTCAACCCGTCGGTGCATGCTAGGGCACGTGGGGGTGGACATTGTGGGACAGAGGGGGCGGATGAGAACGAGTGCATGGATGGCCGGCCTGCTCATGGCGGGACTCGTCCTCCCCAACCTGACGGCGGCTGCGGACACGCCGAACGCGAGCGCGTATCTCGACGTCGTGCTGTTCGGCATGCAGCTCTGGCAGTGGGCTAGCATTGTCGCTCTCGTCGGTGCGAGCCTGCTGGGTTCGTGGGCAGGCACGGCCCTGCTCGTTCGCGTTGGGCGCTCGTTGGCGCGCCGGTCCGAGACCACGTTTGACGACACCCTGCTCGAGCTCGGTGCGGGCCCGCTCCGTGCAGTGCTGCTGGCGCTGATCCTGCGAGATGGCATCGGTCTGCTCGAGCTGCCCGAGCCAGCGCAGCGCGTGCTCGTCGCGACAGCGCAGGCGGTGACACTCGCGGGCGTCGCATGGCTGGTGCTGCGGATCATCGACATGGTAGCCCAGGAGACGCGCGCGCGCTTTGCCGGGCGTGGTAACGCGGCGGCCGTCTCTGTTGTCCCGCTTGCGCGCCGGACCGGGAAGGTCGTCGTCGCCATCCTGACGGTCGTCGTTGCGCTCCAGAACTTCGGCTTCAACGTGACTGGATTCCTTGCCGGTCTCGGGGTCGTCGGCTTGGCGACGGCGCTGGCGGCGCAGAAGACGCTCGAGAACTTCTTTGGCGGCATCACGCTCATCGCCGATCGTCCGGTGCAGGTCGGCGACTTCTGCCGTTTCGGTGACAGGGTCGGCACGATCGAGGACATTGGTCTTCGCGCAACGCGCGTCCGCACGCTCGACCGCACCGTCGTTTCGGTGCCGAACGCCGATTTCTCCAGTCTGCAGCTCGAGAACTTTACACGCCGCGATCGCATTTGGTTGAAGACGATTCTCGGGCTTCGCTACGAGACGACGCCGGACCAGCTCCGTCATGTGCTGGTCGGGTTGAAGCGAGTGCTGATGGCGCATCCGATGGTCGATGCGGATCCGGCACGCGTACGCTTTGTTGGCTTCGGCGCGTATTCGCTCGACCTCGAGATTTTCGCGTACGTGCGCACGACCGACTGGGACGAGTTTCTTGCCGTGCGGGAAGACGTGTTCCTCCACTTCATGGATGCCGTGCAGGCGAGCGGCACCGGTTTCGCCTTTCCGTCGCAAACGATCTACGCCGGAGTCGATGGCGGCCTCGATGCGGCGCGTGCGCGTGCGGTGGAGGCGGAGGTGGCGGACTGGCGTGCCACCGGCCGACTCCATCTTCCCGACGTGCCCGCGGACGCCGCGGCCGAGATCGATGACACGTTGCCGTATCCTCCCAAGGGGTCATCAACCGCCGCGTGACCGACAGCGCTTTCTACCACGGGGCCATCGCGATTGCGGCGGGGCTCATCGCGCAAGCGGTTGCCGTGCAGCTCGCTGTTCCCGGTATCGTGTTGCTGCTGGCCGTCGGGGTCATTCTCGGGCCGGACCTGCTCGGTGTGGTGCAGCCATCGGTGTTCGGTGCCGGACGTGCCGATCTCGTGAACCTTGCGGTCACCGTCATCCTGTTCGAGGGTGGGCTGGCGCTGGATCTCGCCCGGCTTCGACGACATCAACGTACACTCGTGTTGCTGCTCACCGTCGGTGCCGCGATTTCGATGCTCGGCGGTTTCCTCGCGGCTCGGTTCGTGCTCGGCTTCTCGTGGTCGACGGCCCTGTTGTTTGGTGCGTTGATGATCGTGACGGGACCCACCGTCGTGACGCCGCTCCTCTCCCGCCTGACGATCGATCGTGATGTGCGCGAGCTGCTGATCAGTGAGGGCGTCGTCATCGATCCGATCGGAGCCGTGGTGGCGATCGCCGCGCTCGAGTACGTCGTAGGGCACCACGGCGGTGGTGTTCCGGTGGCCGTGCTGGTTCCTCTGGTCGTTGGCGGCGTGACCGGTGTGCTGGCCGGACTCGGTATGGTGCATGCGCTGCGTCGGCAGTGGATCGCCGAGGATCTCATCAATGCGTGTGTCCTCGCATCGGTCCTATTGGTGGCGGCGCTCTCGAGTGAGATTGCCGCCGACGCAGGTCTCATGGCGGCGGTGGCCCAGGGGGTCACGATGGCCAATGCGCGTCTGCGATCTCTGGCACGTTTGCGCGAGTTCAAGGAGACGCTCACGCTCATTCTGCTCTCGTTCATGTTCGTCGTGCTGGCGGCTGATCTCCGCCTCGACAACATCGTCGCGCTCGGCTGGGGGGCGTTTGGCGTCGTCGCCATCTTGATATGGGTGGCGCGTCCGCTCGCCGTGTCGTTGTCGACGATCGGTAGCGAGTTCAGCGCGCGCCAGCGGATGTTCATCGCATGGATCTGTCCCCGGGGCATCGTGGCGGCGGCCGTCGCCGCGCTTTTCCGGATCAAGCTGGACGATGCGGGTATGCCTGGTGGCGACGCACTCGAGGCTCTGGCGTTCGTCATGATCGCGTTGCCGATCGCCGTCCAGGGGTTCACCGTGGGTCCCGTGGCGCAGTGGCTCGGAGTTGCCGAGCCGTCCGTGCGAGGGATGCTCGTGATTGGCGCCGATCAGTTCGGTCGGCTCCTGGCGCGCCTTCTCGTTGCGCTCGATCGACAAGTGGTGGTGATCGATCGGAGCCCGATGTTGGCACGGCGGGCTCGTCAGGAGGCCCTGACCGTGTACGAGGGCGATGCGCTCTCGGTTGACGTGTTGGAGGAGGCGGGGGCGCGCTACGCGGACACGATCATCGCTGTCACCAGCAATCAGGAGCTGAACAGCATGGTGGTGGAGCGTGCGCGTGGAAGTTTCCGGATCGAGCGCGCACTGGCGGTTGCGACTGATCCGGAGGTCGACGGCACGCCGGGCGATGCCGATGTGTTTCCCGGCGAGTTTCCAGGGCTCGACGATGTGAATCGATTGCTGCGCCTCAGGCAACTCCGTGTCGCGGAGTATGAAGTGCCCGACGGGGAGGTCGCCGGGCGGAAGCTATGTGACCTCTCGCTGGGGGCGTCGGAGTTTCTCTTGCTCGTCGCGCGCGGTGACAAGGTGCTCGTTGCGACGGGCGAACAGACGTTGGCGGCGGGCGATCGCGTGTGGTCTGTACGGCCCCCGAAATCGGACAGCCCGCTCGGCGTGTTGCTACACTTCAAATGCGAGCGCGATGCGCAAAGCCTCGTCGAGGTGGGGAAGTCGTGACCGATCCGTGGCTGTGTCCGAACCCGGACTGCAGCTATCGCGTGCGGGCAGGTGCTCCAGTCGAGCTCCCGCCCGAGGTCGACGTGTGCCCGCACTGCGGGACGGACGGCTCCGAGTTCGTGCCGCTGGTGATGATCGCGAGCTTTCCCGAGCCGTATCTGGCGCATCTCGTGCGTTCGCGTTTGGAGGCGGACGGCATCGTCGCGACGCTCTCGGACGAACATCTAGCGTCGATGACCGCCATCGCCGGCGACGGTGGTGTGAAGTTGCGCGTGCGTCGTGATCAGGTCGAGGCAGCGCTAGCGATCATGCAGGGCGCGGCCGACGAGCCCTGCGAGTTTAACGATGACGAAGTGCACGATGCGGGGTCTACGGCGCTCGCAACCGCTCCCCCGGCCTGTCCGCGTTGTGGCGCGACGAGTGCGACGCGGCGCGCACACGTGGGATGGGTTGGGCGGGTGTTCGGAGTTCGGCGCGAGTGCGAGCACTGCGGGAATTCGTGGAGGGCGTAACGTGCTCAGACGTGCTCAATGGGCGCATTGTGACCGAATCCCGCGCGGCTTGTCAGCGTGCGAACCAGTTGGTATAGATACCGCTCTTCAAGCCATTCAGGGGCGCGCAGTCCTGCCAAACCCCCGGTAGAAGAGGGCATATTCACCTGATTGCCCTTTCTTTTGGCGTGCCCGCAAGCGACAGACGTTGCTTTGCGAAAACCTGTTTCATGCACGTAGATTTTGTCGTTGTCATTGCTACGTGCGCGAACGAGCGCGACGGAGGGTAGAGCCAATGATGATAGGTGATTTCGAGGTCAAAGTTCCGGAATCCATCCGCGGGTTGTCGCAGGACGAGGAGTATTGCACGGTCGTCCGCGACGGTGAGGCCCGGCGGATTCGTTTTCACGACTACGACGAGATCTACCGCATTCCTGGTCTCTACGAGTACCTCTTCTACGAGCGTCTCAAGTGCACGTCGCATGAGCGGGTGTCTTCGCTCCTCGTCGACGCTGTCGATGCCGTCAACGACGATGACACTGTGGTTTCCGATCTTGCGATATTGGAGCTTGGTGCCGGAAACGGATTGGTCGGGGAAGCGTTGGCGGAGCGAGGAGTGGAGACGATCGTTGGTGCCGACATCATCGAGGAGGCGGCCGAGGCCGCGAAGCGTGATCGCCCCGATCTCTACGATCGGTACTATGTCGAAGATTTCTGCACGCTCGGCGCCGACGTGCGCGACGATCTCGAAGGACTCGAGCTGAACTGTCTCGTGTGCGTCGCGGCTCTCGGCTTTGGCGACATTCCGCCGGAGGCGTTCGCGCGGGCGTACAACATCGTCGGGAACGATGGATGGGTTGCGTTCAACATCAAAGAGGATTTCGTGGACGCGGCGGATTCGACAGGCTTCGCGCGTCTCATCAAACGCGTGACTGACGAGGGCTCGCTCGAAATCGTCGAGTCGCAATCCTATCGGCATCGGATGTCCATCGACGGGGAGGCGCTGAACTACGTCGCGATCGTCGGGCGTAAGCGTTTCGATATTTCGGATGCGACCCTGTCCGGGGGCGCACCCGTCTCCGAGCTTCGGGTCTAGCGTCGTCGTCGCGTCCGTTGGCCTTGCGCCCATTCCATGAACTAGGATGGGTGCGTTGTGAGGGCGATGGCAGCATGAGATCGTGCCGCCAGATGGCGTGGGGCGTCGCGTTCGTGCTCAGTCTCGGCGTGCACGCCAGTGCGAGCGCGAGCGCGAGCGAGCAATTGCTTTCGCTCGCTGAGGCCGCGTCGCGGGCGCTGGCCGATGGGCCGGATGCCCGCATCGCCAGTCTCGAGGCCGGGCAGGCGGAAGACGCGCTCGCCGAGGCGCGGAGCGCCTACTTGCCCCGTGCCTCGATCTCGAGTCAGGCGGGGTACTCGAATCGACTCGACGAGCGGTTGCGCACGGTCGACCGGGACGGGCGTGAGCGCACGTACGGATTGTCCTCTCTCGGTTCCGACCAGGGGTGGTTCAATTTCTACATCGATCAGCTTCTATTCGACCTCCAGACCTGGCGAGGCATGGAGCGGGCCGAGCTGTCGGCCGAGGCCGGTCGGGTGGCCGAGGCCGAGAAGCGCGAGGCGATTACGCTCGACGTGCTTCGCCGCTATGTCGAGGCGCTGCGTTTCGACGAGATCGTGACGCTCGACGAACGTCGTCTCGCTGCCGCGGAACGGCTCGATGCGCGCGCGGCCAGTCTCCTGACTGCCGGTCGGATCGTTGCGTCGGACCGTGAGGAGGCCGCCCTCGCGCTCGAGACCCTGCGGATGCGCGCTTCGGAGCGCGCGGGCGCGCGGGCCGGTGCTCGTCGCGCGTTGGCCAATGCGATCGGGGGAACCCCGGGCGACACCTGGCATCTGGAGCCGGAGAGCCTGCCCGTGGTCGCCCATGTCGCGACCGACGCTGACGCAGAACTCGCGACGGCGCCGGAGCTGCAACTTCTGAGTCTCCGCAAGCGTATGGAAGATGTGAACGTTGCGGCCGCGCGCGCGGGACGCTATCCAACAGTGGGCTTGCGCGCCGGCTATTCGAACTATGGAGCACGCCGCTACGACAATTTTCCGGATGAGTTGAGCGTGGGAGTCGATCTGACGGTGCCGTTGTTCGACGGCTTCAAAGCTCGGAATGCGATCGAGGGGGCGTTGAAGGGGGCGGAGATCGCCCGTCTGCGGTATGCCTCGATGCTGGAGCGCAAACGGGACCGCGTCCGAGAACTCGAGCGGGAGTTGGCCGTGGGGATGCAGCGGCCCTCTTTGGCCGCACGGCAGGCGGCCGTCGCCGAGGAACGATTGCGTCTCGCGGAGGTGCGTTTGCAGAGCGATCGGGGAACGTTGAGTGATGTCGTGGCGGCCAGCATCGGGTGGGGACGGGAAGCGCGCGCCGCGGTGGACGCGCGCTTCGATGCGGTCGTGATGTGGGCGACGTTGCAGCGTGAGCTTGGCCGCTTGTCGGCGGTGATCGTCGGCACGCCCGAGGACGTGACCGGGGGCGCGTTGCAGGGCGATGCGCATGCACCAGCGGCCGAGGCGCCGCGCGAGGACGGTGACCGCCCGTGACCCGGACGTGGATCGCCCTCCTCGGTGGCGGACTGGGGTTGCTGATGGTGGCGGGCTTGTGCTCACGCACGCCGCCTCTGACGGTCGAAGTGGTCGAGGCACGGGCCGGTGCCTTGCGCGTCCTCGTCAGCACCAATGGCGTCATCGAGCCTGTCGACGACACCGAGGTGCGGGCTCGATTGGATGGCCGCATCGTGGCGATGCCCGACCCTGGGAAGTTCGTCGATGCTGGCGAGGAGATCGCGCGGATCGATGGCGGCCCGGTGGCGGTGGAGCTGGCGCGTGCGCGCTCGGATCTCCTTGCCGCCGAGGAATCGCTGCGTGTGGCAGGCCACGCGCTTGCCGTTGCCCGGGATCGACTCGCCATCGACAAGAAGCTTTTTGGTCAACAGGCGCTCTCGCGTGAGCGCTATGCCGAAAGCCAGGCCGCGCATCGAGACGCGGACGCGCATGCGCGTGCGCTCGAGCACGAGGTCCCGCTTCGCACTACGGCCCTCGAACTCCGTGTCGCGGAGCTGGAGTCGCAGCGCGAGTCGGCGATCATACGGGCATCGTTTGCGGGGACGGTCTACCGGACGGACGTGGAGGAGGGGGCAATGGTGCGGGTCGGCGATCCGCTGCTGCGCATCGCCGATCTCGAGCGCTTGCGGGTGCGGGCGAACATCGATCAGGTCGATCTCGGACGTGTGCGGGTCGGTCAGACGGTCGTGGTCGCGGCAAACGCGTTTCCCGATGACGCCTGGCTCGGCAAAGTGACCGAGGTCGTGCCGCACGTTGTCGAGCGGGACAATCGGCTCATCGCGGAAGGGCTGGCCGAGCTCACGCCACCCACCAACGGGCTGGTGCCCGGGATGAGCGTCGATGTCGACATCGTCGTGGCAGAGACGGAGGAGGCGCTCCAAGTCCCGTCGGGCGCGGTGCACACGCGAGACGGCGAGTCGATCGTGTACCGGATCGAGCGCGGGCGGGTGCGTGCGACGCCGGTGACCGTGGGGCTTGCGAGCGTGGCCGATACCGAGGTTACCGCCGGTCTCGAAGTCGGCGACGTGGTCGTCGTCGGGACGGCGCGCGGGCTGGTCGATGGGATGCGTGTGCACACACGCGTCGAAGGTTCGTGAGCGCATGACCGGCGCGCCCGAGCCAGTCATCGAGCTCTCGGCGATCCGCAAGACGTACACCAAGGACGCTGCCATTGTGCACGCGCTTCGGGGGATCGATCTCACGATCAAAGCCGGCGAGTTCACCGCGATCATGGGTCGATCGGGATCGGGCAAGTCGACGCTTCTCCACATCATCGGGCTGCTCGACGCCGAATACCAAGGCTCCTATCGCTTTAACGGCACACCGGTTGAGGATCGTTCGCCGGACGCCTTGGCGCAGCGGCGGAATCGCGACATCGGCTTCGTCTTTCAGTCGTTCCACTTGTTGCCGCAGCTCACCATTCTCGAGAACGCCGCGTTGCCCGCGCTCTACGCTGGCGATCGGAGTGCCGACGAGTGCCGCGAGGTCGCGCGCGAACGCTTGCGCGAGATGGGCCTGCTGGCGCGTCTCGATCACAAGCCAATGGAACTCTCGAACGGCCAGCGGCAGCGCGCCGCGATCGCGCGTGCCCTCGTGAATGCCCCGCGGCTCCTGCTCGCCGACGAGCCTACCGGCGCGCTCGATAGCAAGACCGCGGACGAGATCCTCGAGATCATGCTCGAGCTGCATCGTGGCGGGGCGACGCTGATCATGGTAACGCACGATCGCGAGGTCGCGGAAGTGGCCGAGCGGACGATTCATATACTCGATGGCCAGACGAGCAACGGCATGGTTTAGGCTGCTCCTGCGCTTCGCGGTTGACGCGATCGTAGCGCAGCGCGGGCGGTCTCTGTTGACGATCCTCGGCATGGCGATCGGAACGGCGAGTGTGGTCGGTGTCGTTTCGATCGGTCTCCTCGGTCGGGAATATGTGGTTGGCCTGATCGAGGGCGTCGGGTCGAACCTGGTGTTCGCGTATGGCACCGGGCGTGGCGTCAATCCCGAGGAGATCGACTTCGATGACGTGCCTGCGTTCGTTGCCGCCGTGCCGGGGATCCAGGCGATCGCGCCCGTGTTACGCACGAGTGAGCTCGTACCCATCAAGGGCGAGACGCAGCAGGTCGCGATTCTCGGCGTGACGCCGGCGTACGAGCAGGTGCGGAACATGGTCGTCGAGTCCGGGCGCTTCTTCAGCGAGCGCGAGGATGCTCAAGGAGCGAAGGTCTGCGTGCTGTCGGAGGATCTGGCGATCGAGTTGTTCGGCAGTACGTATCCGCCCGATGCATCGCTCAGGCTGTTCGGCTTGCGGTTTCGGATCGTCGGAGTCTTTCGGGAGGGGGTCGAGAGCGCAGCGGCCGTGCAGAAGAGCGAGGCGGCTGGCCTGGCGGCGCTGATTCCCTTCGCGACGTTTCGCAACCTTTCCGATCTTCGGTATGTCGATGTCGTCTACATTCAGTCGGCAACGCCGCAGGCGGTACCCGGAGTCGTGCGCGGCGTCACCGATATTATCACCGCGCGTCATCGTGAGATCTCCAACTTCAAGATCGAGTCGCTCGATCAGTACCTCGTTCTGGCGCAGCGCGTCTCGCGGGCAGTGACGCTCGGGCTGATCGCCATCTCGGCGGTGTCGCTGCTCGTGGGTGGCATCGGCATTATGAACATCATGCTGGTGACCGTGACCGAGCGAACCTCGGACATTGGTATCCGTCTAGCGCTCGGCGCGGGCCAGCGCGCGATCATGGTGCAGTTTCTTCTCGAGGCGGCGATTCTGAGTCTCGTCGGTGGAGTCCTTGGCGTGATTCTCGGCGCGGGCGTTCCGTTCTACGTGGGATGGCTGTACGGCGTCGCCGTGCCAGTGTCTGGCTTGAGTGTTACCGTTGCGTTCACGGTTTCGGTCGCGGTGGGGCTCTTCTTCGGTTTCTATCCGGCACGCAAGGCGGCCAGCATGAACATTGTCGACGCGTTGGGCTATGCGTGAGCGGATGCGTCCATCAATGATCCATGGTCTGGGGGTCGCGCCCGTTTCGACGGCCGTGTTTCGAGCCATGCGTCGGCTGGTGGCAGTCGGGTTGACGCTCGCGACGATCACCGGCTGCGCGAGCCTCAGGCTGCCGTGGCCCGGCATGCGCCAGGCGGCGCCTTCGCAGTACACCGAGGGCGAGCTTCGCGCGGATCTCGACTTCTTCGCCGATCGGTACAACTCGGCGATCATCGTTGCCGCCGATCGCATCGCGCGGGTATCCACCGACCGCGAGATACGGAAGGCCACGGTGCTGTGGAAGCTGCGGCTCTTGCCAGTGATGCAGGAACTGGCGTTCCTGGATGACCCGCAAGAGGCGTTCGCCAGTGTGCTTACGCTAGCTATTGCCACCCGACGCTATCTGGAGACGGGCGAGGGCGCGTCGATATTTGGCGAGCACCAGCACATCGCTGTGAAGGCCTTGCGCGAGTTGGAAGAGGAGGCGATATCGATCGGCCGGAACTTCATCGAGCCCGAGAAGTTGGCTCGTATTGCCACGGAGCTCGACGAGATCGCTCGTGAGAACCCTGTGCGCGGCGTCGACTTCAGTGCGCAGCGTCTCCAGCGCGCGGTCTCGGAGTTGGACCAAAGCGGGAGCCTCGGGACCGTGCTGAACGCGCCCCTGGCGCCGTTCCGGGCGCTCGAGGGGGTGAGTTCGGGCGCCACCGCGATCCGCGAGTTCAATCGTACGGCCGAGGAGTTCGCGCAGATCGTGTCTTCGCTGCCTCGGCAGCTCCGATGGGAGACGCAGCTTCTGCTCTACGACATCGAGGACCGCGATACGGTCGTGCAGGCGTTGGCCGCCGTGGAGAGCGCCGCCGCGAGTGCCGATCGAGTGGCGGGGGCGGCCGACCGGCTGCCTGACGACGTCCGCATGGTGCTCGGAGAGACCGAGCCAGCGCTCACCGCTGCGAACGAGGTCCTGGCGACGATCCGTGAGCTGCTCGGCCCCCTCAGGACGACGGCGGAGCAGCTTCGGCTCGCCAGTGCGAGCTGGCAGGAGATTCTCGTGACCGATACCGCTCCCGGTCCAGAGGCGCGTCCGTTCGACGTGCGCGAATGGGAACGCACGTTCGGCGAGTTGGCGACGGCCGCCACCGATCTGCGTGCCCTGACGCGGGAGCTTCAGACGGCGAGCAACGCCGAGCACCTGGGTCAGGCGCTCGGCGCGATCACTGCCACGATCGATGACGCCGAGGCGCGTGCACGCGCCATAGTCGATCTGGCCGCGTGGCGTGTTCTCGAGCTTCTGCTGGCGGCGTTCGTGCTCTTCGGTCTCTACCGTCTGATCACGCGTCGTACCGCCCGTTGATCGTGGTTCCTACGGAAGTTCCTCCACCGCGATCGCCAGCGCTCGGGTGAAGGTAATCTCGACCTGATCGCCTGCCTTGACGTTCTTCAGGTGCTCGGGATGCCGCACTTTGATCGTGCGGCGCTCGCCGTCGGGTGCTTCGAGCGTGACCGTCGGGGTATCACGGTCGATGGCTACGATCGTGCTCGTGACGGTGATGCTTTGCGCGTCGAGGGCTCCCGGCTTGCTGCCCAATTCGGCCGTGCCCGTACCTTCGGCAATGGAGACGCCCGGGGTCACTTCCCCCGGCTTGTGGACCTCGAAAGCTACCGACTCATAGTACGTCGCGGCAACGGTGTCGCCGACGTCGACCTGTGCAAGATTCTTGACGGCCTCGCCCGCTACGAAGCTGAACTTCTCGCCGTCCGATCCACGCAGCGTGACCTCGCGTGTGTCGTAATCGATGGCTTCCACCTTCGCCGTGGCCTGGACGACGTTCTCGCCGACCGTGCCGCTTACGACCGGCCCCTTGCCCATGCGCGCCGTGCTGCAGGCGGTGAGCGAGAGCATGCATGCCGCAGCGACTGTGGTTCCGAATGTTCTGTTGATGTTCAATGGACCCTCCACAAATTGAGATCGCGCGTCGATACCAGGCCGGGGGCGGTGTCCGCAAGCGAACAGCGCCCACGTTGTCGAGATCGCTCGCCTGGAATGGTAGAGGAGGAGGGGATGGGAGGCGATCAGTGACGGCGCGACGTCATCGGCTCGGTCTGAGTTCGTGGATCCTGATCGGGGCTATCGCCGGCGTTGGGTGCGGCGTGTTCTTCGGCGAATACTGCGCACCGCTCGGGATCGTAGGGGACGTATTCATCGCGCTCTTGCAGATGGCCGTGTTGCCCTACGTGGTCGTTGCGCTGGTGGCGAATATCGGCCGCTTGTCGGTTGCCGGGGCGTGGAGTCTGGCGCGTTCGGCCGGGCTCGTCGTCCTGCTCCTCTGGGCGGTCGGGCTCGTGACCATCGCGGTGATGCCGTGGTCGTGGCCGGGCGTCGAGACGGCATCGTTCTTCAACGCGACCTTCGTGGAGGCGCGACCACCGGTCGACATGCTCGCGCTGTATGTGCCGTCGAATCCGTTCTACTCGCTTGCCAACAATCTCGTTCCGGCCGTCGTGTTGTTCTGTATCTGTCTTGGGATCGGGCTCATCGGGGTGGCGGGCAAGGAGGGGCTGATCGCGCAACTCGACATTCTCGCCGAAGTGCTGATGCGGGTGAACGGGTTCTTCGTTCGCCTCACTCCCGTGGGGGTGTTCGCCATCGCCGCCAATGCGGCGGGTACGATGAGCGTGCGCGAGTTGGGGAGCTTGCAAGGCTATCTGATTACGTATTCGCTTGCGGCCCTCATCCTCACTTTCTGGGTGCTGCCGGCCCTTGTCAGCGCCTGCACCCCGTTTCGCTATCGCGACGTGCTCGCGGCCGGCAAGGATGCGATGGTGACGGCCTTCGCCGTGGGGAAGACGTTCGTCGTGCTCCCGCTGCTGATCGATCGTACCGCACAGCTCCTGCGCGACTACGAGATCGAGGGCGAGGAAGTGGAGTCGGCGCCTGAGGTGGTCATCCCCCTCACGTATCCCTTTCCGAACGTCGGCAAGCTCCTGGCCCTGATTTTCGTGCCGTTTGCGGCATGGTTCAGCGGCGCGGTGCTGGCTGCCGGGCAGTACCCGACCTTCCTCGGGGCGGGACTACTCGTCATGTTCGGGAGTCCGACCATCGGGATTCCTTTCCTGCTCGACTTGATGCATCTGCCCGAGGATACGTTTCCGCTCTTCCTGCTCTCCGGTGTGATCACTATGCGAATGGGGGATCTCGCCGGCACCATGCATCTGCTGGCGCTGACGCTCTTGAGTGTGGCCGTCATTCGCTCGCGTTTTCGGCCTCGCTTGCGCGCTCTCGTCGTTTTCTTCGGGGTCTGGGCGCTGCTCGTCGCGGGAGCCGTCGTGGGCACGCGCGCGGGGCTCAAGGAGGTGCTGCGGGGCCAGTACGACAAGGATCGGGTCCTCGCGGGCATGCAGTTGGTCGAGGGGTCGGTCGCGACCGTCGTGCTCGAGGTTGCGGCGCCGAACCCAGTGTCGCTTGCGCCGGGGCAATCGCGTTTCGAGCGGGCTCGTGCTCGTGGGGTGTTGCGGGTGGGTTTCGAGCCAGACTCGCTGCCCTTCGTGTACTTCAACGATGCGGGTGCCCTGGTCGGCTTCGACGTCGACATGGCCCATCGTCTCGCCCGTGAACTCGAACTCACGCTGGAGTTCGTTCCGTTTACGTCGCGAACCTTGCAGGAGCAGCTTGCGGCCGATCATTTCGATCTGGCCATGTCCGGCGTGGCGGGTACGAGCGCCCGGTCCGGGCACATGCTGTTGTCACGTTCGTATCTCGACGTGCACGCGGCCTTGGTCGTCCGCGATCATCGCCGTCACGAGTTCGAGAGCGGTGCGGTCGTAGGGCGTCGGCGCCTACGTATCGGTGCGCTTGCCAACGGGTACTTCGCGGAGGCGGTGCGCCTCCGCTTTCCCGAGCTGGAGGTCGTGGAATTGGCATCGCACGGCGTCTTTTTCGACAATCCCGACCTCGATCTCGATGCGCTGGCGTGCAGTGCCGAGGCGGGATCGGTGTGGACGCTGCGCTATCCGCACTACAAGGTCGTGAAACCGCGGGACGTGGAGATTGCCGTCCCGCTCGTCTATCCGATCGGCGGTAGCGCCGGCACCGAGGCCTTCGCCGAGTTCCTCGATCACTGGATCGAGCTCAAGCAGAAGGACGGTACCGTTGCCGACCTCCATGCCCACTGGATCCTCGGCCGCGATGCCGAGCCCGCGATGCCGCGTTGGTCGGTGATTCGTGACGTGCTGCACTGGGTCGATTGACGGATTCGTCACCCGCGATTCGGTCGCTCATGCCGATCACGCGTCCTCGAAGTGTTGGTTTGCAGGCGGTTGTGCGGTATGCGCCGAGTACCGTGCGCACCTGGTGCAGGCCAGCCGGCGTGTGAGTTCGGGGGGGGGATGCAAGGTGACCAAGGAAGAGTCCCGTTCGCGCTCTTGCCGATGCTGACCGCCAGGTGTTCGCCGCCGGAGGGGCGGCGGGGGATGGGGGCGGCGCGGTGGCTCGCGGTTGCCATTGCGTGCACGCTGACGCTCGGCGCCTGTCGGGCCCCCGTGGGTGTGACGAAGTTGAGTCCTCAGATGGCGCATCGGGAAAACACGCGTAGCGTTCTCGACAGCGACGCGCTCAGTATCGACACCGAGATCGTCCTTCGACGCTACGGTCTACTCGCCCAGGCGCAGGCGGACCCGGAGAGTGTGATCGAGGAACTGCACGCGACGTTGATACAGGGTGGTGCTGGCTACGATCAGCTCTTTGCCCTCGCGGAGCTTTCCGTACAGCACGCCGCGGACGTAGGCTCGCGGGGGCACTATCTTGCGGCCGCTGTCTATGCCTACGCATTTCTGTTTCCTGCGGGCGCGGAGCCGGAGCTGAGTCCCATCGATCCGCGGATCCGGGTCGCGTGCGACATGTACAACCGGGCGGTTGCGCACGCCTTCGCTGACGCCGACGGCGGTGCCGTGGTGCCGGCGTCGGGTAACTTCGCACTCCCGTTCGGCTCGCTTGCGGTCGAGTTCGATCCAGCGAGCCTCGATTGGGGGTATCTGCGACTCATCGATCTCCGGGCATCCTCGGGCTATGCCGTTCGCGGTCTGCGCAATCGCTATCGGCGTGCCGGCATCGGTGCGCCTCTGGCAGCGGCGACGGAGCCGCGCGATGCGGAGCATCGACTCGTCGACTTCGTCCCGCCAGAGGTCCGGGTGGCAACGACACTGCTGCTCCGCATCGACGACCCACGCGCTCAGCTCCGGACCTCGCAGCTTCATGGCACGCTGGAGCTGTACGCCACCACGGAAGAGCCGACGATCGAAGTCGACGATCGCACGTTGCCGCTGGAGGCGGAGCCCTCGGTGGCGCTCGCGTCGGCCCTCATCGAGTCCGCGTACTGGAAGCGAGAGCTGCGGGGATTTCTCGGCGACCTTGTTGGCGCCGAGTCGCCGAGCGTTCTGTTTGGGATGGAGCCGCATCGGCACGGTCGGATCCCGATTGTTTTCGTGCATGGCACGCACTCGAGCCCCGCCCGCTGGGCGGATATGGTGAACGATCTTGCGAGCATTCCGGGCATCGATCGTCGCTACGAATTCTGGTTCTTCCGCTACAACTCGGGAAGTCCGATTCCCTATTCGGCGATGCTGCTCCGGCGCGCCTTGGTCGAGACGGTTGATGCCTTCGATCCGGACGGGGAGGGCGCCTGCCTGCGACAGATGGTCGTCGTCGGCCACAGCCAGGGCGGTCTGCTCACCAAGATGACCGCCATCGATTCGGGCTCCAAGCTCTGGGACACGCTCAGCGATCGTCCGATCGAGGAAGCGCCCTTCTCGGATGAGACTCGCGCGTTGGTGCGGGACGCGATGTTCGTCGAGCCGTTGCCGTTTGTCGCCCGGACGGTTTTCATCTCGACCCCGCAGCGAGGGAGCTTTCTCGCGAGTTCGGCTCTCGCGCGCCGATTGGCTTCCCGCCTGATCAAGATGCCATCGTCGCTGCTCACGTTTGGTGCCGAGCTAGGCGGCTTGAATCCGCGTGACGCGGCGCATTTCCGCTTCACGCGTGGTGCCACCAGCATCGACAACATGTCTCCGAGCAACGACTTCATCCAGGCTTTGGCCTCTATTCCCGTCTCACCCAGCGTGACCGCCAATTCGATCATCCCGGTCAAGGACGACACGCCGCTCGAGGATGCGGACGATGGTGTCGTGAAGTACATGAGTGCCCACATCGACGAGGCGGAGTCCGAGCTCATCGTCCGCTCCGGGCACTCGACACAGTCCAACCCGCACACGATCGAGGAGATGCGGCGTATTCTCACTTTGCACGAGCAACAGACCACGTGTGGGGCGACGGACGGGATGGTTCCACCTGACGCGCGCCGAACCCCAGCGGTTCGGGAATAGGAGCACGGTGACCGCCGCCGATCGTGGCCGTGGCGTGAGCGGGGGTGTTTCGGGGCGGTCCCGATCTGACCGTGCCCGCGAATCGCTCCGTGGGGGGTGGCTCGGGCTCTGTGCCATGGCGCTCGGGCTGACCGTCGGGTGTGCGATGGCGGTTCCCCCCGGTGGCCCCGGTGTGCCCACCGCCTATAGGGAGGCGAGGCGTCCCGGGCCAGGACGCGCGTGGCCGTTGCCGCCCGCTGATCTCGAGCACGTGCTCATGCACGAGGCGTTGGAGGTTCGTTCTCACGAGTCCATCGGGCGCGGCGTGACGGGCGCCGCCAAGGAGAAAGTCTACATCGCTGCGCGTGGCGATGCGTTCGCCCTCAAGTGGAAGCCGGTGCCAGCGGCAGACGCTGATGGGTGGAACAATTCTCCCCGCCGTGAGCTTGCTGCGTACGAGGTCCAGAAGTGGTTCCTCGACCCGGATGACTACGTCGTGCCGACCTCGGCACTGCGTTGCTCGCCCCTCGAGCGCTATCGGCTACTCGATCCGGACGCCGAACCCACCATTCCAGGGGTGCGGTGCGTGCTCGGCTGGGTGATGGTGTGGCTGGAACACGTGACGGTGCCGAAGCGGCTCTACGAGCGCGAGCGTTTTCTCGCCGATCCCGCGTACGCGTTTCATCTCGGGAATTTCAATCTTCTGACATACCTGATCGACCATCGGGACGGCCGCGCCGGCAATTTTCTGGTGTCGAACGACGCGGCGAATCGACGGGTATTTTCGGTCGACAACGGTATCGCGTTCGATCCGGTGATCTACAATTACTTCGTATCCAATTGGCATCGGCTTTGGGTTCCAGCGGTGCGCCGCGAGGCGATTGCACGGTTGCGCCAGGTCACGGCCGCCGACATTGAGGCGCTCGGAGTCGTCGCCGATTTGGTTGCGGATGCCGACGGTATTCTGCGCTACCGGACGCCGGGCACCAACCTCGATCCGGCCCGTGGTGCGCGTGTCCGTCCCGGACGCGTCCAGCTCGGTCTGACACAGCGCGAGCGGCGCGGTGTCTCCGCGCGGCTCGCGGCACTCCTCGCTGCCGTAGACGCGGGCACGATGGCAGTGTACTGAGGCTCGCTCCCGGTCGGAGGCGTGGATGTCTCCGATGAAGGGTTATCATGCAACTTACTCGGACTGAGCGATTGCTGCGCGTGTTCACGGACGTGCGACCCGGTGAAGGGTCGACCGCGCTCCTGATGTTCGCGAACGTCTTTCTGATTCTCTGCGCCTACTACCTCGTCAAGCCACTACGCGAGGGCTGGATCGCGATCTCAGGGGTGCCATCGCTCAGCAAGATGGAGGTGAAGGCCTACTCGAGTCTCGCACAGAGCCTCCTCCTGATCGTCGTTGTCGCGCAGTACGCGCGCTTGGTCGACCGCTTTCCCCGGGCGATAGTCATCAAGCGGGCGACGCTGTTCTGCATGTCCAATCTCGTGATCTTCTGGGTGTTGCAGCCGGAGTTCTTTCTGCAGGGCCTGCCCGGGACAGGCGTCGTCTTCTACCTGTGGGTCGGCATGTTCGGGGTGTTCGTCGTCGCGCAGTTCTGGGCGTTTGCCGCCGATCTCTACACGCAGGAGCAGGGCGCGCGGCTCATTCCGCTGGTCGCCATCGGCGCCACGGCGGGAGCCGCCTTCGGTGCGTGGATTACTCAGACCCTCATCGATTCCGGCCTGTTGCCGACCGAGTACCTTCTTCTTGCGGCGATCGTGCCGCTGGGCGCATCAGTCGTGTTGACCCAGATCGCCGATCGCCGCATGCCCGTCTCTACGACGACGTCCAAAGTCCCAGCGGCGAGTGTCGACGAGAGTGCGGCCAACGCCCCCGAACCCCCGGCCGGAGGCGGCTTTCGTCTCGTGTTCGCGCACCGGTACCTGTTGCTGGTCGCGCTGACGACCCTGCTGATCAATTGGGTCAATACGAACGGCGAGAATCTGTTGTTTCGCGTGGTGCAGGAGGTGCTCGAGAGTGATGCGCTCGCGCAGGGGGTGACCGGCGATCGGCAGATACTCGAGTTCACGCGTGACGGCACGACCGCGTTCTACGGCGGTTTCTATTTCTGGGTGAACACCGTTGCGTTGCTATTGCAGTCGCTCGTGGCGTCACGCCTCCTCAAGTACGGCGGTTTCGGAGTGCTCTTTCTGGTGCTGCCGGTGGTCGCCCTGGCGTCGTATACGGCAATGGCCCTGGTGCCGATCATCGCAGTCGTTCGCCTCATGAAGATCGCCGAGAATGCGACCGACTATTCGCTGAACAATACCGCGCGAAGCGTGCTCTGGCTGCCGCTCTCAGCCGAGCTGAAATACAAGGGCAAGCCGGTGATCGACACCTTTTTCGTCAGAGTGGGCGATGCGCTCGCGGCCCTGACGGTCATGGTGGGGGTGCAGGTGCTGGCGCTTCGCACGGCCAGTTTCTTCGCGTTCAACGTCGCGCTGGTTGTCATCTGGCTCGGTGTTGCCGTGCTGGTCGTCAGAGAGTACGGGCGTGTCGCTTCCACGCCGGCGTCCTGAGCGATCACGAAGCGAGGTCAGGACGGCTGCGCGTGCGGCCCGATGTCCGGCGGGTGGTGTTGCGTCGCGGCTGGAGCGGGTCGGCCCCAGGCGGCCGCGAGGTTACAAGCGCTGGTTCAGGGTGCGCAGGCGGCGGGTGAGAGTCTGGCAGATCGTGATGGCGATACCGGGTTGCTCTTCCATGACGAGGAAGAGGTCGTGACGCTCGAGGCGCAAGAGGCGCAGTGGGCTGGCCGCCGTGCCGGTGGCCGAGCGAGTCTCGCCGTCGAAGACCGCCATCTCACCGAAGAAGTCGCGCGGGCCGAGTTCCGCGAGAGTGCGGTCATCCTTCGAGATGCGCACTTGCCCGGCAACGATCAGATACATGCAGTCCTCGAACGCGCCCTCGCGTACGATCGTCGTGCCGGCGGGATGGGTCTCCTCGGTGACGACGGTTGCCAGATCGGTGAGCTGGCGCGTCGTCAAGCGGCTGAAGATATCGAGGCTCCGGAGGTGTAGGACGACCTCCACTTTGCTCAGCACCTGCTGCTCCTGTTCGTCCCGCTGCTCTTGGGTGTCGACGGCATCGGTCAGCGCCGGTATCGGGTGCCCGTTCGCGGGCTGCCCACCGGCTCTGACCGCCGTAGCATTCCCAGGCGCCTCGGCATAGGGCGCGCCGGTCGGTGGATCTCCGAACTCGAGTGCGTCGAGGCCGAAGCGCGTGCGCGTTGCCGGATCGAGGGTCGCCCGGAGGAAGTCGCGGGTCAATGCGTCATCGCCGCTGAGAATCTCCCGCAGCGCTTGCTCGAATGAGGGGATCTCGTGGCCGAGTGTACGGGCCGCGGCCGCCGCGCGAACCGGATCCTGCTCCTCGAGGATGGGCATGACGCGTGCCCGGTGGTCGGGTGGGAGAAGCGCCTCGAGCGCCTCGAGTAGTACGGCGCGCTCGCGGCCGTCGCGTGACGTTCGCCCAAGCAGCCGGCAGAGCCGGGCAATGCGATCCTCGTCCAGGAGTGTCGCGAGGAGGAGGAGCGACGTATGGGCCGACTCGGTGACTCGTTCTTGCAGGCGTTGGAGGACCAGATCCGAGACGCCACCAGCCGCCAACGCGTGCAGGTGCATCGCCGTTCGCTCCATGCAGTCGAGCTCCGCGTCGACCAAGCCGCGGAGGCTGCGCCCGTCGACGGCCATTTCGCGGAGGATCGGCAGCAAGGCCAGTCGAGTGCTCCGTTTCCCGAAGTGGAGGGCATCGAGCAGGAGGTCCATGGCGAGCGGACCGATGGCGCGCAGTGCCTCGCGCGCCGCTGTCGCTTCCTCACGATCACGCGCCGTAATGCGCTCGACGAGCCAGCCCGCTTGATCCGTCAGACGGGTGTGTCCGACGAATCGTAGCACGGCCTCACGGACGCGGGTGTCGGCGTCCTGGCCATGGAGTACGAGGGACTCGGCATGCTCGGCGAGCACCGAGCCGTGGCGCTCGGCCAGATCGGCGACGGCGCTGGCAGCGCTGGCGCGGTCCTCGGGGCGCGTCAACGACGCGGTGAGGAGCGTCAGGCGGTCGCGCCATCGCTGATCGGGTGTGTGCCCGACCTCCGCGTTCAGAAGGAGTGCGCGGAGTTCGTCGCGTGCGATCTCGCGCTCGGCGGCATCGGTACTTGTGACCGCCGCCGCGAGTAGAGGGTCCACGTCCTCGCCGCGCCGAACACGGAGCGCGGCGGTGGCGGCCAACCGAACCGCGCCCTCCGGGTCCTCGGCCATCTCGATCAGAACGTCGTCGCCGGCGAGCGGCCCCGCGAGGATGAGGTATGCTCGCACGAGACGGGCGCGGTCGAGTGGCGTAAGGCCGGCGGCGTCGCCGTACGCCGCGATAGCGCCAGCCACGCCGTCGGCCGGTACGACGAGGTTGTCGCGGTGGTCCCGGACGAGCCGGTCGAGCGCTCGGACGATCAGCGGCAGATTGTCGTCGGGTGCGCGTGCCAGGGCACGCAGGAGCACGCCGGCGACACGGTTGGGCGGCGCCTCGAGCAGCAGGCCGCATGCGGCGCGGCAGCTTTCGAGATCACTCTCGCTGAGCGAGGTCTCGAGCACGCGGAGCGTTCCCGGGTCGATGAGGTCCCCCAGGGGGAGTTCATCCTCGTCGTGCCGGCGTGTGCCGACGACTTCGAGCAGGATCGTCGGATACGCCCGCCAGAGCGCAAGCGCGACCGCGACCCAGGCGGCGGCGACCGGCAGCGCGGTCCATCCAACCCAGATGGGCGTTCCGATCGCGAGGGTACCGAGAACCACCAGGTTGCCGACGACCCCGCCGGCTCGCTTGACGGGGCCGTCGATCAAGCCCGTGATGTAGCCACGGACCCGCTCGGTGAAGAGGGTGAGGAGCACCTTCTGCGCGGGATCGTAGACGGCGTGGTCTTGCAGGTTCGTGGCGGCGACCGCCGCGACGCCGGCCGGCAGGCTCAAGCGCACGCTCAGGCCGGTGAACCCGAGGAGGTAGGCCAGCGGCGACAAGGCGGAGGCGAGGGGCAGCCCGATCCGGCGGTAGAGTGCGGACGTCCCTACCAGTTGCAGCACGAGCACCGCGAAGTTGATCCAGCCACGGAATTGTCCGTAGAGGTCGAGCAGGCGTTGCTCGCCGTTCGAGCCCTGGGTGGCGAGATCGGCGACATACGAAAATTGGAAGTAGAGCATCGGACCCAGCACGCCGCTGAAGATCGCGCTGGAGACCAGCACTCGGAACAGCAAGCTCTCGCGCCAGAGGACCGAGGCTTTTGGTGGCGGCGCCTCGCGTGTCACGGTGGCTCGTCGCGTCAATCGAGCGCCGGCGGCCAGCCGCCGTAGCGGGACCGTGAAGATCGCCGCCGCGAGGAGGCTCGCCGCCGCGACTGGGACGAGGGTCGTGATGCCGAGCAGGCGCCCCAGCGGACCCGAGGCGAAGCTGCCGAGGATCGTACCGAGCGTTGCGCCGGCCCAGATGGGCGCGTACAGGCGCTTCGCCTGCCGTCCGTGCAGCAGACCCCCGAGCGCGATCCAGAACACCAGCATCGCGAGCGAGTCGGCCTGCTTCGCGGCCATCAGCAGGGCGGTGAAGATCCAGTCGTGCGGATTGCCGACGACCGCGAACCAGAGCAGGAGGAGGGCGCCGGCCAGTCCGAGCAGCGTCCACGAGAGGAGCGGGACCTGCTTGGTGCGCGCGGCGATGCGACCCATCATCCATGTCGTGGCGACCAGGAGGGCAGAGTTTCCGAGGAAGACGAGCGGGAGATACTCGACCCCGACCCGCTTGAGGAAGAGTGTCTCCGAGACGTTGGTGAGTTGGACCGAGCCCCAGCCGGCAAGGAAGAGAATGGTCGTCGAGCAGGCGAACAGACGCCCCTCGCCCGGCTCGATTCCAACTCTCCGGCGCAGCCAGCTCACGCGCGTCCTGTATCACCGCTACGAACGCCGCCGCTAGAGTGCGCGGTTTGCTCGTTTCTGTGTGCGGCGCGAATGCCGCGCGAGCAGCGCTCCGGGGCTGGGCTCAGGCGCTTCGGTGTCGTGCGTGGAATTTGTCGCGCAGCGCCAGCAGCGCCGGCAGCACGACCAGATTCGCTGCTAGCATCATCAGGGTGCCGATGACGAGCAGGATCCCCAGGCTGGCGATACCCTTGTGGTTGGAGAACCCAAGACTCCCGAAGCTGGCGATAGTGGTGGCGGCGCTGAAGAACACGGCGCGTGCCGTGGTCGATACGAGGAGGTTGTCATCACCGCCGCGCGTAGTGCGCGATTGGTGCACCAGGTGGATCCCGCTGTCGATCCCGATGCCCAGCAGGAGTGGCAGCGCCGTGACGTTGGCGAAGTTGAACGGCAGATCGAGGACGACCATGGCGCTAACAGTGAGGAGGCCTGCCAGGAGCAAGGGCGCCAGGGCGAGCAGCATGTCGTCGATACGCCGCCAGAGGATGAGGAGGAGGAGCGTGATGGCGAGCAGCGCGATGGCGACGGCTTTTCGCAGGGAGCGTTCAGTGGCACGTGCGAATTCGACGAGGTTGACTGCCACGCCGATCGCGTGCGGGTTCACGCTCCGCACCGCATCGACGAAGGTCGTAAAGGCGTTGGTGTCGCGCAGGTTCGCGCTCGGGAAGATCTGGACGCGCGCATGCCCATCGGCGGAGAGCATCCGCGACCGTACCTCCGGTGGCAGTCCGTCCTGAGTGATCGGGTCCGGGGCGAGCGCGCGCTCGAGGCGCTCGACTTGGGCGGGGAAGTTCCCGAGCAATACGCGATCGAGGTTGCGGAGCGCGGTCGTGGGATCGTTGGCGGGATCGAGGGTCGAGACAAATCGATCGAGCTCGGCGCGGAGCTTGCGCGCACTGGCCGCCAGGGGTCCCGTGTTCTCTTCCAGCCACGGACTCTCGAGCACCGTACGGAGCTGGCGGAGCGCCGCGATCTGCTCGTCGACGGGTGGGGGTTCGGTGGGTCGTGTCGGTGCGGGGGGTGCGTCGAAGAGCATGGCCGCGTCCGCGAGGATCTCCAGCTTCTCGTCTTGGTCGTCGGGGACGTAGGTCGAGATCGTGAGCGTGTGGGAGACCTCGGGGAGCATCCGCACCCGCGCGGCGAGCGCGTCGGCCGCCGCGATGTCGTCGGTAAGGACGTTCGCGTGCCACGGGGAGGTGCGACTGTTCGTGAGCAGGTCGTTGAACGCCTGCACCGATTCCGTCCGGCCGTCCCGCATGACGATGACGTTCGCATCCACCCGCGCGCCGGGCGCGAGCCATAGGCCTACCGCCGCGAGGGCGACGGCACACGCGACCACTGCTCCCGGATGGCGCTGGACGATGGCCGGCGGTGTCAACGCGACCGAGACGGGAGCATGGACCCAGCGCGCGGGGTCGTCTCCGAGGCGGACGTTGACGAGCGCGGGGAACAACGTCAGCGTCTGTAGGACGATGATGAACATTCCCGAGCCCGCGATCAGTCCGAGTTCGGCCACGCCCCAGTAGTCGGTCGGGATGAACGAGAAGAAACCGAGGGCGGTCGTGAGTGCGCACAAGAGCAGCGCGGTGCCGATACTCTCGATCGATCGTCGGAAGGCCTCGGGTGAATCGGCCCCCTGTTGAACTTCCTCCGTGTAGTGCATGCCGAGGTGGATCGCGAAATCGACGCCGAGGCCGATGAACAGTACGCCGAACGAGATCGACACGATGTTGAGATGGCCGACCGTGAAGGTCGCGAGTCCCGCCGTCCAGATGAGGCCGACCAGCAACGTCAACGCGGCCGACGAGACGAGTCGAAGCGAGCGAAAGGCGAGGAAGAGGATGCCGGTCACCAGTGCGAAAGAGAACACCCCGGCGACGCCGATGTCCCAGGCGAGGCCAATCATCTCCTCGTGGTTGAGCGCCGGGTTGCCGGTGATGCGGACCCGCACGCCGTGGTCTGGGAGTAGCGCCAACTCGTGGGTGGCCGCGCGGATGGCCGCGATGGCGCGATCCGCCGGGAGCAGGGTGTCGAACGTCAGTACTGGTTCGGCGATGATCAGCTGGCGCGTCCCGGGATCGACGGCCGAGCCGGCAAGCATCAGATCCTCCCACGAGACCGAGACCGGATACTCGTCGTACACACGGACCGTGGCTTCACCGACCCGGTCGAGTACTGCCGCCCATTGTTCGGGGTCGATCGGCGCGTCGCGTTGCTGTTCGAGGCCGAGACGGATCACGCGTGCGAGGTTCGCGATGCTGCCGTCACGCGAAAGGTCGGCGATGATCGGTTGCATACGCGCAAGCTGGTCGACGAGATCGTCGAGCTCGTCGACCGAGCGGTACAGGAGTCCGTGGCGTTCGAAGAACGGCCCGCTGGCTGGTGAGTAGACCGCGGAGAAGAGATCGGTCCGTTTGCGCAGGTGCGCCCGAAGCGACGTGGTGGCGCCGCGAGCGAGCTCGGGTGTCTCGGCGTCGACGACGATGAGGATGGCGTACTCGAGGGAAGGGAAATGCTCCTCGAACGCGGCCGTGTCTTTGACGAACGGCAGGTGATTGGCGATCACCGCCTTGTTGTCCATGTTGACACCGAGAAAGAGCGCGGCCACGAGTGCGAGCACGAGCGTCACCGCGAGGTCGATCCCGATGACGAGGCGCGCCCGCCGTTGTACGAGCGCGAGCCAGGCGACGAGGAGCGCCGTCAGGCGCGCGCTCACCGGCCTCCCCCATGTTCGCGGGCGACGTGCGCTCGGCTGCCGTCGGTGGTACAGTCTGGGCCCGATGACGGTCGAGCTGGGGAGTATGCCGTGACGCGGCCGAGTGTGGTTGTGGGACTGTTCCAGGTGCTGCTGCTCGTTCTCGCGTCCGCGGGAGGCGCTGCGCCGGACGCTGTGACACCACCGGGGGACGCCGTGACACCACCGGCGGTCGTCGAGAAGCTGCATGCCGCGTTGCTCGGCGCCCTGAAGGACTCGGCGACTGTTGAATACGGCGAGCGCTTCACGCGCTTAAAGCCGGCCATGGAGTCCACGTTCGATTTTCCCTTCATGGCCGAGAAGTGTGTCGGCCGAGCGTGGAGAACGCTCGAATCGGAGGACCAGGCTCGTTGGGTGGCGACATTCGAACGCTTCACGGTTGCCAACTACGCCGGTCGCTTTATTGGTGATGGCGGGCAATCGTTCGAGACGCTCGGCCAGGACCCGGGGGCCAACGAGACCACACTGGTCCGTACTCGTCTCCTCAATCCGGGCGACGAGGACGTCGAATTGACGTATCGACTCCGGCGCGTGCAGGATGCCTGGCGCATCATCGACGTCTACCTGAACGGTACGGTGAGTGAGTTGGCGCTCCGTCGGACCGAGTACTCCTCGGTGCTCAAGCGCGATGGGTTCGATCGGCTGCTGGTGTTGCTCGACGAGAAGATCGCGGATCTCGCGGCCGCCGACGCCAAGCGCTGACCGGTCACTCGGGCGCCGCAAGCTCGACCGCCTCTCGGCGATGGCCGCGACGTTTCCAGATCTCCGCGGTGCGGTGTTGGTAGTAGGCGCTCCGGAGCGCCGCATAGTAGTCGATGGAGGATTCCTCGAGCGCCCGGATCGCCTCCGCATTCGCGTCTCGCGTTGCCAAGCCCGCGCTGCCGCCGCGAACAGCCGAATGCAGAATCTGGTCGGCACCCCCGAGGAGGTACGTCGTCGGTTGGAACATGATGTCGACGAGGTAGCCGAGGCCGTCTCGCATGGTCGTCGGACCTGCCACGGGGAGCATGAGGAACGGGCCGCTCGCCACGCCCTCGAGGGCCATCGTCTGTCCGAAGTCTGAGCTGTGCGGTTCGTAGCCGAAGTCGCGGGCTGGATCGAAGATGCCCCCAACGCCGAGGGTACTGTTGAGCATGAAACGGGTCGCGGTGACGCCGCCATCGCGCCATTCGCGTTGCAGGAGGTCGTTGACCAGGATCGCGGGGGAGTTCAGGTTGGCCAGGATCCGTCGGAAGCCATGGCGCACCTGATTGGGAACCACGAAGCGGTACAACCGTGCGACGGGCTCGATCAGCAAGGCGTCGACCCGCTGGTTGAAACGGAGGGTGCCGCGGTTCAGTGGTTCGAGTGGGTCGGGGAAGCCCGTCGGCCCCTCGAACTCCTCGTCGAACTCGTCGAACAGCGGATCCTCGAGTGGTTCCGTCGCCTGGGTGCTGGGCTCGGCGTTGGCACGCTCGGCCGCGGCGGACGATTCGACGCAAGCGAGGGCCAGCAGCACGGCCACGGCAAAGGCCAGACGTTGTCTCGAGTGTGGGCTCACACAGAATGGCTTCACGGTTGCTCCTTCCCCACCACACACCGCACACCGCAGCTCGCTCGGGTCAGAGCCGCCGAGGTCGGTCCCGGTCGGTGCCGTCGCGCTGCTCGGCTTGGGACCGGTACCGTTTCGTAGGCTAGCCGTGCCTGGGGGGTCCGTCAACGCGACGCGGGATTGGGCGAAGGCGGGGTGCGGGCCGGGAGCGTTGGCAGAACTTACACGAGAGGCGGCTCGTCGCTGAATATCTTACACGTTCGGGTGGCGAGCCCGATGCGGGCCACCGGAAGTCCTTGATTTCAGGGGCGAGGCTCTCTGGCACGCCAGCTGCAATGTAGGCTCACGTGTCGTACTCGATCGCAGTAGCAGCTAGCCGAGAGGAAGCCGCGAGGACGGCTTCTCCACTTGTCCCTGCCAAGACGCGGTCGAGTGAGTGCCGCGACGCAAAGGGTCGCATGCGCGTGCTGCCACGCGCCTCAGAAGGCACCGCCGAGGTCCCCCCCCTCGGCGGTGCCCGCCCTTCACGGAAGCGCCGCCGCCGCGAGCGCTACGAGATTGGCGGCCGTGATCCCTATCATCCAGAATTGCTTCTCGTCGCGCTGGAGCACGAGCGCGACAAGCGGCCGCCTGCCGAGCGTCTCCTGCTTGCCATTCTCGAGGAGGCCATCCGCTCCTACATCCGAACGGTCCACGCCAAATCCGCGAAGTCCCGGCAGCTGTACGCCAGCACCCGTGATTGGATTGCGGCGCACGACCATACCTGGCTCTGCAGCTTCGAGACCATCTGCGAGACACTCGACCTCAAAGCGGATCGCATTCGTCGAGCCCTGTACACCTGGAAGTTGGCGCATCGAGCGTGAGACGGCCGGTGGGTAACCTCGCTGCCGCGACCCGGCTACGACTGGGCGACGCGCGGCACGCTGTCGTGTTCGGCGGGAAGCAGGATGCGGAACGTCGCGCCCGCGCCGGGATGACCCTCGGCGGCGATCGAACCGCCGTGGCGCTCCACGATGCGCCGACAGATCGCGAGCCCTATTCCGGAGCCCGGCGTCGTCTCTTCTTCGAGGCGACGAAAGATGGAGAAGATCGCATCGGCGTCGCTCGTGTCGAATCCTCGCCCATTGTCGCGAACGACGATTTCGCACACGGATTCGCCCGCGGAGCCCGAGACCAGACGCCCCTCGATGCTGATGATGAGCGGGACGTCGGGGCGGTGGTACTTGATTGCGTTCTCGATGAGGTTGCGGAACACCTGTTGCAGCTGTGCTGGGTCGGCATCGAGGGCGGGAAGCTCGGTCGTTTCGATCCGTCCGCGCACCGCGGAGAGTTCCGGCTCGACGTCGGCCGCAAGTTGTTCCAGGAGCTCGCCGACGTCCACCCGTTCGTGGGTCACGTCGGCATACGCGACGTGCGCGAGCTTCAGCTCGCCCTCGATGAGGCGTGTCATGCGGGCGACCGACGCCGCCAGCTTGTCGAGATAGCCGCGTCCCTGGTCGCCGAGGGCCTCGGTGAAGTTGGCGGTCAGCAGGTCCGACCAGATCTGCATGGTCGCCAGCGGCTGGCGAAGCTCGTGCGACACCAGAGCCGCGAATTGCCGGAGATCGTCGTTCGAGCGGGCGAGATGTCGTTGGGCCAGTCGGCGAAGCTCGTTCTCGCTTCGGAGCGTGCTGTTGGCAGTGGCGAGCTCGGTCGTCCGGGCGCGCACCCGATCTTCGAGCTCGCGTGTCAGCGTATGGAGATCGCGCGTCCGCAGGCTCGCTGTTCGCGCGAAGCGCAGGCTGAGCATTATCAGGAGCGAGATCGCCAGCGCGCCCGCGAGGAACAACTCGGGCAGGAGTGTGTTGAGGCGGGTGAACAGCTTGCCCCGTGCGCCCACGGTGAGCGTCCATGTCGTTCCGCCTGGCAGGTCCAGACGGCCGGTGTGCAGCCAACCGTTCCGGTCGCGAGACTGCGCGGCGGTCGGGTAGATCACATACGGATCAGCGGTGACGAGCAGAGAGTAGTCATCCGCCTGCTCGCCGATCACGCTGCCGACGAGATCGTCGGCGCGGACGATTCCACTGATGTAGCCATCGAGTTGTTGCCCGCGAAACACCGGTTCGATGATGCGAAAGCCGACGTGCCCGCCCTCGAGCTCGAAGGGGTCGCTAATCGCCGGGCCGTGTTCTTCGCGCGCCATGTCGAACGCGTTCTGGGACGCTTTGATCGGTACGAGCGGCCGCTCCGTCAGTGGGTCGGGAGGTCGGCTGGTCGGGACGGGCGCATGCAGTGCGCCGCGCCACGTGAAGTCGGCCCAGAGGAACTCGATCGACAGCGTGCTGGGGTAGGTCTCCACAATACGGCGGGCGTCGAAGATCCAGGCATCGATTGCGAGTCGCCGAATGCCCTCGAGGTCGCCGTCTTGCTTCGTGACGATGCCTCGGAGCAGCTCGGTATGGGCGGCCAGTTTGCTGAGTGCGTTGGAGATCGAGGTGATGCGTCCCGCCAGCTCGGCCTCCAGCATCCCGGTCGACATGGAGGCTGCTCGATCGACGCTTGCTTGCTCGGCGCGCTCGAGTGCGCGCCAGACGCCGACGCTGAGCAGCAGCGCCAACAGTCCCGCACCGTAGGGTGCCCACCAGGGCATGGGTCCTCTTTGAGCCTGCGCGTTCACGGATTTCGTGCGCCGCCTTGGGGTCGCCTTCCCGTTGTGACGGATTCTGCCCGTACAGTGCAAGTCGGTGCCGCGCATTCGGTGCTGGCCGGCTTGCTTTTCAACTCGACGTTGGCCAACGTCGGGCAAAGGAGGTTCTGTGAGTGAGCAGCCACGACGTCTACTCCTCGTCGAAGATGACGCGCCCCTGCGTGAGGCGTTGGGAGAGGCGATCGCCCTTCATGGGTTCCAGGTTCACGCCACGAAAAGTGCGACGGAGGCGTGTCGGGCCGTCGAGGAAGAGAGCTTCGACGTCGTGCTGAGTGATGTGCGCCTTCCCGGTGGTGGAGGTGCGACGGTGCTCGCATGCGTCCGCCGCCAGCAGGCTCCGCCGCCCGTGATTCTGATGACGGGTTTCGATGAGCCCGGTGGACGCGATCGGGCGCTCGTCGGGGGTGCGGCCGCCTATCTCCTGAAGCCGATCGCCCTCCCGCTGTTGATCGAGGTGCTGCGCCGCGCGCTGCCGGAGCACGGGTAGCGGGCGAATGCCGCACGCACTTCTCGTCGATGACGACGTCGCGTTTCGCGAGGCACTCGCCGAAGTGGTGCGCCAAGAGGGATTTTCGCTCGAGACCGCGGGGAGTCTCGCCGAGGCGCGTGCGGTGGTCGGAGCGCGCGTTCCCGACCTTGCGTTGGTCGACGTCAGTCTTCCCGATGGCACCGGGGTGGATCTTCTGCCGGTGTTCGAAGGGGCGCCCGCGGTTGATTTCGTCCTCATTACTGGCAACGCGACGGTCGAATCGGTGATTACGGCGCTCCGCTTGGGCGTGACGGACTACCTGACCAAGCCCGTCGATCTGCAGCGCATCCGCGCCATGCTTTTGAACGTCGCGCGCCGGCAGGAGCTGCACGACGAAATTGCGAGTCTTCGCTCCGAGCTGCGAGAGCTCGGGCGCTTCGGGCCGTTGATCGGACGTTCGCCGGCGATGGCGGCCGTCTACGACTTGATCGCGCGGGTAGCGCCTACGACTGCTAGCGTTTTTGTGCAGGGCGAGAGCGGTACTGGGAAGGAGCTGGTTGCACAGACGGTGCACGAGCTCAGCCGCCGTCGGCGGCAGCCCTTCGTGGCGCTCAACTGCGGGGCGGTTTCGCCACAGCTCATTGAGAGCGAGATTTTCGGACACGAGCGCGGCAGCTTCACCGGCGCGGATCGTGCGCACAAGGGGTACTTCGAGCGGGCCAGCGGTGGCACACTCTTTCTGGACGAGCTCACGGAGATGCCGCTCGAGCTGCAGGTGAAGCTCTTGCGCGTGCTCGAGACCGGTACCGTGATGCGGATCGGCGGCGAGAAGGAGCTTGCGATCGACGTCCGGATCGTGGCGGCGACCAATCGCGATCCCGAAGAGGCGGTGGCGGCAGGCAAGCTTCGACAGGATCTGCTGTATCGGCTCAGCGTGTTCCCGATCGCGTTGCCGCCGCTCCGCGAGCGTCGTGGCGACGTCGAGATTCTCGCCGAGGCCCGCCTCGCGGAGCTGAACGCCAGCGAGGGGACGAGCAAGCGCTTCTCGGCGGCGGCCATGGAGCGGCTCGCCGCACACCCGTGGCCGGGAAACGTCCGAGAGCTTCGGAACCTCGTGCAACGGGCGTTCATTCTCGCCGACCGTGAGATCGATGTCGCGGCGTTGCCGGTGCCTGGTCCGGATCCTGGCGGAGGCGGTGGTATGGCCGATGGCGCCCGCCTCGAGATCGAGATCGGTGCGTCCGTGGATCAGGTCGAACAGCGACTCATTTTGGCAACGCTCGGTTCCTGCGACGGCAACAAGGAACGGGCGGCGTCGCTGCTCGGGATTAGCCTAAAGACGCTCTACAACAAGCTCAACAAGTACAAGAACCTTACCTAATTCCCTCGATCTCCCCGCCCCCCGCCCCCGAGCGTGATCGCAATCCACGACTGCCTTCGCTAAGAGAAGGCTCCCAGTCTTTTGGTGAGGAGGCTCGAGCATGGTTCAGAAGCATGTGGTGGCGGGATTGCTGGTCATGGCCGCGTTCTGTGCCGGCTGTGCCATCAATCCGGTGAGCAAGCGCCCTGAGGCGGTCCTTACGACCGTCGAGGGTGAGAAGCGCATCGGGCGTGAGGAAACCGAGAAGGTTCGGGAGCAGATGGGCTTCGTCGAGGACGTTGCGGCGGCGGAGTACGTGCGGAGTATCGGTAACCGTCTCGCGCAGCACTCGCCACGACAGGACATCGCCTACCATTTTCACATCGTCGAGATGAACGAGCCGAATGCGTTCGCGCTCCCTGGTGGGTACGTGTTCGTTTCTCGTGGCTTGCTTGCGATTGCCAACTCCGAGGCGGAGTTGGCGAATGTCATCGGTCATGAGATCGGCCATGTCGCAGCCCGCCATTCCGTGCAGCGGGCAACGCGGAGCGCGCCGTTCGCCTTGGTGACGGGTGTCGGGAAGTTTGCCGCGGGTCTCGTGAGCAGTCACCTCGGGAATCTCGTGGGTGGGGTTGGAGGGTTCGCAGGCAGCCTCGTGCTGTCCCCCTACAGTCGTAGCCAGGAGCGCGAGGCGGACAAAATCGGCCAGAAGATGGCTGCGGCGGCCGGATGGGATCCGGCGGAGATGACCGTTTTCATGGAGACCCTGCAACGCGATGAGGTGTTTCACACCGGGCGCGTTCGCGAAGCGACCTTCCTCGACTCGCATCCATCGACGCCGGAGCGCGTAAAGGCCACGGCGAAGAACGCCGCCAAGCTCACGGCGGTGCCCGCCGATCCCATTGCGCCCGGGCGCGCGGGGTTCCTCGCGGAGTTGGAGGGTTTGCGCGTCGGCCCGAATCCCGCCGAGGGGGTGTTCGTCGATGGCCGATTTTTGCACCCCGTCATGAACTTCAGTCTGACGTTTCCCCCGAACTGGCAGACGCAGAACACGTCGCAGGCCGTGGCCGCACGGCCGCGGACGGGTGCGGCGCTGGCCGTCTTGCAGTTGGCGACGGAGGCGGATGATATGCGGGCCGCGGTTGCCGATTTTGAGAAGCAGGCCGGGGTGCGGTTCGAGACCGAGCCCGCATCGACGCGGATCAACGGCCTGTCCGCCCTTCGGGGGATCGGGAAGCGCCGTGACGCGATGATGGATGTCACGTGGATCAGCTACGGAGATTTGATCTATCGGATCACCGGCGCGGCGCCGCCTGACAAGTTTCCGAAGATGCGGGCCGCCCTCGAGAAGATCGCGGACAGCTTTGGCCCCTTGTCCTCCGCCGACCGCAGCAAGGTCAAGGATGCGCGGCTCCGGGTCGTGGAGGCACGCCCGGGCGAGAAGCTCGATGCGCTCATCGATCGGTCCGACAGTGCGTGGAAGGCGGAGATGGCGCTCCTGGCCAACGGGATGGTGGCGTCCGGCGACCTCGCTCCCGGGGATCTGCTGAAGTTGCCGATTCCCGAGGAGTTCGTGCCGCCGGTCGATCCGGACGCGCCTGCCGAGTAGCGTGCCCGGTGCCCTACTCGAGCTTCTGAAAGCAGTAAGCGTCTGGGAAGATCTCCGCCGTCTGGAAAGCCGTCTCGCAGTGGGCCCGTCGATGGTCGGCCGCGACGGCGAGGAAGCCGAACCCGGCTTCCTTCATACACGAGACCAACTCGTCCTGATCGCGCGCCGGATCTCCGTCCGGCTCGCGCAAGGCTTCGTTCAGGCAACGCTGGTACGTGCGCGTGCGTTCCTGGCGGGGCTCGTTGACGGCGCGCTGAACGCCCTCGACTTGCGGAATTCTGACGGGCGGCGCCAGATTGCACCCGGCCACGACCAGTACGACGCCACAGCAACCTACCGTCCACAATCCAGTCAGTATCCTGGTACGACCCATGGACCGGGTCTCTATCGTACTGGGGGCCCGAAGCTCAACTCACGGTCTTCGGGTGCTCGAGGGACCCCGGTGCCGCTTTGCTCGTTGCGAAACATTGGGTTACACAGCGCCGCGGGTCCTGCCGAGCCATCGCCGGTGCTCGGGGGCGAGAGAAGGAGCGAACGCACGAATGGATGACCTCCGTACGGTTCTGGCGCGTGCCCTGCTCGGCGTGGTGCTCGTCACCGGATGCGCTTCCGAGCCCCCGGCTCCCGTGGTTGGTGCCCGTCCGATCAAAATGGTCACCCTCGGCGCGCGCTCGGCCGGCACGACGTTCGAGTATCCCGGGAAAGTGCAGGCGACGCAGAACGCCGAGATGGCGTTCGAGGTCTCCGGTCGAATCATCGAGTTCCCCGTCGATGAAGGGGACGACGTCACCGAGGGAGCCGTGCTGGCGATCCTCGATCCCCGGGACTTTCAAGCGGCGGTTGATCTCGAGCTCGCACAGCAGAACGCGGCCCGGGCCGACT
>JAJCZP010000281.1 GCA_029262315.1 Deltaproteobacteria bacterium | reverse complement strand
AGCGAGCCGTTCTACATGGATCCGCTCTACCCCTACGCCCTCGGCCTCCTGTATCGGGTGTGCGGCCGCGATCTCATGCTGGCGCGCCTCTTCAATGTGGCCTGCAGCGCGGCGGCCTGCCTCTGCGTGGCGCGACTTGGCCGGCGCATCGGCGGCCCGGCCGTCGGCGGCCTCGCCGCGCTGGGACTCGCCCTCTACAGGCCGGACATCTTCGCGACGGGCGAACTCGACAAGACATCACTCTCGATGCTGCTCGCCACCAGCTTTCTCGCCCTCGCGTGCGGGCGCTCGGTCGCCTCCCGCTTTGGAACAGGCGTCACGCTCGCGCTGACCGCGCTGACGCGCGCCAACTTCCTCGTCTTCGCACCGCTCGTCGCGCTCGCCTACCTACTCGACCCTATCGACCGCCGCGCCCGTATCGGGCGCATGCGGCGCTCGGTCGGATACGCTGCCATCTTCGCGAGCGGCTTCGTCCTGACGCTCGCACCCGTCGCCTGGCACAATCATCACGTCTCCGGCACGTGGATCCTCACCACGGCGCAAGCCGGACAGAATTTCTACACCGGCAACAACCCTGCCAACCCGTACGGCGCCTATGGCATCGTGCCATTCGTCCGCGCCAATCCTCACTTCGAACAGCAGGACTTCCGCGCCGAGGCCGAGCGACGCACAGGACGCACGCTGGACGCGAACGCGGTCTCGCGCTTCTGGTTCGATGCCAGCCTCACACACCTACGCGAGCAACCGGGCTTCGCGGCGCGCGCGTTCGCCCGCAAGTTCGCACTGTTCTGGAACCACTTCGAAATCTCGGACAGCCAGGACCAATACCTCGTCGCGCGCGAGTCGTGGGTACTCCGTCTCCCGCTCCTCGGATTCGGCCTGCTCGTACCGTTCGCCCTTCTCGGCAGCCTCGCCGCATTCCACGCACACCGGCGCGTGCGACTCCTGACAGGCTTCGTCGCCGTCTACTGTGCGACGCTGGTCGCGTTCTTTCTCTTCTCTCGCTATCGAATCCAGGTCGTGCCGGCCCTGCTACCGCTCGCGGGCCTGGGCGTCACGACCCTGGTGACGTACCTTCGAGAGCGGGACCGGCGACGGATCGGCCTCGCAATGTGCGTCCTCGTCGGCGCGGCGGCGTTCTCCTTCCAAACGATCGGCCTGTTCACAGCCGACCACCCGCGCGTGGTCGAGCACCGGCTGCGACACCTGGCGGGTCTCTACCAGACAACCGGCGACCCAACGCGCGCGATCACCGTTCTGCAAGAGGCCATTCCCCACTGCACCCACGGCTGCCCCTGGGCGCTGAAGGACCTCTTCGACCTGTACATGAACACGGAACGCTTCACCGAGGGTGTCGCCTACTTCCGGGTTTTCATTCCCGCACACCCAGGACAGGCCGACGCACCCGACTACCTGGCCGCGCTCGAAGCCGCATCGGGGTAGCGCCGCATCCATCCCTCGATCTCGCGTGCCGTATCGATGCGACCGGAGCTCCGCGCCAACGCCGCGGCCTGTTCGGCAGCGTCCCTTGCGTCATCGATGCGACCCACGGCACCAAGCGCGACGGCCAGACCGTACCGTGCCTCGACCAGATTCGGCGCCAGGCGAACAACAACCCGATAGTGAGCGATGGCATCGGCAGCTCGATCCTGGCCGACGAGCGCCGCCGCGAAATTGTAGCGTGCCTTCGGGTCGTCGGGCGCTAAGCGCACGGCCGCCGCGTAGTGCCGAACGGCCGCCTCTGGCTGCCCGACCTCTTCAAGCGCGACCGCCACGTTGTTGTGTGCTGGCGCGAGGTCGGGCGCGATCCGTAACGCCGCGCGGTAATCCGCGATCGCCTCGGGGAACTGCCTGAGCGCGGCCTTGGCCGATCCACGATTGTTGTAGGCCCTCGCGTAGCTGGGATTGAGCACGAGCGCGCGACTGTAGCGCGTGATCGCCGCCTCGATCTCGCCCTGGTCCGCCAGGAGCAAGCCCCAATTGTATTCGGCCATCGCCAGGCTGGGATCGAGCCGCAGGGCCTCCGCGTAGTGCGCGGCGGCCACCTCCCATTGCCCGCGATCGGCGAGAGCCTTCCCGAAGTTCACCTGGGCCTTCGCGTAGTCCGGTTTGAGGCGCAGCGCTTCCGCGTAGTGCGGCATGGCCTCGTCCCCAACCCCCGCTCGCGTCAGCGCCACCGCGAGATTCGTGTGCGCAAGATAGTTCTCCGATGTCACGGCCAGCGTGTGGCGAAAGAGGGTCTCGCTATTCTCCCAATGCGAAACCTGACGCGCTGTCAGGAGCGCGCATAGGACCAAAGTGGCGACACCCAGCCCTGCCAATATACCGCGACGATTCTTCAGGATCTCCGCACCACCCCATGCAACCATGATGCTCACGCCGACGAGCGGGAGGTATGTGAAGCGATCGGCCATCGACTGCTCACCCTGGCGTACCAACCCGATCACCGGCACCAGCGTCCCGAGGAACCAGAGCCAACCTACGAGAAGGTACGGCCGCGTACGGCGCATCGCCACGGCAAGCACGGACACCGCCGTGAGCACAACACCGGCGCCAACGACCTGGGCCAGCGGGAGCGCCGGATCGAACGGATAGAACGGCGCGAGATCACTGGGCCACACGGCCTTCCGAAGATAGGTCGCGTAGGCGACAAACGCGTTGGCGATGCGAGGTCCGAGGGGGACCGCGGCGAGCGGCGCGACCGCGCCCGCCCCACGCTGCACGAAAAACGTGACGTTGCTGACCGCGATCGCCATCCCCAGCAACGGGAGCTTCTCCAATACG
>JAJCZP010000280.1 GCA_029262315.1 Deltaproteobacteria bacterium | reverse complement strand
CGCTCGTGTGCGTCTGGTGGCCGATCACGTGACGGATGCCCAGGCGAAAGGCGCGGTGTTGCTGACCGGGAGCGATTGGAACGGCGTGTCGCGGCTCGTGCCACCGATGATCGTCGACGAGGTGACCGACGACATGCGGATCGTACACGAAGAGACCTACGGCCCGGTGATTCCCCTCCTGTGTTTCGAGACCGAGGATGAAGTCGTGCGGCGAGCCAACGATTCCGAGTACGGCCTGGCCGCTAGCGTCTGGAGTCGTGATCTGGCGCGCGCTCGGCGCGTGGCGCGACGTCTCGAGTGCGGGAGCGTGTCCATCAACAACGTCATGGCCACGCAGGCGAATCCAGCGCTTGCCTTCGGCGGACGGAAGCACAGTGGTTTCGGGCGCGTCGGAGGGGCCCAGGGGCTGCGGAGCTTCTGCAATGTGAAGTCGGTCGTGATCGACAGAGATTCCGCCAAGATCGAGGCCAATTGGTACCCGTACACACGCGAGAAGTACCGCATGTTCGCCGACATGGTGCTGCCGCGTTTCTCTCACGGGCTGCGCGCGTCGATGCGCTTGGCGTGGATCAGGTGGAAGCTCGAGCGGAACGCCAGGCGCGCGCGGCGGGACGACGGCGGCTAGCTGGACCTTGCGGTCGTCGCCTGGAGACTTCTCATGCGGTGTGCGTGGGGCGAGCGCCTACTTTCAGCGTAGGCGCGCCGGGATGCTCCCCCTACAGTAGATAGGGCCGCGGCGTCGTGCCGCGCAGGGAGACCAGGACCGATGGAGCATCGAGCTATGCTGTATCCGGCGGAATGCGCGCGTGTCGTATCGCAGATGAGATCGATGGCAGCGCTCGTGTTGGGGCTGCTCCTGCTCGCGCCGCCGGCCACGGCGGGCGACCGTGCCTCCGTTTCGTTCTCGCTGCAGCGCAATGATCTGTTGAGCGAGCGTATTGGGGCCGTGCGCGAGCTGAAGGAACTCGACGACGAGATCGCGGCCGGCGAGAAGCCCGTGACGGTGAGTGGAACCGTGGGGCGCGCCAACTCCGTCCACAACATGCGCGCGGGGCATGTCGTGCGCCTCCGCAATCGTCGCCAACGGCTCGTCAGCCGCATCGATCGGATCGATCAGCGTTTCGAGACCCTCACCGATCGCGTGGTGGCCCACTACGGCGAGTCGCCCGCGTGGTGGAGCGGTATCAAGTAGTTTCGGCGACGCGGTGTCGCCGACTCGATCCGGTTTCTGTCTAGGGAAGGGAAGAGCGTCCGCCGAAGCGCGTCTCGTTGTTGCGACGCGCGCCGTCGACGCTGAAGAACGCTTCCCAGCATTGACCGTTGCTGGCCTGCAACTGCACGGCCGTGGGGAGGCCGAGCGGCAGCGCGTTGAGGTTCAGGTTGGCGCCGCTACCCTTGATGATGATGCGGGCGTGTCCTTCCTCGCCGCGCGTGAGCCGGATCTTGGTGATGCCGTCCCAGTGGGCCTGGCCGTCGCGGAACGCGAAACCGCGGTCGCCGACTTGCTTCCAGCACGGTTTGCCACCCCGGCATGTGGCACCGGCGGGTACGACCGACTGATACACGACTGCGTCGCTGCCGTCGTACATACAGACCGCATAGTCTGTGGTCGTCGTCGGGTTTCCGTACTCCGCAACCGTCGTCGCTTCGCCGCGGAACCATTTCCAGACCAGCTTCTGTCTGTCCGGCCGCACCCCGTTTCGCAGATTCAGTTTCGACTTCAGAGGGCGCGTGGTGGCGTGACAGCCTTCCTGCGGCGTCGGGGCACATTCGATTGCGGATGCCGAACTCGGACCAAGCAACAATGCGAACACGGTACCGGCAAGTACGAGCGTGCGGAGCGTGCGACGACCCGAGTCATGCATAGGATGTTCCCCTTCAGCGCGGAGCGCGTTGGCGGCTTCAGATGGTACGAAAATCAGGAACGCCCCGTCCTGTCGGGAACTCCTCCCGCCCAGGCCGACGTTTCTGTGGACCCCAGCGATATAGCGAATCCCGTGTGCTCGGAGCAAGGGGGTTGGACGATCTGTTGTCGGATTGCACCCTTAGGTGACCCTACGGTCAGGGTGGGGACTCATTCCGGGCGGATGTTCGCCGTGTCGCCGCTCGCCGCGCCGACCCATTGCGCCACATGCGTTGCGACGACCACCTGTCCGATCCACGCTATTGCGTCCCATACGTCCGGAACGAAGAGGTCCGGAATACGGACTGGCCCCACTTCGGGGGGGCCGTTCAGCGAAGCGACGTCCATCGTACACGCCAGGTCGACGGCGTAGGCGAGCGGAAACCAGTAGGAGTCGATGCAGGCAAAGGCTCCGAACAGCAGCAGGACCCCCGGCCATGGGCTGGGTCGCCATGCGAACTTCCGTTCGATGGCGACGAGGGCGGCGCCGACCACTGCCGCCGACGCCATGTATCCGACAAACGTCCAGACGGTGACGAAGGTGTTGCCCATCTCCATCAGGGTAGCCGACAGTGCGATGCACGTATGCCCGCGAAGTCACAGCGCATTCGCCCTAGGGCCCGCGCTAGGCTAGGGGGTCGCGATCGCGCCCGGGCTACGGTGCGAACGTCGGGCAGGCCTCTGACCTTCTTGGTCACGCACTTCGTTTTTCCGGCTAGGCATCTATTGGCGCCGATGCCTGGTACGCCCTGCGCGTGTGTGGTGTTCGCTAGCGAGAGTGGGGAGACCGCGGCTAGTAGGGCAAGCGCACAGAGGTTTCGAAACAGGGTCTGCGTGGACATAAGCGGGTCGTAACGAGCGTAGACCAGGCGCCTTTCGCGGAGCAAGGCCGTATGCCGAAAGAAAAAAGGGGGCTCTCCGACGATTCGGAGAGCCCCCTTTTCGAGTTGCTACGCTGCCTGTTGCTTGGTGCGACGCCTACTGTACGGGTACCCGCACGCTGCCGCCCTTGAGCTGCACCAGGCCTGGTCCGGGGAGTCCTGCCGTCGTGTTGATGGCGGCAGCTCGGGTCGCCGGGACACAGAAGAACGACACCAGGGTGCCTTCTTCGCCGGGCACCGCACACTCACCTTCGGCAGAGACGTTGGTGCCGAAGCATGGACGGTTCTTCGCGACGCAGCTACCCGAGCCGGCGAAGGTGTCTTCGCAATCCTCGGAGCCGAACTCGAGCCGACAAGAACGGAACCGGGCGTTGCTGCACAGCCCGTCCGGATCGTTCGCCAGACACTCGCCGTTGGTGCAGATGCCATCGATGCAGGCATTCGGCTGAATCTGGTTCGGGCAGTAGCAGGTGCCGGGCGGGAAGAGCGGTGAGGCGCAGTCGAGGTCTGAATCGACCGAGATCGATCCCGTCGTTGCTGGTGAGAGATTGATCTCGAGTTCGCCGACGCTGCTGCCGCTCGGCAGGCAATCGAGCGACGTGTCCCCGAAATTTGGATCGCTGGCGCCGGAGTCGCATGCCTCGCCGTCATTGTCGCCGCCATCGCAGACGCCGTTCTTGGCGCCGTCGTTGAACGCATCGTCGCCGACGCAGGTCGGACAGGGCTTGGCGATGTCCTGCACCAGGAAGACCTGCGATTCGAGGAGGACGTCGGTCTCGCCGCAACCATCCGAGCAGGTGTAGGTGCCGTTCACGGCCTCCCGGAAGATGTTGAGGACGCAGACCGGGACACCGCCCGACGAGAGCGGCAATGGTGCACCGAAGAGCTCGTCGACGAGCGAGGTGCCGTCGACCGTGCAGTTTTCCCCATCCGGGCAGAGCAGGTCGACCGTGACCGACACTTCGGAGGGGGTCTCGTTGTCGTGCGCGATACCCGTCCAGCCGCTGTCCAGGTCGCCGCCGGGACTGCTGGTGACGGTGAGCTCGTTCAGCGGGGCGCACGAGCCATCGATCGGCATGAAGAAAGTGTCTTTCAGCGGGACGTTGTCGCTGATCAGCGAATAGCTGTCCCCGCACTCAGCGGGGAGCTCGAAGAAGTCCGCCGGGAGCGAGACCACGCCGATTTCGTTGAAGGTGCCGCCGCAAGGCTTCTCTACGCATTCATCGGCGCCGAAGCATCGGAACATCGATCCCTCGGGCTCGCAGTAGATGAAGGACGGCGGGCTGCCATCCGAGTTGAAGACGTTACCGGTCAGGGTGCCGTCAGCGTTCAGGGTGATGGCCCATCGCTCCGCGCCGACATCCTTGCTGGCGAACAGGATGCCACCGATCGGACTCTCTGAGGTTCCGCGCGTGCTCTGACCTGGCTCGGAGGGTGGGGTCAGACATCCATCGCCGCCCTGGCAGTTGTAGCTCTCCGGAGCCTCGTTGGCCGTGCAGGCGATGAACGACGGGTCTCCACCATCGGACCGGAACACGTTCCCGGTCAGGGAGCCATCGGGATGCCGCGTGATCGCCCAGCGTTCGACGCCGACGTCACTGTTGACCATGGTGCGCATGCCATCGGGCGTGTCCTGCACCCCGGCGTACAGGAGTGTTGGGGCCAAGAGGATGGCGGCGAGCAACGGCAGAATTGCGATAGTGGAACGATGTCTTTGCATGTCTGATCCCTTCTCTGATTTCTGAGCCAAACGCGGCTGGCACGGGCGCGTTCATTCGACCTCGCGTCCCGTCTTAGTGCCCGGGGGGTGACACGCGCAAGGCAGCACGAGTTGTAGTATTCCGAAGCGGAGGTCGTGGGTGGGTTCCGGCGGTGGTTCGACGATCTGACAGCTTGTAAGTGTTCTCGATGCTGGCGCTCGGCGGAGACCAGCCGCTAAGTGCCGACGACAACGAAGAAATCTAAAGTGGGCAGGGACGGAATTGAACCGCCGACACGGAGATTTTCAGTCTCCTGCTCTACCGACTGAGCTACCTGCCCGTGCCGCTGCGACGCCTTGCCGAAGGTGCAACCCGTATCCCTCTGCAAGCGGCGGAGCCTAACATCGGGGTGTTACCTTTTCAATTCGGCCACCTTACGCTCGACGAACGCGATGACCGGGGTTTCGAGGGTGGTGCCGTCGAGTTGATCGATCTCCTGGATACCGGTGGGGCTGGTGACATTCACTTCGGTCAGGTGGTCGCCGATGACGTCGATACCGACGAAATAGAGGCCATCGGCACGAAGGCGTGGCCCGATTCGCTCACAGATGCGCCGCTCGCGGTTGCCGATGACGACCTTTTTGACTGACCCGCCGACATGAATGTTACTGCGGTGCTCGTCGTCGCGGGGGACACGGGCGACGGCCCCCAGCGGCTCGCCGTCGAGGAGGATGACCCGCTCGTCGCCGAGTTCGCGTACGGCCGCGAGATATTCCTGGGCCATCAGGAGCTTCCGGCCGTTGTCGGTCATGGTTTCGAGGATGGCGTTCAGGTTTCGGTCGTCGGTGTGCACATGGAAGATCCCGAGGCCTCCGAAGCCGTGCGGCGGTTTGACGATCATTTCTCCGCCGAGTTCGGCGAGGAATTGCTTCAACTGGCTCATATCGCGCGTGACCAGTGTGCGCGGGATGCAATCGGGGAAGTTCAGCGCGTAGAGCTTTTCGTTGGCGTCGCGGAGGCCGCGCGGTCGGTTCATGACGAAGACGCCGCGCTCCTCGACCAGGGAGAGGAGATGGGTGGCGTACAGATAGTCGTCGTCGAACGGGGGATCGCTCCGCATCAGGACGGCGTCGAAGTCGGCGAGGGCGACGACGCTGGACTCGAAGTGCGTCCAGTGTGGTTCCCCGGGGGTGGCGGGGCGATGCACCTCCGCGCGGCGTGCCATGGCGTGGACGTCGGGGCCCTTGGTGAAGAGGTCGCGATGGTCGATGGCGAACAAGGTGTGGCCGCGGCGCTGTGCTTCCAACATCAGGATGAAGGTCGTGTCCTTGTCGGGAAGCATCCGCGGCAGGGGGTCGACGATGATGGCAAGTCGGAGTCCGGCCACGCTCATACCTCCTCGGGTGTCATGCGGACGACGCACGTGCCGGCGACGTAGTCGTGCCAGGCACGGTGGCGCGGGGTGAAGGCCGCGAGCAGAAAGCCGGCGCCGAAGAGCGTGGATGACAGGAAGTAGGAAAAGGCGCGGAGCAGGCTCCGCACGGTACCGATCGCTTCGAGTTTGCGCGAGCGCACACGGATGCCGACGGCCGCCTTGCCGATCGTCTGTCCGTGGCCACGGTGCAGCAGGGTGAAGTAGGCGAGTGCCATGACGCCCCAGGCGGACGAAACGAGGGTGCCGACCGCGGCCTCGGTCGTGACCGGTGCCGGGATGTCGAGGAACACGAAGCCGGCGTGGGCCCCCGCCGAGATGGCAACGAAGAGCGGGATGCCGCAGAGCCCCAGGATGGCGAGATCCATCACGAGGGCGGTGGCGCGGACGAGATACCCGACGTACTCGACGGGTGGTGGCGGAGGTGCGGGCGGGGCGGGCGGGCGCGGGCGCGGAAAGGGTGGAAGATCGGGTGCGGCCGCCGCCCAGGCGGCATCGCTACTCGATGGGTCGCTCACCGGCGGCATGCTACGTGGCGTTCCTGGCGCAGACAAGGTGCGCGCCGGTCAGCCCCGGAGGTCACCCCAGCGGGCTTGGACGAGTGAGATCGCGACGAGTGCCGCGGTTTCTGTCCGAAGTACACGCGGCCCGGCGTTGACGAGGGCGAAGCCCATTTCGGTCGCCTGGAGGACTTCGTCGTGGCTGAATCCGCCTTCGGGCCCTATGAACAGGGCGGCGTTCGGCGGCGTCGCCGGGAGCGATGCCGCAAGCTCCGCGAGGGGGAGGGTGCCCGTGCCCTCATATAGCAAGAGCTTCAAGGCGTATTCCGCGCCGTGGGTGATGGCTTCGGAAAAGGTGAGACTGGCGCCGATCGTTGGGACGTGTGTGCGTGCCGACTGCTTGGTGGCCGCGAGCGCGATTCGCTGCCAACGCTCGATCTTGCCGGCGGCGGCCGGTGGTCCCGCCGTCGAGAAGGCCGACGAGAAGGGGATGATCGAGCGCACGCCGAGCTCGGTGGCTTTCTCGACGACGAGATCCATCTTCCGCCCCTTCGGGATACCCTGATAGAGCGTGATGAGGAGCGGCGACTCCCGCATGGGCATTGTCGTCGAGACGATGCGGACGGCGGCGGCGCGGGGGGACAGTGACAGGATGACCCCGGCGTGTTCGCGTCCCTCGTCGTCGAAGACGGTGACGTGGTCGCCCTCGCGCAGGCGCAGCACACGTTGCAGATGACGGAACTCGCCGCCCTCGAGCAGGGCCCGAGCGTCTTTGATCTCACGTGCGGGAACGAAGAAGCGCGGCATGCGTTATCGGCGTTGCCGGCTCGCGCGCCGCGGGCGCGCCGCCGGGGATGTTGGCGCGGCGAGCCGCGCGAAAATCGTGGTGACCCACGAGCCACGGCGCTGGGCGCGGACCACGCGCCACTGCGTCGCGCCGAACGCCGCGCGCAGGCGGCCCTGTTGCGCGCGGAGGACCCCCGAGGTCACGAGATGCCCGCCGGGCGTGACCCGGTCGGCGAACGTGGGAGCGAGCGCCACGAGCGCATCGGCGTAGATATTGGCGACGATCAGCGGATATTGGCTCCGGCGCGTGACCGGGGCGGTTGTTGCGAGCGGCAGCGCGCGCCCGCTGACAGTTACGCGCGCGCCGACACGATTCCGGCGGACGTTGTCGCGCGCCGCGGCGACGGCTTGCGCATCGGTGTCGATGGCGTGGACGCGGCCCACGCCGCGCTTCGCGAGCGCGATGGCCAGGACGCCCGTGCCCGTGCCGACATCGAGCGCGTGTGTCGGGGGTGGCGCGGTGAGCATCTCGATGGCTTCGAGGCAGGCGTGCGTGGTCTCGTGTTGTCCCGTCCCGAACGCCATTCCC
>JAJCZP010000279.1 GCA_029262315.1 Deltaproteobacteria bacterium | reverse complement strand
CAATGGCCCGAGCTGGCTACGGCAGCAGGGCAGGACGGCCGGTCATGCGTGCGTAGCCGTCGGCGGCGCCGCTTGCGGCGCGGATGAGCGCCTCGGCGCCGTTCACGAGGCGGTATCTCTCAGTTGGCGTGCCCCGGTGATGGGCGGCAGGGCGAGCGGATGAATGACGCCCGGCGCGGCCGCACATATCGCGGGGATCGCGTTGACGATGCGGTTCGCTGCCAGCGCGTTGCCGCCGCCGGCAGCCCCCGGTTCGCCTGCTTCTGTACCGTGGACGCTCACCTCGAAGTGCGGCCGCCCCTCGACGACGACGCGATGGACGCCCTGACCGCTGTCGGGGAGCGGCCAGTCCGTCGCGCAGGCATCATCGATCCGGGTGATGTGCTCGACGACCAGCAATGGTCGGCCCTCCACGATGCCCTGCACCTCGAATCGGAAGGCGCCCTGAGTCCCTTGCTCGAAGGTGCCCATGCCCGGGACCTCGATCGTCTGCTCGAGCGGGCGCCGCTCGACCCGCGTCCTGATTTCGTCGAGGGAGACGCCCAGGCCGTCGGCCAACACGCGGATCATCGGCGCCCACACGAGGTGCAGCGAGAAATCCAGGAGCATCGGTGGGAGTTCGTCCATCGACGTACCGAAGCCGATCAGTGTGCGGACGGCGTCCGGCTGATCGTAGAGCGCGTAGTTGAACATCTCCTGCACCCGGATCTCCCGAATGTCAGCGCCGACCCCCGACAACAGGAGTGGCAGGATGTCGAGCGCCCACCCGGGGTCGATACCGGAAACGAAGATCGATGCCTTGCCTTCGCGACACGCGGTGTTGACCGGGTCGAGGATCTCGGGCGGGGCCGACGGTGGGTGGAGCAGCGGGTAGAAGCAGGTCGAGACGACGTTGGTGCCCGCGCGTAGGCACGCCTGCACCTCCTCCAGCGATTCGGTGGGTCGGAAGTCGGCGTTGACCGTGTACACCACCGCGTCGACGTCCGGCGCCGAGGCGGCCTCGACACGGTCGGTGGCCGCGATGCCGAGGGGGGCCAGGCCGGCGAGTTCGCCGATGTCCTGGCCGACCTTGTCGGGATTGGCGACGATCGCCCCGACCAACTCGAGGTCGCGATGTGCGGCGACCGCACGGATCGCAGGACGACCGACGTTCCCCGTTCCCCAGACGACGACTCGATGTGCCATGGCAGTTGCTCGCTTTCTGACCGCGTGGTGGGTGGCTGGCGCGCGCGATCATAGGAGACGAGAGCGCAGCCACGCAAATGTCGGACGCTCCACCGAGCTGCTAGTGCGTGGTGGACGATCCATCGTCCAATCCTCCGCGGCGGAGTGGGAGAACTCCGGCCCGGCGGGGTGTGTCAGCCTGGGCGTGCGCGCGCCGCGTCGCGCCGTGCGATCTGCTCGGTGACGAGCACCTGCATGCGCGCGATGGCCGCGCCCCAGACGGACCGAACGGTTCCTTGGTAGGCCGCGTCGTTCAGGCCGGCGAGTTGCCGTGCATGCTCGGTCGCCACGGCGTCGAGTGTGCTCTCGTCCACCAAGCGATCGAGGAAACCCGCGGGTACGGCGTCTTCCGGGTTCACCGTGCGGCCGAGTGCCGTCAGCTCGTGCAATCGTCGTCGGTCCAGACGTTCTCTCGCCAGGAGTGCTGGAAGCTCCGGCAGGGGCATGCCGAGGCGGGGTTCCGTGAACCCAATCTTGTACGTCCCAGGGGTGCCGATCCGAACATCCGCGACGAGCAGGAGCATCGCGCCCGCTGCGACGGCATGCCCCTCGCAAACGGCGACAACGCGGGTTGGGCCGGTGACGATCGAGAGCAGGAGCTCGCCCATGGCCGCGAGCAGTTCCTCGCGTGCGATGCCGCCCTTTGCCAGGGTCGCCATGTCGAGGCCGGCGCAGAACGCGCCGCCGTGCCCGCGGAGCAAGACGACCGGTGCTTCCGCGTCTGGTTGCAGTGCGTCCGTGAGTGCGCGGATGGCATTCATGTCCAAGACGTTCCTGGGGCCCGTATCGAGGCTCAGTTCACGCAGTGGCGGCTGGCGGACGTGGCGTAGCGCACTCACCAGCCCAGCATGCCATCGAGCGGCATTGCATTCGAGCCTCTCATGTCAGTCTGGGCGCGGACGTCCTGTCGCTGAGGGCAGTTGGCGGCGGCTCGGCGACGATGCTACGCACGCCCGATCGCGACATCGTGTACGACCGCCTAGCGCTCGATCATCAGGAGGGAACACATGGCCTGGGACTTTGAGACCGATCCCGCATTTCAGAAGGAGCTCGACTGGATCGATGCGATGGTTCGGGAGGAGATCGAGCCGCTCGATCTGCTCCTTGGCGATCCGTACGACAAGAGCGATGCCCGCGCCATGGCGGCGCTGCGCCCGTTGCAGCAGCGTGTGAAAGCGCGCGGGCTGTGGGCGTGTCACTTGGGCCCCGAACTCGGTGGCCCCGGCTATGGGCAAGTGAAGCTCGGGCTCATGAACGAGATTCTGGGACGCTCCGCCTGGGCGCCGTCGGTCTTCGGATGTCAGGCGCCCGACTCCGGTAATGCGGAGATCCTCGCGCACTACGGTACCGAGGCGCAAAAGCAGCGGTATCTGCAACCGTTGCTCGATGGCGAGATCACCTCCTGCTACTCGATGACCGAGCCGCATGGAGGTTCGGATCCGACGCTGTTCACGACCCGTGCGGTGCGTGAGGGCGATCAGTGGGTGATCAACGGCGAGAAGTGGTTTTCCTCGAACGCCCGCTATGCGAGCTTCCTGATCGTCATGGCCGTGAGCGATCCCGACGTGAGCGCGTATCAGGGGATGTCGATGCTCATCGTGCCGGCCGACACTCCAGGCGTGAAGATTGTGCGGAACGTCGCCGTCGGCGGCGAGCCCGATGAGGAGGGGACGCACGGCTACATCAGGTACGAGGACGTACGCGTGCCGGCCGATCACGTGTTGGGTGAGCCGGGGGCTGCGTTCGTCATTGCGCAGACGAGGCTCGGCGGCGGACGGATCCACCACGCGATGCGGACGATCGCGCAGGTCCGGAAGGCGTTCGACATGATGTGCGAGCGGGCTGTGTCGCGGCGCGTGCGCGGCGGCGTGCTGGGTGATCTGCAGATGACCCAGGAGAAGATTGCCGACAGCTGGATTCAGATGGAGCAGTTTCGGCTGCTCGTGCTGCGCACCGCGTGGCTGATAGACAAGTACAACGACTACAAACGCGTGCGCAAAGACATCGCCGCCGTGAAGGTGGCCATGCCGCAGGTGTACCACGACGTCGTCCAGCGGGCGATGCAGCTCCACGGCTCACTCGGGGTGTCGAACGAGATGCCGTTCGCCCGTATGACGATGCACGCGGCGTGGCTTGCGCTCGCCGACGGCCCGACCGAGGTGCACAAGGTGACGCTCGCGAAGCAGCTGCTCCGCGGATACGAGGCCGGCGATCAGCGTTGGCCGAGCGCACATCTGCCGACACGTCGAGCGGCCGCGCGTGAGCGTTTCGCTGCTGTGATCGAGCGCGAAGTGGGGAATCTCTGATGACGCGATCTAGCGGGCCAGAACCGAGCTTCGATCTCACCGGCAAGGTCGCCGTGGTGACTGGCGGGAGTCGCGGACTCGGCAAAGCCATGGTGCGGGCGTTTGCGCAACGGGGCGCCGACGTTGTCATTGCCAGCCGGAAGCTCGATGCGTGCGAACAGCTTGCGACCGAGATCGCCGAGGAAACCGGCCGCCGCGCGCTCGGCGTTCGGTGCCACGTCGGGACTTGGGCGGACTGTGATCAGCTCGTGGCGACCGCCTATGACCGGTTCGGGCAGGTCGACGTGCTCGTGAACAACGCCGGCATGTCGCCGCTGTATCCGTCGCTGGCCGAGGTGACCGAAGAACTCTTCGACAAGGTCCAGGCCGTGAATCTTCGCGGTCCATTCCGCCTGTCGTCGCTCATCGGGACGCGCATGGCGGCGGGGAACGGCGGAGCGATCATCAACGTCAGCAGCATTGCCGCGGTGCAGCCCATGCCGACCGAGATCCCCTATGGCCTCGCCAAGGCCGGGCTGAACGCGCTGACGATTGGTCTCGCGCATGCTTTCGCGCCGAAGGTGCGGGTGAACGGCATCATGCCCGGGCCGTTCCTCACCGACATCAGCAAGGCGTGGGATCTCGAGGCGTTCGAGCAGCTGGCGAAAACGGCGATTCCGTTGCAGCGCGGCGGCGAGGCGCACGAGATCGTCGGCGCGGCACTCTACCTTGCCAGCAACGCCTCGAGCTATACGACGGGCGCCATCTTGAAGATCGACGGCGGCACCGTGTTCGCGCCGGCGTGACGTCGGGCATGGCTGGCCTCACGATTCCGGCGACGGTCGAGGACCTGACCCCAGACTGGCTGACGCGCGCGTTGGCGCCACGCTTCGGCGAGGCCTCGATTACGAGCGTGCAGGCGACCTCGATCGGGACGGGACAGGTCGGCGAGAACGTGCGTCTCCAGCTCGACTTCTCGACGCCGACCTCGGCCCCGACGCGGCTCGTGGCGAAGCTGCCGTCGACGAGCGAGACCAGTCGGGCGACCGCGGGGGCGCTCCGCACCTACGAAGTGGAGGTGCGGTTCTATCAGGAGTTGGCCGCCGCGTTGCCGGTGCGAACACCGACCTGTTACCACGCCGCGATCGATCTCAGCAGCAACGGCTATGTGCTGCTACTCGAGGATCTGGCGCCGGCCGTTCAGGGGGATCAGCTCGCGGGCTGTACTGTGGACCAGGCGGCCACCGCGGTGCTGGAGCTTCCCAAGCTGCACGCGCCGCGCTGGAATGATCCTCGGCTCGCCGAGATTGGGTGGCTCGCTCGCGCGAATCCCGAACAGGAGGCGACGATGAGCGCGCTGTTGTCGAGCCTCTTTCCCGGCTTCTGTGAGCGCTATCGCGATCGCCTGGCGCCGGAGGTCGTGGCGCTGGGGGAGCGTCTGTTCGCGCGCATGGAGGCCTACGCCGCGCATCGTCCGGGGCCGTGGAGCATTCAGCATGGTGACTACCGTCTCGACAATCTGCTGTTTGCGAGTGCGGCGGGTGGCGATCCGGTTGCCGTGGTCGATTGGCAGGTCGTGTCGCATGGCCCCGCGGTGGCCGACGTGGCGTACTTCCTTGGCGCCGGACTGATGCCTGACGACCGGCGCCTCCACGAGACATCACTCGTCCGTGAGTATCACCGGGCATTGTGTGCGTCTGGCGTCGTGGGGTACGGCTGGGATGATTGCTGGCGCGACTATCGTCGGTATGCGTTCGGGGGCCTCGTCATGGCCGTGGGTGCCTCCATGATCGTCGAGCGCACCGAGCGCGGCGACGACATGTTTGTCGCGATGGCCTCGCGCCACGGGCGGCACGCCCTCGATCTCGACGCCGAGCAATTGCTCGCCTAGCGAAGGCCGCCGCACGTCCACTCAGCGCGTAGTGGCTGGCGGGCTCGGTGATGGCTCCGCGTTCGCGCGCCGCAACCGCAGCGTAAGCTCGGTGATGAACTCGTCGCTGGTACGGTAGTCCTCGCCGGTGACGATGATGTCGCTCCGCGCGCGCAGGAGGATCGTCACCGGTTCCTTGGCGACGGAGGCGAGCCTCCGCTCGATCGTCCGGACCTCGCTTGGGGCGGGGACTCGTGGCCCGTACACGTCGGCGCGGACCTTCCAGCGATCCTCGTCACGAACCACGTCGATATCCGGCGCGGACAGATCGGGGATCGTCTCGAGGTGTTTCTTGGCCGCCGCCTCGAGAGCCTGCGCCATTGTCGCCTCTTCCGGGGGGAGGTTGTCGAAGTGTGATCGGCCGATGAGCACGGTGCCCTGGCTGGTGGTATCCGAGGCCAGCACCGACCGGATGACGAGCCGCATCGTGGAATCGCCGAGCCGGCGTCGAATCTCGTCTTCGAGGGATTGCACGTGCAGTCCGAGAATCCGGAACGGGGTCTGGATGGAGGCCATGACGACTGGTCCCACCGGCATGTGGATGAGGTCGACGCTCTCGAGGCGCATGCTCTGCACGTTGACGAGACGATCCCGGATCGTTTGCTCGGCGACCTGGACGATGCGGGCTTCCGGCGAGGGAGCTCGATCAGTGAAATGGCCGTCCAGATTCCGCTGGGCCAACAAGTAGGCCGATCCAGTCGCCGCGATGTCCTTGGTGATCGAGCAGCGAAAGAACAGGTCCACCGGTTCCTCGAGTTCCTTGGCGAGCACCTTCTCGATGTCGTGGACCGTGCGTGGCGAGAGCGCATCGGCGGTGCGGAGGACGGACAGCACGCGGAGCCGTCCGTCCTCGCGGTCGTGCAGAATATCCATCACCGTCGCGTTCGGTTCACGCGCGAGCTCCGTCGTGAGCACACGGCTGACGATTTGGGTCGTGCGGCGCTGCTCCACGATCCTGACGAGTTGCTGCGTCAGCAGGAAGGTGACGACGAGGAGGCCTATGACGGTCACTCCGTAGCGGCGCGTGACGTCCCCTGCGCTTCCGACCTGCTCGCGGGTCACGAATCCAGCCATGATGAAGATGACAGTCGAGACCGCGAGGATTGCGAGGAAGTTCGCGAAAAAGAGCAAGAAAGCGCCCCAGGCCCCGGCGAGTTCGCCGGATGCGAGACTCAGCCCGCAGGTGGCGAGCGGAGGAGTCAGCGCAGTGGCAATCGCCACACCGGGGAGGGCGGGACTGATGCGCTCGTCGATCATTGCGAGGCATCCCGCGAGTCCGGCGAGCGCGGCGACGAAGAGATCCATCAACGTCGGGCTCGTGCGGGCGAGCATCTCGGGCGTGCTGGTAAATGACAGCGGTAGCAGGCCGAGCAGGAATGCCAGCAGGATGGCCAGTGCAACGCCACCGAACTCGGCGATCAGCGCGTTTCGCAGGAGCGGCAGCTCGGTGCGCGCGAGTCCAAGCGAGACACCGAAGATCGGCATCATCAGGGGAGACACCAGCATGGCGCCGATGACGACGGCGGGACTGTTGGTGAGCAAGCCGAACCCCGCGATCAACGTCGAGATTCCGAGCAGGATGTAGTAGAGCGGCCGAGGCGCGGACCCCGCGACGATTTCGTCGATCAGGGCGTCCTTCCGCGCGGGGGTGACGGCCAGCGCCCAGAAAGGCTTGCGCGGTGATGGGCCGGGCTGCGTATCGGTCATGGGCGGTCGCTAGAAGGAGTCGAACACGGCCGGCCTGGCCTCGTAGTCTTCGTTGGACTCGGTCGAGTCAGGGGCGTTCGATCGATCGGCGGGCGCTGGTGCACCCTCCGCCGGCAGGGCATCCGCGGCTGGCCGGGCCTGCTGGTGCTCTTCTTCCGGCTCAGCGCGCCTATCGGCTGCTGCCGCGGGCGGTGCCTCGCGCGCCTCTCGAGTCTTGATCTTCCAGATCAGGGTGGCGTTCTCGACCCATCCAACCTGGCCTGTGCCGTCAACCTCTACTTGCGCGAAGCCTCGTGTGAGGCCACGTCGATATACCTTCTGGTGTCGCGGAAGCTCGGCGAGCAGTTCGCTGCCGAATCCGGGCGCCGCGTACAACTTCACGCCAGCGTTTGCCGTGTAGAACACCTCGGGTTTCCTCGGAGAGTCGGCGTCCGTGACCGGCGTTGCCTCCGCGGCGTCCGTGGGAAGTCTCGGCGGCAACAGGCTGCATCCAGCGATGAAGGCGGCGGCCAGGAGGGCCGCGCTACCAACGGCCGAGCGCCGGAGGCTCGATAGAGTGCCTCGCATTGGCCCTGCCTATCCTTGCGCGCCGAGTTTGGTCAATCGCTGGGTCCCGAAATGGGCGCGCTGGCATGACCTCCGACGGCCTGGCAGGATAGCGGCCGCTCGGGCGACGCTCGCCCGACGCGTCGCCAATTCCCCGCGGAGGAGCAGCATGAATTTCGATTTCACTGACGACCAGAAGATGCTGAAGGAGACGGCCGCTAGCTTTCTCCACGAGCACGCACCGCTGGCGCATTGTCGGGCGATTCTCGAATCCGACGAATCCTACTCAGCGCGGCTCTGGAAACAGATCGCCGAACTCGGCTGGCAGGCGACGGCGATTCCCGAAGAGTACGGCGCTGCAGGTTTCGGGCGCCTCGAGCTGGCGATGCTGGCGGAAGAGGTTGGCCGTGCCCTCGCGCCGATCCCCTTCGTCTCGAGCGTCTACCTGGCCACCGAGGCCCTGCTGCTGGCGGGGTCGGACGCGCAAAAGAAGCGCTGGCTGCCGAAGCTTGCGAGCGGTGACGCCATCGGCGCGTTCGCGCTTGCCGAGCGTCCCGGACAGAATGGCTACACGGGCGTGACGGCCGCGCTCGACGGCGGAAGCCTGAGTGGCGTCAAGGTCCCGGTGGTCGATGGAGATATCGCCGATTTCGTCGTGGTGGCCGCGGTGGCGGGCGACGGGCCGACATTGGCGCTGGTCGAGCTGCCGAGCCCGGGAGCTACGGTCACGCGGCTCGAATCGTTCGACCCGAGCCGCTCGATGGCGCGGATCGAATTCTCGGGCGTACCGGCCGAGCCGCTGGGCGCGGTGGGTCAAGGACGCGCGCTGGCCGGCCGTCTCCTCGATCGCGCGGCCGTGCTGCTCGCCTTCGAGCAGGTGGGCGCGGCGACCCGGGCGCTGGAGATCACCAAGCAGTATACGCTCGAGCGTTTCGCGTTCGGTCGCCCGATCGGATCGTTCCAGGCGGTCAAGCATTGCCTGGCCGACCGCTGGTGCGACATCGAGATCGGCCGTTCCAATTGCTACTACGGCGCGTGGGCCCTCGAGCACGATGCGCCCGAACTGGGCGCGGCCGCATGCCTGAGTCGCATCGGTGCGAGCGAGGCCCTCGACCGGATGGCCACCGACATGATTCAGCTGCACGGCGGGGTCGGCTTCACGTGGGAATTTGACTGCCATCTATTTTATCGACGCGCGAAGTTGCTCTCGACGATGCTCGGGACGACCGCCAGCTGGAAGCATAAGCTCGTCGAGCGTGTGAGTGCCGTAGAGGAGGCTGCCTGACATGGATTTCAACGATACCCCGGAAGAGGCCGCGTTCCGGAAAGAAGTGCGTGCGTGGCTGGAGCAGAACACGGAGCCCAAGAATCCGGACGAAGCCACCGACGAGAGCAGTGACTCGGTCACCGAGGATGACGTCAAGGTCGCCAAGGCCTGGCAGAAGAAGAAAGCCGATGCGGGCTGGGCCTGCATGCGGTGGCCGAAGGAGTTCGGGGGGCGCGGTGCCACGTCGATCCAACAGGTCATCTGGAATCAGGAAGAGGGCAAGCGCAAGACGCCGTCCGACATCTTCGGGATCACGCACGGCATGTGTGGCCCGACGGTCATGACGCATGGGACCGACGAGCAGCGCAAGCAGTGGATTCCCGGGATGCTCACCGGCGAGAATGTCTGGTGCCAGTTGTTCAGTGAGCCCGCCGCCGGCTCCGACCTGGCCGGGCTCCGCATGACGGCGGTTCGCGATGGCGATGACTGGGTCGTCAACGGACAGAAGATCTGGACCACGGGCGCGCAGATCGCGGACTGGGGTATCCTCGTCGTTCGCTCCGATCCGAACGTGCCGAAGCACAAGGGCCTCACGTACTTCGTCATCAACATGCATGCGCCCGGCGTCGAGGTGCGACCGATCCACCAGATCAACGGCGGCCGTGCGTTCAACGAGGTGTTCTTTACCGATGTGCGCATTCCGGACGCGCATCGTCTCGACGACGTCGGCAATGGATGGAGGGTGGCGCTTACCACCCTCATGAACGAGCGCGCGTCGATCGGCGGCGGTGGTGGCGGCGCGGCGATGAAAGACTTGATCGAACTCGCCAAGCGCATCGAGATCGACGGCCGACGCGCGATCGACGACTCGGCGGTGAAGGAGCGTCTCGCGGACTTCATGGTCCGGGCGCGCGGGCTGCGCTACACGGGGCTCCGTTCGCTGACGGCGCTCTCCCATGGGAAGACCCCTGGTCCCGAAGCCAGTATGGGGAAGCTCGTCGGTGCGGTTCTCGGGCAAGACATGGCCGAGTTCGGAGTCGAGCTGCAGGGCATGGCGGGCGGGGCGTACGACCCGACGTCGTCCGAGGACGGCGGAGCATGGCAGGCCAGGTTCCTGGGCTTTCCCGGTCTGCGTATCGCGGGCGGCACCGACGAAGTGCTGCGGAACATCATCGCCGAACGGGTGCTGGGCCTTCCGCCCGAGATTCGGGTGGATAAGACCGTTCCGTTCAAGGACATCCCAACGGGCGCGTGATCCGGTCCAGGCCCGGTTCCGGCTTCGGTCAATCGTCGGATGGTGACGGCGGCCTCCGCCGCCGTCACCATCCGAGAGATCGATGTGGTTTTTCAGGCCCCGACAGTGCGGTGTAGCGGCAACTCTGCTGCTCCTCCTCAATCCGTGTGCGGAACGCCATGCGGTTCACTATCGGCGTTCCCGAGACAGGTTGACCATCAGGGGGCATTGATTCTACGCTCTGGTGGTTCCCCGGCCGCCCCAAGCCCCAGGAGGATCCTCATGAGCACCGTGTGCCGCTGCCGTCCCTTACGCCTATTCGTCATGGCAGGTCTGACCCTACTCGCTGGCGCGAGCGCCGCCGGCTCCGCGCAGGCGCAGATCCCGACATCGATCAATCATTTCATGTGCTACGAAGTGAAGAAGGCCCCGTTCGAGACGGTCAACGTCGACATCGAGAACCCGTTCGGAGCGACCTCGATCGACGTGAAGAAGCCGAAGCGTCTGTGCAACCCGGCCAACAAGAACGGCGAAGACCCCGCGGCGCCGACCGAAGCAGAGCATTTCGTCGGATACCGCACCAAGCAGACCGACCCCCGCCGCGTGGATCTCCAGCGCGGTCTGACGGTGACCAATCAGTTCGGCACGTTCTTGGTCGACGCCAAGAAGCCCGACATCTGGATGGTGCCGAGCGCCAAGAGCGAAGCGTCGCCGCCGCCGGCGCTTCCCGATCCGCTGCCCATCGACCACTACGAGTGCTTCCGCACCCGGAGTTCCAAGGCGACGTTTCCGACGATCGAGGTCGAGGATCAGTTCGGGGATCTGACACTGGACGTGAAGCGCCCGCGCAGTGTGTGTATCGCGACCGATCTCATGGGGAATGGCATTCTGCTGCCCGAGGTGCACCTGGCCTGCTACAAGGTGAAGACAGCCAACCACACACCGCGATTCCCGGGCCGTGATCTCGTCTTCGTCAACAACGACTTCGGCAACGCGCAGGGGCTCGATTTCCTGCGCGTGACGCGACCCACCGAGATCTGTCTGCCCTCGACCATCACACGGTGCTTCACCGCTCCGATTCTCGGTCCCTGTCCGTAGGCTCCCGTCCTTCCGGCGCACGTGTGCTCTGCGCTCGTGCGCCGCTGGGATTCGGGTCGAGGGGCGCGTAGGCAGCTGGTCGGCGACGGCGCCTTGCGCGGTGGATTGAAAGGCGTTCGCCGCTCCCGCTAAGAGTGCTCGATGCAGACCTTCCTGGCGCCGCTCGCACGGGCACGGCAGGTGGCGCCGGACCGTGAGGCGCTCACCTGTGGGACCGATCGGCTTACGTACGCCGAGTTGTGGACGCGCTGCCGGCGGTTGGCGGGAGCCCTCGACGGGCTCGCGTTGGCTCCCGGCGATCGCGTCGCGATCCTTGCCGCTAACTGCCATCGCTACGTCGAAGTCTATGCGGGCGTGCCATCGGCGGGGTACGTGGTCGTGCCACTGAACACACGGCACGCGGAGCCGGAGTTGCGCTACGCGCTCGCGGACGCCGGCGCCAAGGTGTTGATCACTGATCGCGATCCGGCCGCGTTTGCCGACCTCGTGCCGCGAGTCGTCGCCATGCCTGACGAGTACGAGCGCCTGCTCGCGGACGCGAAGGAGCGCGATCTGGGTCTGGGCGTGGCCGAGGACACGCTGGCGGGGCTCTTCTATACCGGTGGCACGACGGGCGCCTCGAAGGGCGTCATGCTGACGCATCGGAACATCATCGCCAATGCACTGCATTGGATGGGGTTCGGGCCACAGACCCGCTCCGACGATGTGTATCTCGTCATCGCGCCGCTGTTTCACGCGGCTGGTCAGAATGGCGTGCTGCCGACGATCTGGACCGGCGGCCGGCAGGTCGTGCTTCCGACCTTTCATCCCGGTCAGGCCGTCGATCTCATCGAGCAGGAGGGCGTGACGATCGCGCTGGGTGTCCCAACCATGCTGGCAGCCATGGCGGAAGAACAGCGGGCACGTCCGCGCCGGACCGGGACGTTGCGAGCACTCGTTCACGGGGGCTCTCCGATCGCGACCGCGGTTCTCCGGCGCACCGCCGAGGCCTTCCCGACCGCCGAACTCGTCGAGGTGTATGGGGCGACTGAGTTGGCGCCGCTGGCGACCGTGCTCCGCCACGAGCAAGCACTGATCGAGGTCGACCGCGGACGGGCGTGCGGCCAGGCCGTGCCTGGTGTGGACCTTCACGTGTTCGATTCTGAGGGCAACGAGCGCGCTACGGGGGAGGTCGGTGAGGTCGTCGTTCGAGGGCCCAACGTGATGGCCGGATACTGGAACAAAGCAGAGCAGACGGCATCGGTGCTGCGAGACGGGGCGTATTGGACGGGCGACCTTGGGTACCTGGACGACGAGGGCTATCTCTTCCTCGTCGATCGGAGCAAGGACATGATCGTCACCGGCGCCGAGAACGTGTACTCGACCGAAGTCGAGGAAGTGCTCTACAAGCATCCCGCCGTGCTCGAAGCGGCGGTCTTCGGCGTTCCGGACGAACGCTGGGGGGAGGCGGTGCATGCGGTCGTCGTGCCGCGGCCCGAGGCCAGCGACGTTGATCCGCAGACGTTGATCACGTTCTGTCGCGAGCGCATTGCCGGGTACAAGGTGCCCAAGGCGATCGACATCCAGCACGAGCCGCTGCCGAAGTCCGGGCCAGGCAAGGTGCTCAAGCGTACGCTCCGCGCGCCGTTCTGGGAGGGCCGCGAGACCAGCGTCAACTAGGCGGGAAGGTGCGTCCGGGTCGCGGGGATCATGCCCGCGTGACGTCCGCGCCTACGCGTTGGAGGCGAGCATGTCGTCGGGCTGCCCGTCCGACACGGTTGGGTCGAGGATGCGGCCGCGAACCCACTCGCCGCCGTCAGGGTCGAGCATCAGATCGCCGACGCCGGCGGGATGCTCGATCTGGAGTTCGACCCCAGCGGTGGTTTCGGCCAGCAGAGTCGTTGGGGGCCGGTCCATCCGTCCGAGGGTTCCCGCAACCTGGTCCGCGGCGAAGTCGAACGACTGGCGGATCGTGTGCGACGAGCCCGGCCGAGGACACAGCGCCTCGTCGAGAGCCAGAACGCGGAGCGTGTCGTCCGCGAGTGCAGCCGCGTCGTGGCGTTCCAGCCAATCGCCGACCACGGTCTTGATCGCGGCGTAGGTACGCTCCCGATCGCGGAGTAGTTGAACATACAGCGCGGCGCGGTTCTCGTAGACGTGCATCCGGTCGGTCGTGTGTGCGTACGTCACCAGCAGCGCGTGCAGCACTTCGCGGAGGAGCCCGGCCACCGAGGCGATGCCTAGAAATGCCAGGTGGCGGGTCGTGAACGGCATCAGTTGGCCGCGCGCCAACACGATGTACGCGGCCAAGAGGAAGTACCCTTCCTCGCCTTCGGCGCGGGTGAAGGTGTGACAGCCGACGACGTACTCGCCCTTCGCTTTGCCGTAGCCAGCGACGGGGAGCGTCTCGAGGCGATACTCGTCACGGCGGGAGAAGAACTCGGTTCCGGGCAGGAGTGTGTACCCGAAGATGTTGATGTTGGGGAAGATCGTCAGCAGGTGGTCCAGATTGTGTTCGAACTCGGCAAGCGTATCGCCTGGGAGGCCCCAGATGAGCTCGGCGGCGACCGGAATGCCGTCTTCGGCTAGCGACTTGACGATGGGCTGGTAGTCGTTGGCGCGCATGTTCGTCCGGTGGCTGAGTTCCAGCGCACGCGGTGTCAGGGTTTGCAGCGCCAGATGATAGTGCGACAGCAGGCCATGCTGATGCAGCGAGCGGACGATTCGCTGCACGCGCTGATTGTGGTTCTTCGACCACGAGGTCGCGAGCGTGTGCGGCAGCCCGGTCTTGTCGCGGAGCTCGACGACCATGGCGGCTTTGGCTTCGTCCTCGCGGAGGGCGCCGAAGTTGGAGTCGGCAAGCCAGATGTCGCGGATGCCGCCGGCTGCGATCCGTTCGAGGTCGCGCTGAAATCGCTCCAGCGAGAATTGGTACATCTTCGTGCCGATCGCCCCGGTGCCCCATTCGCAGAACGCGCAGCGGTACGGGCAGCCGCGACTGGTCTCGTAGGAGATCTGGCGGTAGCGCGGTGTGCCATCGTCGTTTCGGAGTGGGATGACATCGAGCGCGGACGGCAAATGATCGAGGTCCGTCGTCCGCGGACGGACGCCCGTGTCGACGAGCGTGCCCTCTTCGACGAAGGCGCAGCCCGTGACCGCGCGGAGCGAGGCCTGGGGAGGGAGATCGAGGATGGCGGCCAGGGTTTCCTCACCCTCGCCGAGCACGACGACATCCACGGACTCGTCGAAGAGGAAGTCCTCTGCCCGTTGCACGTGGGGTCCCCCGGCGACGATCAGGACCTCCGGGACGCGCGTCTTGATATGGCGTGCGATGGCGAGGAATTCAGCAACGTTCCAGGTGTAACAGCTGAGCCCAATTACGGGTTGCACGCCGGCCGCAGCCGCGGCTTGCGCTTGTGGCAGGAGCTTTGTCTCGCACTCACCATCGAGCCATGCCGTGGCCTCAGCGGCCGCAAGGAAGTGGACCAGTTCGACATCAGTTGCCCGCGTGGTCGTGCCGTAGGCGCCAAAGTACGCCTTCAGGCCCCCCGTCGTCATCGGAGGGGCCCGAAACTGCTCGGTATCCATGCTCAGGAGCCAGACGGGGCGATGCATAGCCTGCTAGGGTTATCACGGAGACCTACTCGTACAACCTGACGCGTGCCCCGCGCGCCTACATCAACTTCGATTGTGCGGAGACGTCATAACGCTGGACATCGGTGCTCGTGACGCCGAAATCGCCCATGGCTTTGCCAAACTCGGCCATGTGGGGAGCGCTGAAGTGCGCGGTCAGCGCAGCCTCGTCCTTCCACTGTTCGAAGATGAAGATCGTGCCTGGGTCCCCGCGATCGAAGAACGCTTGGTACGAGATGCAGCCCGGTTCCTTCAGGGTGGCCTCGCGCATGACGTCGAAGGCAGCACTGGCGGTCTCACGCTTGGTGGGGTCGAGTCCGATGGTTCCCGCGACAACGAGCATGATGATTCCTCTCCTGGCTGAAATGGAGGGCGAGACTACCGTCCGCGCGGTGTCATCTCAAACGAGCGACGCCGGCCCAGTTGTTTCTCAGGGGGCACCTGTGGGAAGCTCTGCGAATGCCTGACTACGACGCGATTGTCGTCGGCGCCGGCCACAATGGCATGGCGGCCGCGGCGGTCCTCGCACGGCACGGTCTTCGGGTGCTTGCCGTCGAGAAGAACGACTACGTGGGCGGGATGGCGGGGAGCCGCGAGATCCTCTCGGGCTGTCGCAACGACGTCGGTGCCAGCCTGCTCTTTCCGCTTGCGAAGGATCTCGTGGACGAGCTGGAGTTCGAACGCTACGGGGCCGAGTTCATCGACCTGCCGGTGATGTCAGTGAACCTGAGCGCCGCGGATGCGTCGCCTTTGGTATTCTACCGAAATCCGGTGCGGCTGGCGGCGCACATCCTCAGAAGCTTCGGGCCACGCGCCATGTGGGGCTTCGTCGGCTTGATGCGCTTCTGCCAATATCCGGCGAGCGTGATGGATCGCTTCACGCCGCGAAGCACGCCGCGCTCGCTCGAGCGGTTGCTCGCGGAGGCCCCGAGCGCGACCGCGCGTGCGCAGCTCGAACTCGCCTTTACCGGAAGCGCGATGGATCTGATCGATCGCTTCCTTCCCGACAAGCAGAAGCACCGCACGCTGCGGGCGATGCTGGCGTTCGTGGCGATCCAGTCGACGTACAAGGGCCCGTACACGCCGGGGAGCGCGCTCTGCCTCGTCTACACCCTGGCGGTGAACGACGGTGGTGGGTTGATGCGGCGGGTGAAGGGCGGCATGGGCTCGTTGTCGGAGGCGCTGGCGCGCTCGATCGAGGCGCACGGCGGCGAGGTGCGGCTGAAGGCCCCCGTGCGGCAGATCATCGTGACCGACGGCGTCGCCACCGGCGTCGAGCTGAAGAACGGCGAGTTCCTGTCGGCACGGGCCGTGCTTTCGAACCTCGACAAGCCGGCGACGTTCTTCGGGTTGGTGGGTGAGCAGCACCTGACGTCGGAGTACGCGACCGCCGTGCGCGCCGTCGAGCATCGGGGCGCGTACATGCACGTGCTCTTCAAGTTGCGCGCGTTGCCCCAGTTCGCCGCGCCCTGGGCGCATCTCAATCGCGATCCCCGCACGCGTTTCATCACGGCGCTCGTGCCCGATCCCGAGCAGGTGCAGGCCGGGTTCGAGGCATGTGCGCGTGGCGAAGTGCCGGAGTACGCGCCCATCAGCTTGCAGATTCCGACCGTGCTCGATCCGGATCTGGCGCCACCTGGATTCCACATCGGCACGAGCTACGGCTTCTACTTCCCCTGTGCCGCGCCGCGCGAAGATCGCGGCCGCCTTCGAGATGCGATGGCCGCGCGCGTCATCGCCCGCATCGAGGAGCACCTGCCCGGGTTTCGCGACCTCATTGTCGACCAGGCCGTGTTCTCCTCGGACCACTTCGCCGCAATGCAGGGCGCGACCAACGGTGACTTCACCCACGGCCTGATTCATCCGGAGCAGATGATCGGTGGGCGCGCTACGATCGAGGGCTCTGCGCATGCAACGCCGATCGCCGGTTTGTATCTCTGCGGGGCGGCGTGCCACCCGGGCCCTGGTGTGACCTTCCTTCCGGGATACGGCGCGGCCTATGAGGTGATCGGTGCGCTCGCTGGCTCCACCTCGGAGCAAGCGCCGCCGGCAACCGGCGAGCGCAAGGTCGCGTAGTCCGGCACGAGCGTCGATGCTGCCACACGATCTTGCAGAGGCGGGTGCGCTCGACCCTTGCTTCGACGCTTGCGATACGGACGTTTCTCCATAGGGAGGTTCCATGGTCAATTCAGCCGATCAGCCCTATCGCTTGTATGGCGTGACCCCGTCGTACTTCACGCGGAAGATTCAGGCCTACTTCGAGTACAAGCGGATCCCGTATCTTTTCCGGCGTTTCGGCGGTGGGCATCCCGAGGCTCGTGCCGCCGGGTGGCCGGGCGGCATGCCCGTCGTCCAGACGCCTGACGGTGGCTACATGTGGGACACGACCGCGATGATGCTCCACCTTGAGACACGTGTGCCCGAGCCGTCGATCCTTCCCAGCGACCCCGTACAGCGGTTCCTCTGCTTCGCGATCGAGGATGTCGTCGACGAGTGGTTCTATCGACCCGCCGTCGGCTCGCGCTGGTTCTTCCCACAGAATCGCGAGCACGGTTCGTGGGAAATCGGTCGCGAGGTCAGCTACGAGACGCCGCTGCCGTGTCACGAGGTCGCCACGATGGTGGCCGACTACGTGACCGCGAGCTGTGCAGCCTTCGGGGCTACGCAAGAGAACATTCAGGCGTGGATCGACGAGGTGCTGCTCCCATGGGTCCGGGTGCTGAACGCGCACTTCGAGGCCACACCGTTTCTCTTCGGCATGCGACCGTGCCTCGCCGACTTCGCGCTCTTCGGTGCCGATGCGGCACACTTCATCAACGACCCCGTGTGCCGAGGGTGGCTCGACGAACACGGCCCGGCGGTCGTGCAACACACCCATCGACTGCTGCATCCCGAGGATCTCGCGCCGGGCGCGTGGGCCACGCCCGGAGACGTGCCCGACACCTTGATCGCAGTGCTCCGCGACATGGGTCGACTCTACCTTCCGTGGGTCAGCCGGGCGACGGTTGCGGGCGAGGCCGAGCTGACGTTCGCGCGCGGCGACCGCGTGACGATTGTCGCGCCAGCGTTCTTGAAAGAGGCGCGTAGTGTGCTCCTCGCACGGTATCAGGATGCACCCAGTGACGCGCTCGACGACGTGCTTGCACGTGCCGGGGTGCGCGAGTACTTCGCGAACTACGCCGCGCAGGCGAGCGCCGTGCCCACGTTCGAGGAGCCTCCTCAGCCGACGCTCAATCGGCCGTTCGCGCCCGCGGCCGAGGTCGAGACCGCAATGTTCGAGCGCGCGACGGGTGGCCGATAGCGGTCGTGGCAGCTTGACCCTGCAGACGTTTCGAGTAAACTGGAAATATGAAGAAGCAGGTTGCCATCCGGACGCTGAGTGCGCTCGCGCAGGAGGCCCGGCTCGATATCTTCCGTTTGCTCGTCCGGGCGGGTGTGGCGGGTCTGCCTGCCGGGCAGATCGGGAAAACGCTCGGGGTACCGCCCGCGACGCTGTCGTTTCATTTGAAAGAGCTCAAGAACGCGGGGATCGTCACCTGCCGGCGTGACGGGCGCTCGCTCATCTACGGACCCAATTTCGATGCCATGCAGGGCCTGCTCTCGTTTCTGACCGAGAGCTGTTGCCAGGGGGTCGCGGTGTCGACGCCCCGCCGTACCGCAACGCGCAAGGCCTCCTGAGATCGGTCTGGTCCGTCCCCCGCACGCCACGGTTTTTCTGCGACCCACTTGACAACCTCTCCATAGTTCCAGTACTCTCGAACTATGGAGACGGGGAAGGCGATGCACTGTACGCCGATCGATGGGCCGGCCGTCTGGACGGGGCCCGAGGTTGCGGGGTGCGCCGACTGGCAGCACCGCCTGACCAGCCGCGAGGTCGCCGATCTCGAGTCGGCATTGACGCATGCGAAGGCGACGGGCAAGGCCATGCTCGCCTTGGAGCGGGACGACTTCCCGCTCCCGGCGCTGGCGACCAGCATCGCGCGGTGGATGGAGATCCTGCAGCGCGGCCGCGGCTTCGTGAATGTCAGGGGTCTCCCGGTCGATCGGTTCGACGAAGCAGACCTCGCGCTCATGCAGTGGGGAATCGGCCTCCACATGGGCACGGCCGTGTCGCAGAACGCCGCCGGCGATCTCCTTGGGCATGTGCGTGATACAGGCGCGGATCCCGACGACCCGTCGGTGCGGCTGTACAGAACAAGGGTAGGGCTCGACTATCACAGCGACGGGGCCGACATCATCGCGCTCATGTGCATTCGCCCCGCCAAGCGCGGGGGGGCAAGTCGGATGGTGAGTTGCGGCACGCTCTACAATGAGATCGTGCGGCGCCGACCCGATCTCACGCCGCTCTTGTACGAGCCCTGGTACTGGGATCGGAACGAGGAGCAGGGCCCCGGCGAAGATCCGTACTTCACGCTGCCGATCTGCTTCGACGTCGACGGGCAGCTCCGGTTCTTCTACATCGGGTGGTACATCCGGGGCGCCCAGCGTCACGGGCAGGTGCCGCGCCTCACACCGGAACAGCACGAGTTGCTCGACTTGATCGACGCGATCGCCGGCGATCCCGCGCACTATCTCGAGTTCATGCTCGAGCCGGGCGAGATCGCCTACCTCAAGAACAGTACGGCGTTGCACGCGCGGGCGGCGTACGAGGATTTCGAGGAGCCCGCCCGCAAGCGCCATATGGTGCGGCTGTGGCTGACCGCGCATGGCGAGTGGGCCGACGGCGACGCGTTCGTGCAGCAGGGGATTCCGAAGAAGCAAGGTGTGGTGTCGGACGCGGCGGCGATCGCCGCGGCGGATACCTCGAAGGCATAGACCGCCGGCGCCCGCGCGCACGGCCAATACGGAAGGAGCCGACCATGAGGACGAATCGATTGCAGCTGGCACTGAACGTCGAGAACCTGGAAGACGCCATCGACTATTACTCGAAACTGTTCGCGACGACTCCGAACAAACGTAAGCCCGGCTACGCCAATTTCGCGATCGAAGACCCGCCGCTGAAGCTCGTGCTCTTTGAGGCCCCGGGTGCATCGGAGCGCTTGAACCATCTCGGGGTCGAGTGTTTCGAGCAAGCCGACGTCACCGCTGCGGCGATGCGATTCAAGCACGAGGGGATCGTCGGCCCGGAGGAGACCGAAGCGACGTGCTGCTACGCGACGATGAACAAGGTCTGGACTCGAGATCCGCAGGGGATGCGCTGGGAGTGGTATCGGATTCTGCAGGACTCGGAGACGTTTGGCCGGGACGCGACGGTGGAGCTCGAGGCGAAACCCTCATGAGCACGCCGAGATCCGGGTCCGCGGACGAACTGCGAGAGGCCGTCCGCGAGGGGTATAGCCGTATCGTCGAGGGCAGAAGTGCGGCGGACGCGGAGCGCGTGCGCGAGACCGGGCGGCGTATCGGTTACAGCGAGGAGCAGCTCGCGGCGGTGCCAGACGAGGCGAATCTAGGAGTCGGGTGTGGCAACCCAACGGCGATCGACGCCCTGCGGCCGGGGGAGGTTGTGGTCGATCTCGGTTCGGGGGCGGGCATGGATGCGTTCCTGGCGGCGCGTCAGGTCGGTCCAAGCGGGAGAGTCATCGGTATCGATATGACCGATGCGATGCTTGCCAAGGCCACCGAGAACGCACGCAACGCCGGCATCGAGAATGTCGAGTTCCGAAAGGGGAACATCGAGGCGTTGCCGATCGACGATGCCAGCGTCGACGTGATCATCTCCAACTGCGTGATCAATCTCTCGCCCGAGAAGGATCGGGTGTACGGTGAGGCGTATCGCGTGCTTCGTCCGGGCGGTCGTCTGATGGTCTCGGACATCGTTCTCGAGCGCCCGTTGCCTCCAGGGGTACTGGAGAGTCTCGACGCCTATATCGGCTGCATCGGAGGGGCGAGCCTGCGGTCCGAGTATCTGGCCACGATCGCCCGTGCCGGTTTCGCGGAGGTGCGTGTCGATCACGCGGCGAGTTTCGTGGACGCAATCGATTTCGACGACCCGACGATTCGCGAGGCGATGACAGGCATGGGCATTTCGCGCGAAGAGGCGCGCGGCTACGCCGACACGCTGACGAGTCTTCAGATCTTCGCGGTGAAATAGCGGGTTCCGTCGTGCCGGCGCGCTAGAGTAGCTCCACCGCCATGGCAACGGCCTCACCACCACCGAGACACAGGGTGGCGATGCCACGTTGCTTTCCTCGGTCGCGGAGGGCGTGGAGCAGGGTGACCAGGAGGCGGGCGCCGGAGCAGCCGATCGGGTGGCCGAGGGCGATCGCACCGCCGTTGACATTGACCGTCGCGGGATCGAGGCCGTGCTCCTTGATGGCGGCCATGGTCACGCCGGCGAAGGCCTCGTTGATCTCGTAGAGATCCCAGTCGCGCGGTCCGCGGCCGGTCTTCTCATAGAGCGACGCGAGTGCCTTCACGGGGGCGGTCGTGAACCATTCCGGCTCGTGGGCGGCGGTGGCGTCGGCGACAATGCGGGCGAGTTTGGGCAGGCCGAGCGCGTCGGCCTTGCTCGCCGACGCGAGGAGGAGGGCCGCCGCGCCGTCGTTCAGCGGGGAAGCGTTCGCCGCGGTGACGGTGCCGTCCTTCGTGAACGCGGGTCGGAGCGCGCTGAAGCGTGACGCGTCGCCACGTCCCGGCTCTTCGTCTTGATCGACGACTTTCGGATCGCCCCGACGCTGTGGGACCGGGACGGGAAGGATCTCGCCTGCGAACTTGCCCGCTGCTTGGGCTGCGAGGGCGCGCTGGTACGACTCAGCCGCGAATGCGTCCTGATCTTCGCGCGTGAATCCGTAGCGCGAGGCCACGAGGTCGCCGCAGGTCCCCATGTGGACGTCGCGGTAGGGATCCCAAAGCCCATCGTGGATCATGGTGTCGATCAGCTCGCCAGGACCCATGCGATATCCGTCGCGCGCACCCGCGAGGGCATATGGCGCGTTGGTCATGCTTTCCATCCCACCCGCGACGACGATGTCGGCCTCCCCGAGGGCGAGCTCCCGGCGCGCGAACATGACGGCCTGCAGACCAGAGCCGCAGACTTTGTTGACGGTGATGGCGGATACAGAGGTCGGCAGTCCGGCTTTGATCACGCACTGGCGTGCGGGAGCCTGACCCTGCGCAGCGGGGAGCACGCAGCCCATGAACACATGTTCGACATCGGCGGGCTGACAGCCGGCGCGCGCGACGGCGTCCTGTACCACGAGCGCACCGAGATCCGAGGCGCTCAGTCCCGCGAAGGCTCCGCGGAACGAACCGATGGGGGTTCGTACCGCGCTACTGATCACGACGTCAGCCATGGGGTGTCCTCCTCGCCGCCGACATTCCTGGGGGGCGGAGGTGAGTCAAACTCCACCTTCGCGAGCGGGTTCGAAAACTCGCGGGCGATGGTATACGTTTCGCCCCTATGCCTGGAGAGAACTTGCGACGTTTCGAGGGCCGAACGGCGGTAGTGACTGGTGCCGGCTCCGGTTTGGGGAAGGCCACCGCGGCCCGTCTCGCTGCCGAGGGCGCATCCGTGGCGTGTGTCGATCTGGTGGTAGACGCCGCGGCGGAGACGGCAAAGGAGATTGGTGCGGCTGGTGGCACGGCCAAGGCCTATCGCGTCGATGTGTCGGACCCCGCCTCGGTACGGGATGGGGTGAGCGCCGCGGCGCAGGATCTCGGCAGACCATCGGTCCTGGTCAACTGCGCGGGGATCGGCAAGTTTGCGCACTCGCACGAGATGCCGTTCGAGGACTGGTCGCGGATCATCGGCGTCAACTTGACCGGCACGTTCTTGATGGCGCAGGCGGTCTTGCCGCATATGCTCGAGGGTGGCGGCAACATCGTCAACATCGCGTCCAACGCGGGGCTGATGGGGGCACCCTTTAGCGCGGCCTATTGCGCGTCGAAGGGAGGCGTCGTGAATCTCACGCGCGCGCTCGCCGACGAGTATCTGCGCAAGAACGTGCGCGTGAACGCCGTTGCGCCGGGCATGATCGATACGCCGCTCACGAATAAGTTCGAGGTGCCCGCGGGTGCCAATCCAAAGGCAATCGCGAAGCTCGCTTCGCCGCTCGGTGTGAGTTCGCCGGCTGAGGTCGCGGCGTTGGTTGCCTTCATCGCCTCGGACGAGGGGCGCTACATGACGGGCTCGATCGTGTCGATCGACGGGGGACTGACGATCTAGGTCGTCTCTCCCTCGTCGCCTCCGTACACAGACGGTCGCGATATGCTATGTCTCCTCGGCCGATGTCGTCGGGCGCAATCGTGCTGCTGCCGTTCGTTGCGGGCGTCCTTGTTTACGCCGATACGCTGGCGTACGACTTCGTCTGGGATGACACGATCATCCTGTTCGACAAGGTGCGCCACTATCTGAGCTTGTTTGACGTCGTGCGCGAGCCGGCGGGACTGGCGGGCCTGCGCGTGTACCGCCCGATTACTTTCGGGTCCTATTGGGTCGACATCCTCGTGTGGGGCCGGACCGCACTCGGGTTTCACCTCACGGGCGTACTGCTGCATGGCCTGAACTCGGCCTTGGTTGCGGGCGCGGCCCGCGGGTTAGGGTGTGGCGCGTGGCCGGCGGTCCTCGCGGGATTGGTGTTCGCGGTGCATCCGATCCACAGCGAGGCCGTCTCGTGGATCGCGTGCCGGGCGGATTTGCTCGCGACGACAGGGGCGCTCGTGGCGCTCATCGTAGCGCTTCGCGATCGGGCGCGACCGCGTGCGGCGTGGCTCGCCCTGCTGGTGCTAGCAACGCTCGGGGCGGTCGGGAGCAAGGAGGTTGGCGTCGCAGTCCCGCTCGTGCTGCTCGTGCTCGAGATCGTCGCTGGTGCGTCGGGGCGGCCACGGTGGCAACGGCCGGCGGTCGGCGCCGCGGCCGTGCTGTTGTACGTCGTGATGCGCCCGGGCGATCGCGTGGTCGGTCTTGGGATGGATATCTTCGGACTGGACGGTCTCATGGGCGTCCTCGGGGCCTTTGGATTCTACGTAGGACAGCTGGTGCTGCCGTGGGGGGTCACCGCCTATGTTCCCGAAGCCCCGCACGGCCCGGGCGTCATGCTGTGGGCGCTTGCCGGTCTCACGGCCGGGGTCGGCGTGTTGCTGGCCGGTGAGCGTGAGGGGACGCTCCGGCGGTTCGGGCTCGCGTGGTGTGCGTTGACGCTCGGACCGCCGCTTCTGGTCGCGGTTGCCGAAATGCTGCAGACCAAAGTTTCCGAACGCTACCTGTATCTCCCGTCCGTCGGTCTCGCCCTCGTCATCGGAGGGGAGCTCACGCGCTACCAGGCGAGGCTCCAGCAACGCACGCTGCAGAGCGGCGTGGCGGCGGTGCTGTGCGTGCTTGCGGCGGTCACCGTGATGCGGAACCGGATTTGGTATGACGGGATCGCTCTCTGGTCGGCGGTCGTTGCGGTCGAGCAGCGCGATGCGCTGCCATTTACGAATCTCGGCGTTGCGCTCAAACAAGCCGGACGGGTGGCCGAGGCCGACGCGGCGTTGACGACAGCGCTCGCGAAACGGGGCGACAGTTCGAATCGACGACTGGCGCTCATCAATCTCGGACACGTGCGCCTGCAGCAGCGGCGCGGGGAGGAGGCGATACCCCTTTTCGAGGAAGCCAACGCCATCGGTCCGCACGCCTGGGCGCTGCATGGGCTCGGGATCGGATATCGGTGGCGGGCCCATGCGCTCGCGGCGGCGGGAGACGCAGGTGCGGCGGCAGCGACCCGAGCGGACGCCGAGCGTGTGCTCCGTGACGGCTTGCAAATCAATGCACGGAACCACAAGCTGCACTTCGTGCTAGCCGGGGTGCTCTACGATCAAGGCCGATACGGTGAGGCCGTCGAGCACTATAGGCAGGTCGTCGCCCTCGCCCCGAATACGGAGGTCGCGGTGACCGCCGCCGGCGCCGTTGAGCAGTTGACGCGTGGTCAGTGAATGGTCGCGCCCAGAAGGAGCCATGGATGGTACTGAATGCGCAGCAGGAAAAAGATTGTGCGGAGAGCACGTGGGATTTCTCGGACCTACGGGCGCTGTTCCTCAACTGCACGCTGAAACGCTCACCGGAGGTGTCGCATACCGAGGGGCTCATCCGGATCGCGCAAGCGATTCTCGAACGAAACAAGGTCGCGGTCGAGGTGCTGCGTCCGGTGGATCATGTGATCGCCACGGGCGTGTGGCCCGATATGGCCGAGCACGGCTGGGAGCGTGACGACTGGCCCGGCATCTACGAGAAGGTCGAGCGTGCCGATATCCTCGTCCTGACGATGCCGATCTGGCTTGGCGAGAAATCGTCCGTGTGCACGCAGGTGATCGAGCGTCTCTACGCCAACTCGCATCTGCTGAACCCGCAGGGCCAGTACGCGTACTACGGTAGGGTCGGGGGCTGTCTTGTCACGGGGAACGAGGACGGGGCCAAGCATTGTGCGATGAACGTCCTCTACTCGCTGCAACACCTCGGGTACGTGATCCCGCCTCAGGCCGACGCCGGCTGGCTCGGCGAGGCCGGACCCGGGCCGTCGTATCTCGATCCTGGTTCTGGAGGCCCCGAGAACGACTTTACGAATCGGAACACGACGTTCATGACGTGGAATCTGATGCACATGGCACGCATGATCAAAGACGCGGGCGGGATTCCGGCGCATGGCAATCAACGGTCGAAATGGGATGCAGGCTGCCGGTTCGATTTCCCGAATCCTGACTACCGCTGAGGCCCGACGACGAGCGGCGACTATTCAATCGGGACCGTACCTCGAGCGGCGCGTGCTGCGGTTCGTGGGAGCGGAGGATGAGGACGCGGTTTCGTAGGTGTCAGCGGGGCTTAGGCCGGGTCCTCCAGCGGGGCAATCGGCGTCAGTCGCCCGGCGAGTAGATCGGCAACCGGACGGGTGGCCTCCATGCGCTCGAGCATGATCTTCAGCGAGGCGGTGATCGGCGTCGCGAGGAGCATGCCGACGATGCCCCAGAGCGCGCCCCAGAGCATGAGCGCCAAGAGAATGGTCACTGGATGGAGATCGAGCGACTCGCCCATGAGCTTCGGCTCGAGGATGCTCCCGATCGTGAATTGGATGGCTCCGGGGACGGCGATGGCCAGGACGGCCACTGTCGGGGAGATCGTGGGACTCACGATGACGACCGGCAGGGGTAGCAGGGTCGCAATGATCGACCCGATGCTCGGAATGAAGTTCAGCAGGAAGGCGAACAGTCCGAAGACGACCGCCAGGTCGACACCGAGCACGGCGAGCACCCCGGTGACGAGTAGCCCTGTGACCGACGACAGGACGAACTTCGTGACCAGGTAGCGCTTGATGCGCTGCTCCACCTCGGTCAGCCAATCGTCGGTCGTGGCCCCCGTGCGTCGTCGGTCGCCCATCATGAGGAAGAGGACGAAGATCAGGACGAGCGTCGATTGGGACAGGACCCCAGAGATCGCGTTTCCGGTGCGGAGGAGCATCGTGCCGAGGGTGCTGGCCGGAATCTCTCTCAAGGCGTCCAGTTGCGCCGTGGCGCGGACGCTCTCGGGGAGGAACACCGTCACGCGCTCGACGACGCTGATGAGTTTCGCGTTGTAGGCGGGCGCGCTCTCGGCGAGTTGGCCGACCGACGTGGAGACCAGGACCCCCATGCCGAGCGAGACGACGACCGCGAAGACGAGCGTCGTCATGGTGGTGAGCGCGGCGGGGATTCGAAGCACCTCGCGCTGCCAGTCGATCATTGCCGAGAGTCCGAGTGAGATCACCAGCGCGAGCACGAACGGAATCATGATCGGCCGCAGCCAGTAGAGCGCCGCGCCGACCGCCACCGTGGTGAGCAGAAGCAAACATGCCGTATGCACCCTGTTGTCCATGAGCACCTCCCGCGTTGGTCATAGCAGCAAGGTGGGCGGGGCGTCATGGGACGCCGGGAACGGAGGCTACTCGCGACGGAGGCGATCGAGCGCACGGCCGAGCGCGCCCGCGGCCTCGGCCTCTTCACTGACGACCACCGACGCGCCGGCGCGCCGGAGCTCGGGGGCATTTCGCTGGTACCGGCAGCGCACGAGCACCAGCGCCTCGGGGTTGAGCGCCCCGATGCTGCGGGTGATCTGGAGCGCCGCGTCGTCATCCGGGACGCTGACCACGGCGACGGCAGCGTTGGCGGCGCCGGCGCGGAGCAGGACTGAGCGTTCGAGCGCATCGCCAGTGACGGTCTGAAAGCCGAGCTGGGCGAACCCCTGCAGATTGACCGAGCTCCGGTCGACGAGGACGACGTCCAAGCCGCGTGTTTCGAGACCGGACGCGGCGCTCCGTCCGACGGGCCCGGCGCCGATCACCACGGCGTGGGCGGCGTCCTTCGTCCCGCCGAGGGCGGGCAGGGGGTCGTCGACCTGTTCGTCGCCGCGCGCGATCCGGACGCCCCAGCGCACCAGCAGCGGGGTTGTCAGGAGCGTCGCGAGTGCGATGGCCAGCATGCGGTCATACAGATCTTGCGGCATGAGGCCGCTCCGGAGCGTTTCGGACAAGACGATGAAGCCGAACTCACCGAGTTGGGCGAGCGCCAGCGCCATGCCGAGCGCGCCGCGCCACGAGAGGCCGGCAACCCGCAGTGCGAGTGTCGCCGCGACCGTTTTCAGCATGACGACCGCGAGCGTGCCCCAGAGAGCGGTGGCGGGATCTGCGAGGACGATCGCCGGTCGGAGCAACATTCCGATACTGATGAAGAAGAGGGCCGCGAAGGTCTCGCGAAACGGCAGGAGGAGGGCATCGATCTGCTGCGTCAGCCGGGTGCCACTGAGGACCAGCCCGGCTGTGAAGGCGCCGAGCGCCGGAGGCAGTCCCGCCACATGCGCCCCGAATGCGCAGCCGCCGAGGACGGTGATCGCCAGGAGTAGGATCAGCTCTGGGCTGCGGAGGGCGGCCAGGAACTGAATCGCAAAGCGCCGGATGAGTGTCCCGCTGATGAGTACCGTCAGCGCCAGGCCGAGTACGGCCAGGACGCGCATCTCCTCCAGGCTCTGTGCCGCGACGGCCGCCGGCACCAGCAGCATGACGGGGACGAGGGCGGCGTCCTGGAACAACAAGATGCCAATGGCACCGCGACCGGCGGGCGCGGTGGCGGCCCCGTATTCGAGGAGCGCCTTGAAGACGAGCATCGTCGAGCTGAAGGCCGTTGCCGCGCCTACGAGGAACGCGCCACGCGCGTCGAGACCGAGCTGGAGGGCGAGGAGCGTGACCGGCACGGCGACGAGCGCCATCTGCATGGCACCGCCGACCAGAAAGAAGCGGCGCAGCTGGCGCAGTTCGGCGAACGAGAACTCGACGCCGATCGTGAATAGCATGAACAGCGCGCCCATGTGGGCGAGCGATTCGATCTCGGTGCGGGTTCCGGCACCGAGTGCGAGTCCACCGTCGCCGAGGAGTACCCCGGCCAGCAGGAATCCGACGATCAGCGAGATGCCGAGCCACCTGCAGAGCGCGCCAATCGCGAGCCCAGTCGCGAGAATGAGAAGCAGATCGCGCACGAGCGCATCGATGAGGACGGCAGACATGGGCGGGTTACGAGCCGCACACCATAGTCGATGCCTGCAAGGGAGACCACGGAGGCCGACCGATGGGTGTGGGCGTTGCGGTGCTGGTGGGTGCCTGGATCCGCCACAACGGGTGCTCGACGCGCCGACGGCCGGCTGCGTTTGCGATGTGGTCCGAACCACGGTAGCCGATGGCACGGCATGATCAGGATTATGACGAGGCGACGGGCGGGGCGGGCCGCTGCACGGCGGCCCGGGATGGGACCGGCGGCATGGCTCGGGTGGGTCGGCGGTATCCTCGGGCTGACGGTGGGGCTCACCGCGTGTGCGACGGTATCGGCGGTCGGAGTGACGGCGGCGTCCGAGCGACCACGCGTCTACATCGTGCTGGTCGACGGTCTCGACAGCCGCCGGATCAGCGAGACCCTCACGCCGACGCTGTGGAAGCTCGGCACGGGCGCGCGCGGTAAGGGGGCGTTCTATCGCGAAGGGCGGGCCGTGATGCCGACGGTTACCAACACCAACCACATATCGATCATGACCGGGGCGTACGCGGAGGCGCATGGCGTCGTCAACAACGCTCTCTGGGCCGAGACCGTGCCGCGGACTGTCATCATGAGCGAGCGCGCGGACCTGCTTCAGGTCGAGACGCTGTTCACGGTGGCGGAGCGGACGCGGCCCGCACTCGTCACGGCCGCACTCTTCGGCAAGACGCGTCTCGTTCCTCTACTCACGACATCCAAGAAACAGCACGCCCCCGATATTCTTTGGGGGGATCCGGACACCCCGACCGAGCCTGTCGATCGCAATCGCGGATTCGCCTCTGATCGCCGGACGATGGACAAGGCGCTCGAGGTGATCGCCACGAACAATCCCGACCTTCTGTTCGTGGGCCTCCCCGACGTGGATCGCACCTCGCATGTCTTCGGTCCGGATTCGCATCGTGCCCGCGCGGCGTTGATCGAAGCGGACCGGCAGGTCGATCGCCTGATCCGTGCGCTCAAGCGCAGTGGTTTGTGGAACGATACGGTTCTGATGATTACGGCCGATCATGGCTTTGCGGACGTGTCCCCAAATGCCGCCGCCGGGCGACCCTATCCGATGATCACTCTGGGGGCCGCGCTCGAGGCGCAGGGGATTGCGGGCGTCGGTCTGCTCGGGCTCGGGGGGATGGAATCGGTGGTCATCGCCGAGGCGAAGCCTGGGAGCCTGACCTCGGACCAGCACGCGGTGCTGGCCAAGGTGCGCCATCATGCGCTCGAGCATCCGGGTGTTCAGGCCGCGTTGTACCGGAACGACAATCCGCATGACGGCGGCGCCCAGTACACCATAGGTCACGCACGCCCCGACTGGCGGATCGATCATCCGCGGACGGGGGCGCTCGTGTTGGTCGGACGGCCAGGCTACCATTTCGTCGATCCGTTTCGACCGTGGGCGGCCTCGTTTCTCGGGATGCACGGCGGTCCGGACGCGCAGCTGGTTCCGATCATCATCACGGGCGGGCATGCACGCCTACAGCCGGAGCGGGTGACTCCCGGCGAAGAAACGGCGCCCGCGGCGAATCCCGATCTTGGGATGACGGCGGCGTGGCTGCTCGATCTGCGCGTTCCGCGATTGACGACGGGCAAGCGCGTGCCGGAGTCATCGCGCGGCCGCATTCTGCGTGAAGCCTTTGTCGACTAGTTGCGCGGGCCGGAGCGTCCCTACGCTTCCGGTGTGTCGGTGAACGCGAATCGTTGGCGGTAGTCGGTGAAACGTTCACGGATCGCGTCTGGCTGGAGGCCGAACTGCGCCAGGGAGTAGCGGTGGGTGCGGGTCGGGTGCTGCGGATGCGCGTCGAGGTAGCCGGTCATCGCGGCACGTGCCGGATCCGTGAGGAGCAGGCCAAGGTCGGCGTAGAGCGTCGCGAGGGTCGGGAGTGGGGCGCGCACGAGATCGTCGTAGCGGACGTCGGCGACGGCGATACCCGGATGCCGTTCGCGGAAGGTCTGGCTCCGCGCGAGCCCATCAGCCCAGAAGCTGCCGAGCACCTCCGGCCCGAGCAGTATCGGATCGACGTCGTCGCTGAATAGGGCGCGGGTGTGCGCATAGAGGCTGCAGATGGAGCCGAGCGCGGTTACGGGATCGCGATGGATGTGGACGATGCGCGCATCAGGAAACAATTCGGCGATCGTGTCGAGGGCGAACAGATGCGTCGGATCCTTCAGGATCCACCGATCGCCGTGGGGATTGGTGGCCTGCACCAGGCGGATCTGGTCGCGGTAGAAGGTATAGGCCGCCCGTGGGGACGTGCGGAGGACGTGGGCGGTGTAGCTCGGCACACGATACTGAATCTCGAACTGGAGCGTCCGGAATGCGTTCATGAAGAGCGCCACGCATTCTTCGGGATCGTCTGGCTCCATCGCGTGAATCGACTGATAGTGCGGCGAGAGCCAATCGAGGCCGCGAAGGACGCGGCCGAGGCGGGCGATGCGTGGGTCGACGCCGTCGGGCGGCGTAGGTCCGCTCGCCGGAGCGGGATCGAAGCTCTCGTAGTAGCGAAGCGAGCGGTGCGCCGGATCCTGCGCGAGGAGGCCGAGTAGATGGCTCGTGCCACTGCGCGGCCACCCGATGATGAAGATCGGCGGCAGGGGGGTGGGCAGGTCGCGCGCGACGAGTGCGCGTTGTACGCGGAGATGGGTGCGAACCAGGCGTGCGGTATCGTCACGCGCCGCGACGTGTCCTGCGAAGCTGAGGTTGGCCTCGCGGTCGATCGCCGTGCAGAGCGCCTCCAACTCGCTCTGGAAACCGACGTCGCTCGGCCGTGATCCCGGCACCGCACGTACCGCGTTGGCGATCAGTGTCCCGGCATCGAACGGCAGGAAGTGGCGGGTCCAGCCCGGCAGACGGTTGGCGACACCGATCGGCCACGGGCGATTGGTCCGCGCATCGCGGAAGCGGGTGACGGGCTTCGCCACGATCAGGCAGGCGGCCGATCGTTGATGTGAGCCGTGGCGGACGCCATCAGCCGCCGATCTGGGTCATGCTCGTGCGTTGGCGGCCTGCCGACTCGGCCTCGCGTTGGGCCGCCCAGCCGTCGACCAGCTTCTGCGCCATGGCATTGCAGAGAATGTCGGCGAGTTCGTCGTCGCTGGCGTCTCGCCGGAGGGCGGCGCGGAGATCGAACTCGCGGTCCGAGTAGAGGCAGTTGCGGATCTGGCCATCGGCGGTGAGCCGCACGCGATCGCAGCTGCCGCAGAGGCTACGCGTGAAGGCGGGGATAACCGCGAGCTTGCCGGCATGGCCCGGAACCTGGAACACGTGCTCTTCGGTCGAACTGCCCGCGCTGGGTTCGATCGTCGGCTCGGCGGTACGGAGCGCGGCCACGATGCGATCGACGCCGAGGAAATTCCCGCGCTTCCACACCTGTTGCTCGTCGAACGGCATCAGTTCGATGAAGCGGACCGTAATCGGAAGCTCACGGGTCAGCGCGGCGAAGTCCGGAATCTCGTCATCGTTGAAGCCGCGCATGGCAACGAGATTCACCTTCACGCTAGGAAAGCCGAGCGCCACGGCCTGGCGGATGCTGGCCAGTACTTTGTCGGCACCCGTGCGACGGGTCATTTGCAGAAAGCGCTCCGGCCGCATGCTGTCGAGGCTGAAATTCACGCCGTCGAGACCAGCGTCACGGAGCGCGTCGGCCGCTTCGCTGAAGAGGATACCGTTGGTGGTGAGATGGATGTTCTGCACGCCCGGCGTGGCGCGGGTGCCCGCGATGATCGGCAGCAGCTCTTTTCGGACCAGGGGCTCGCCGCCGGTGTAGCGGAACTTGGTGACCCCGAGTCCCGCCGCGACATGCACCACGCGCAGAATCTCGTCGGCCGACAGGAGCTGGGAGGCATCCTGAAACGCCACGCCTTCCTCCGGCATGCAGTAGACGCAGCGCAGATTGCACCGCTCCGTGACCGCGATGCGCAGATAGTCGAAGGTGCGGCCGAAGCGATCGGTGATCTGCCGGGACATGCTGCGACGGATCTTCCCAGGCTGCGGAGTAAATACAAGCTGGCCCGGGGCCTGGTATCGCGTTTCGCTTGCGGCTAAGAACCGGGAGATGATCCCAGCGCGCCAGTTTGGTTTCCATACGACGGCGGACGAAGTGCTTGAGGGTATCGACCTGCACGGCCGGGTCGCCGTCGTGACGGGCGGCTCCGGAGGGCTCGGGGCGGAGACGGCCCGCGCCCTGGCCGCCAAGGGTGCCGAGGTCACGATTGGATGTCGCGACATCGTGCGTGGAGCGGCGGTCGCCGAGGGGATCAAAGGCCACGCCGGCAGCGGTGTGGTCCACGTCGACGCGCTCGACCTGCTCGACCGGGCGAGCATTCGAGCGTTCGCCGATGCCGTCCGGGCTCGGCACCCGCAGGTCCACATGCTCATCAACAACGCTGGGGTGATGGGGTGTCCCTTCGGTCGCTCGCCCGAAGGGTGGGAGCTCCAGTTCGCGACCAATCACATGGGTCATTTCCTGCTCACAAACTTGCTTCTGCCGGTGCTGCAGGCGAGCGCGCCCGCGCGTGTCGTGAGTGTCAGCTCCGCGGGGCATATGCGGGCGCCCGTCGATTTCGACGATCTCCATTTCGAGCGTAGGCCCTACGAGAAGTGGGAAGCGTACGGGCAGGCTAAGAGCGCCAACGCCCTCTTCGCGGTCGCGCTCGACGCTCGCGTTCGCGAGACCGGTGTGCGGGCATTCTCGCTCCACCCGGGCGCGATCCCGACCGATCTCGGGCGTCACCTGAGTCAGGAGGATCTCGCGCCCTTGGTCGAGCGCATCACCGCGACGGCCGGGGGATTCAAGGAGATACCTTCCGGTGCGGCTACCTCGGTGTGGGCGGCGACCGCACCGGAACTCGATGGGAAGGGTGGTGTGTACCTCGAGGACTGCGGCCTGTCGGCACCTGCTGGTACCGCGGGGGTAACGACCGGCTATCTTCCGCACGCCGTCGATCCGGAGATCGCGGCGCGGCTGTGGCGGGTCTCCGAAGAACTCCTCGATCAGCACTCCTGACGATGTTGCAGATCGCCGTCGCCCTCGGATAGTTAGCCCCCATGGCTAGCGTGACCGAACTCGACGAGCTGCGTCTCCTGGTCGTCGTCGACAACGAGACCGATACCTTGTCGAGCATCGACGCGGGCGTGCCCCAGATTCCCGAAGCGATGCACCTCGTCGGGCGCACCGAGAGCACGCGCGAGATTGATGGCGCGCCCTGCAAGGTGCTCTTCGATCGCCTCTGCTGCGCTGGGCACGGATTCTCGGTGCTCGTCACCGGCCGCAAGGGCGACGAGACGCACAGCATGCTCTTCGACGTTGGCCCGTACGGCGACCTTTGGAAGGACAACGCCTCCCGTCTGGATATCGATCTGGCGACGATCGAGGTCATTTTTCTCTCGCATTGGCATTTCGATCATAGCGGCGCGCTGCCGGCGGTGGTGGCGGTGGTGGCGGACGCACGCCGGCGGGCGGGGGTCGACGCTCCGCTCGTGGTCGATCTGCATCCTGATCGTCCCGATCAGCGCGGCATCAAACATCCCCTTGGCATGTTCCTCATGCTGGCGCCTGAGCCGCGCTTCGAAGACATCGAAGCCGCCGGCGGTCGCATCGCCAAGCACGCCGAGGCCCACGCGATGTGCAACGGGTTCTTTTTCGGTAGTGGCGAGATCCCGCGCGTCACCGACTACGAAACTGGGCTGCTCGGCCATCACACGTTTGTCGACGACAAGGCGATTCCCGACCCCCTGATCCTCGACGAACGCTATCTGGCTGCGCATGTACGGGGTCGCGGCGTCACGGTGCTGTCGGCGTGTTCGCACGCCGGTGTCGTGAATGCGGCGCTCGCGGCCAAGGCCGCGTTCGCCGACGTGGCGGTCGACACCGTGCTCGGCGGCTACCACCTGAGTGGCAAGGGTATGGAGGAGCGCATCCCGGCCACGGTGCGCGATCTCGGCGGGCGCGTCGACCCACGCGTCGTCGCCCCGGGCCATTGCACCGGCTGGCGCGCCAAAGCCGCGCTCGCCCAGGCTTTCGCGCCCGGGCGCTACGGCCCCAGCGTCGTCGGTTCGCTCTACGTCCTAGCAGCCGAGTGAGTTACGGCGCCGTGCCGCTCGAGAGTTGATCGCGATCCGGATCGACCCCGACGTCCTGCAATCCCTCCGCGCCGAGGCCATACGCGACGGCATCGGATACCAGACACTCATTCACAGCCTACTCGCCGACCACGTACAACGAAGCACATGACGAGTCGGAGTCCCGCGAATTGACTTCGCGGGGCGAGGCCCATCGGAGCATGGCGCATCGCGCCGCGCGCACGGGGGCGAACAGGGAGTCCCGCGAATTGACTTCGCGGGGCGAGGCCCATCGGAGCACGGCGCATCGCGCCGCGCGCACGGGGGCGAACAGAAATTAATCCCCCCGCACCTCGCCCTTGATCCGCTGGATGTGGCCGCGGCCGAGGCCTTTGACCTCGCAACCGAGCTCGAAGTAGCGGCGGATGTCGGCGTCGCTGAGAATGCCAAAGGCATCGACAACAGCGAGCGGCCCACCGGCCATCTTCACGACCTGTTCAGGCGTGAGGCCGGTGTAGGCGTCGTGCGGCACAGCCAGGATCACCGCTTCGGCGCCCTTCAGGGCGTCGGCGAGTTTGGGCTCCACCCGGAGATCGGTGAGGCCGTCCTGGTTGCGGAAGAAGCGCGCCAGGGAATGTCCGGGCGCGGGGTAGCTCTCCTGCGTCTCGAACTCCCACCAATGATCGACGTACGGATCGTGGACGCGCATTTCGGCGCCCATCTCGGTCAGCCGGCGGACGACGACCTCGGAGCCGCTATAGCGGGTGTCTCCGACATCCTGCCGGTAGCTCGCGCCGCAAATGAGCACCTGGGCGTTGGCGATGTACCGGCCCATGTTGCGGAGCGCGTCGCGGGTGAGTGTGGCGACGTGCAGCCCACGGGTATCGTTGATGTCGATGGCGGTGGTGCTCATCTTGAAGATGTCGTCACCATCGTCGAAGCCGAGGATGTGGCGGTAGGCCCAGTAGCCGAGCCCGCCATCCTTCGGCAGGCAGTAGCCGCCGATGCCCGGTCCCGGGAAGATCATGTTGCTGTGGGTCGGACGCACCTTGATCGCGTTGATCACCTTGGTGAGGTCGACCCCGTTTCGTTCTGAGAACAAGCTCCACTCGTGCATGAACGCGAGCGTGGTGGCGCGGTAGGAGTTCTCGATGATCTTCGAGGTCTCGGACTCGATCGGGCGATCGAGCACGGTCAGCGGGAACTCGTCGGTGTTCAGCACCTCGTTCAAGAACTTCACGACGCGCCGGCGCGCCTGCTTGTCGCAACCACTACACACGCGCCAGAAATCGCGGATGCTGGCGACGTACTGACGGCCGGGCATGACGCGCTCGTAGCTGTGCGCCAGGATCGGCTTGGCTTTGATGCCGCGCTTGGCAAACGCCTTCTGTAAGATCGGCCAGGCCACGAATTCGGTCGTGCCGGGCGCGACCGTGGTCTCGATCAGGGTCAGGCACTTTTGCGGAATCTTCTCACCGATGGTCCGGATGGTGGCCTCGAGGGCCGCCATCTCGACTTCACCGGTTCGCATGTTGCCGAGGTCGTGCTTCGTGTAGTCGCACTGCACGTCGACGACGACGCAGTCTGCGAGCTTCAGGCAATCGGGATTGAACGTGGCCGTCAGCGTCTTCTTCTCTTGGACGCAGCGGTGGATCATCGGATCGACTTCGGGATCCTCGGCTTTCACCGGCGAGACGCCCCGATTCAGCAGCGGGATTTTCCAGTAGCTCCGCGTGCTGGGCCGCTGGCAGCCGATGACGAACTTGCTCGGCTTCTTCGTCTTCTTGTTGACGGTGTCGGCGACGATCGCGGCCATGACGGCACCGACGAAGCCGACTCCCATCACGACGACGACCTCTTTGCCTTCTTTCCGGGCCTTGTTCGCCAGCTTCTGTAGCCGCTGGAACTCGGTGGTGTAGTCCTTCTTATCGGGCAGGCGGAACTTCTCACCGGCCGGGCTGACGGAAAATTCGGGCATTATCGCCTCCCTAAACTGGGTTGGGGACGCAACATCGCGCATGCGATGTGAAAATCAAGTGCTCGCATCTGACGTAGGGTGCCACACGGAGTCCGCAGTGACGAGTCCCGAATCCGTCAACAGGGCCGGAGCCGCCCCGGGAGCCCTTTCGCGTCGCATCCGGCGCTTTAGACGTAGCCCACGAACGGCGCTACAACTCGCGGCCATGGCCATCGACTTCAGCTTTCCCGAGGAGCTGCACGACGTCATTCGGCGGGTCCGCGAGTTCTGCGACGAGGTCGTGCGACCCGGCGAGCAGGTGATCGACGAGCACGAGGGGGATCGCAGCGTCCTCGTGAAGCAGGTCGTCGCGATGCGGAAGGCCGCCAAAGACGCGGGTCTCTGGCTGCCGCATATGCCGGCGGAGCTTGGCGGTATGGGGCTCGGGCACGTCGCGATGGCGGCGGTTTCGGCCGAGGCGGCGCGGACCCGCTTCGGGCCGTTCGCCCTGAACGCGCAGGCGCCAGACGAGGGCAACATGCATACGCTCCATCACTGGACGACCCCGGCGCAGCGCGACAAGTATCTGAAGCCGCTTTGCGATGGGCGGATCCGGTCGTGCTTCGCCATGACCGAGCCCGAGGTGGCGGGATCGGACCCGACGCTCATTCAAACTCATGCCGTCGAGGACGGCGACGACTGGGTCGTGAACGGGCACAAGTGGTTCATCTCGGGGGCGCGCGGGGCTAGCTTCGCCATCCTGATCGCGCGAACCGAGGGCACGCCCGAGGTGCCGCAGGCCGGCAACTCGGCGTTCCTGGTCGATCTCCCCTCCGATGGGTGGGAGATCGTCCGCGACGTGCACACGATGAGCGGCGGCCACAACCATTGCGAGATCCGCATCAAGGATCTCCGCGTCCCCAAAGAGAACATGCTCGGTGGGCGCGGGCAGGGGCACAAGCTTGGGCAGTATCGTCTCGGTCCGGCGCGACTCGCCCACTGTATGCGCTGGATCGGTCAGGCCGAGATGGCGCTCGATATGACGATCGATCGCGCCCTGAAGCGCTACGCCCACGGTTCGATGCTGGCCGAGAAGCAGGGCATTCAGTGGATGATCGCCGACAGCACCATGGAGCTGTATCAGTGCAAACTGATGGTGCTGCACGCGGCTTATAAGATCGACCGGGGCGAGGACTTCAAGAGCGAGGTCTCGATGGCGAAGCATTTCGTCGCCAACGCCCTGAACCGCATTATCGACCGAGCGGTGCAGGTGCACGGCGCGCTCGGCTACTCCACCGATACTCCGCTCGCCCAGATGGCCACGCAGGCCCGCTGGGCGCGCTTCGCCGATGGTGCCGACGAGGTACACCAGTGGCGGATCGCGCAGCGCTCGATCGACGCCTACAGCAAGAACGGGAGCGTGCGGGTGGCGGCCGGAGACCTGCCGTTCTGACGCTTCTGGGGACCGCGGCAGGGCCTCAACGTAGGGGCACGCGGTGTGCCAAAGCGACGGCAGAACACGGAGTTGAGCCTCCCGTGGTTGCGATGACGCGCCGCGCCTGATAGCCCGCTATCTGGACTTGAGGGACAAGCGGTGCGAGCAGGTGTGCCGTGGCGGTCCGCGCCTTCGTTGGCAGGTTGTGGGTAGCGCCTGTCGAGATTCCGAATAGATCGAGGGAGGTCACGATGAACGTACAATCCGGTGCTGGAAGGTTGCGCACTCGATGAGCGGCCGCGGTCGACCTACGTTCATGAAGCGCCAGAAGGAGTCGGCGCGCAAACGTAAGCAGCAGGACAAGTCGATGCGTCGCACCGAGCGCACGACCGAGCGCAAAGAGCGTGAGCCCGGAGAGGACACCGGCGAGGATCCAGACATCGCGGGCATCGTGCCGGGACCGCAGGCGCTCCCCGAGGAGTACGGTATCGTGGACGACTTCCGTTCGCCGTACGACGAGGACGGGAACGAGATCGTCGACGAGGACGGGAACGAGATCGCCGGCGAGGCTGGCGAAGAGAGCGACAAGGGCGAGGACCAGTCGACCGGCTGAACGCCCGCCGCGCGGGGCAGAGCGGAACCGTCAGTTGCCGAAGTCCCAGCCGCTGCCGGTGCGGTATTGCTTGAGTACATTCTTGGCGATCAGGATCTTGTGGACCTCGTCGGGCCCGTCCGCGATGCGTAGCGTGCGCGCGCCCTGATACATGGCGAACAGCGGGAGGTCGCCCGAGATCCCCGCAGCGCCCCACACCTGTATGGCGCGGTCGACCACGCGGTGGTAGGCCTCGGGAACGAAGATCTTGATTGCGGAGATCTCGGTGCGGGCGTCGAGTCCGGCCTCGAGCTTCTCGGCGGCATGGATCGTCATCAACCGTGCGGCCTGGATGTCGATGTAGCTCTCGGCGATGAAGCCCTGCACGAATTGCTTGCTCTCGAGGAGCCCTCCATGGACCTCGCGCTCGTTGGCGCGTTGCACCATGAGGTCGAAGGCGCGCCACATCTGCCCGACTGAGTTCATGCAGTGGTACACGCGGCCGGCGCCGAGCCTATCCTGCGCAGCCTGGTGGCCGGAGCCGGTCGCGCCGAGTTGGTTCTCGAGTGGGACCCGCACGTCGTCGTAGATGAACTCGCAGTGGTCGGCCTGCCGTCCCCACACGTTGACGCCGCGGATGAGGTTCACGCCGGGGGTGTCGGTCGGCACGATGATCTGGGTCATCTTCGCGTTTCGCTCGCCGGGGGCGTCGGGATCCTCCGTACGGCACATCACGATCAGAAAGTCCGCGGCAAAGCCGTTGGAGGTGAACCACTTGTGCCCGTTGATCACCCACTGGTCGCCCTCGCGACGTGCGGTGGTTCGGAGCGAGCGCGGGTCGGACCCGGCCGTGTCGGGCTCGGTCATCGAGAAGCCCGATTCCATCTTTCCTTCGGTGAGCGGAACCAGCCACTTCTCCTTCTGCTCCTCGGTGCCGTACTTGAGCAGGATCTTCTGGTTTCCCGAGTTGGGCGCGACGACACCGAAGA